>NC_008783.1:1115000-1445021 GCF_000015445.1 Bartonella bacilliformis KC583 | reverse complement strand
GAACGGATCTTTATCCAAGATTATTCAATTTTTCTGGCAAATTTTTTGCAAAATAAAATACCCTATTTTACCGATACCGAAAAGATCTATAGGGATAAATTTTAAAAGAACTACCTTACAACGTTTGATTGACTCAACGAATGAGGCTTGATCAATTTTCTAAAATATTACACGCAATAACAAGAAAGCTAGGAACAAAATTATTATAGCACATAAATTTTTAGAGAGAGCCAAGTGCAAAATCCGTAGAGATATTTATATGGTTTATGGATTTACCCGTATTGATAGGAAAGCAATCAGTATGTTACTTATTTAGATTTGTCGAGATGGCGTTTTGTTTTTATCCAGATACAAAATTCATCAATCAGAATGGAAATTGCACCGAGCGTTATAAAGGTATCAGCAAGATTGAAAATGGCGAAAGAAAAGACACCATCAATATAAAATAATATATAATCCGTGACAGCTTGAAAACGAATACGGTCAATAAGATTACCGATTGCTCCACCAATGATAAGAACAATACCAAAACGTGATAAAGCTTTGTCAAGCTCAGTGTTTTTCCATAGCCAGAAAAGAAAAACAATAATGGTGATTGTGAGAGCAATGAGCCCCCAATGGGAAAAAGAGGAAAAAAACGAAAATGCAATGCCAGAATTACGCACATGATAAAGAGAAATAAAGGGAAAAAGTGGAATTTCTGTCCCTAAGAGCATAGTGTGCGTAATCCAATATTTGATGGCTTGATCAAGCAATACTGTAATTATTAAACCCAAAAGAAGAAAAAACAGTGATTTGAGTGTCATTTTTGTTCTCACTTTAGGGTTAAGTGTTAAACACGTGGTTCAAGCGTTAAATCAGAGCGACGGATTTCATAAAGCATAATTGCTGTGGCTATCGCTAAATTAAGAGAATCAGCATGCCCATTTTGTGGAATACGTGCAAGTTGGTGACAGCGATTTGCCAGCGCATTTGATAGACCTTGTTGTTCATTTCCCATTAAAAGTATAATAGGACCTTTAAAATCGATAGTGCGGTAATCGACAGCCCCTTGGAGGTGTGCACCAATTATCATACCTTTGAAGTTTGTAGACCAGTCCAAAAAGGCATTTTCGTTAAAACGGTAAAGGGGGATAGAAAAAATTGAACCCATTGTTGAACGGACTGTTTCAGGCGAGAAAGGATCTGTTGTCTCGCCAATCAAAATAACACCTTTTGCTCCTACTGCATCGGCTGTGCGGATTATGGTGCCGAGGTTTCCAGGGTCTCGCACACGATCAAGAGCAATATAAACATCTTTTGCTGACTCTGTTATGGTTTCGATAGGGTGCCATTGTTGCTTGAAAATACCAACAACAGTTTGCGGATTATCGCGGTGGGTGATGGATTCCATAATTTTTTGTGAAGCTCTGATAACGTAACCACCATTGGCAAGAATATGTGCGGCAGTATTTTCAATAGTGGTGTTACCTTGTGTGCTTTTGGAAAAAATGAGTGTTTGAATCGTCCAACCGAGATTTAAAGCATCAATTACCAATTTAAGTCCCTCTGCCATAAAGAGTCCCTCTTGATTGCGCTTTTTCTTTTTATTGAGCGCTTTAAGATCTTTAATGATAGGGTTACTAAGAGAAGTAATTTCTTTAACTTGACCGTGCATATTCAAGCAATCCAACGGCTAAAGAGAGAAGTAGACAGAGCACGTTTGCCAGCTTCTTCACGTAAAATCAATTCTCCTGATTCAATTATACCACCAAGATTTGTGAATTCATCGCGCATTAAAGTATGAAGTGCATAAAAGGAAGCGCGAATAGAATAAGCCGTGAGTACAACAGCAAGTGGCTCATCAGATAAAAGGTTGCGACAGTTTTTAATCATTGTTGGTAAGTGATCGAAAAGTTGCCAAATTTCACCATTGGGTCCGCGTCCATAAGCAGGAGGATCGAGAAGGATCATATCATAAGTTTTTTGACGACGCAGTTCACGTTCGACAAATTTTACTGCATCGTCGCAAATCCAGCGAATAGGGTGATTTGATAATTCTGCTCTTTCCTGATTGGTTTTTGCCCAAAGAATAGCTTTTTTAGAGGCATCAACATGGGTGACAGAAGCACCGGCACGCGCACCAATCAAAGAGGCAATACCTGTGTAGCCAAAAAGATTTAACAATTTGATGGGACGTTCTGCTTGCAAAATTTGCTTTTCTATTGAGCGCCAATGTGCGTCCTGTTCAGGAAAAACACCTACATGGCGAAAAGAAGTAAAACGCCCTAGAAACGACAAGCCATTCCAAGAAAGAGGCCATGTTTCATCAAGAGTTTTTTTAGGAAAATGCCAACGACCTATACCTTCTTCATCTCGATTGCCTGTGAAAATAGCGTCAACATCATCCCAAATTTCTTCTGGTAAGATTGGTTTCCATAGCGCTTGGCCTTCTGGCCGAATAATGCGATAAGAGCCGTAACGCTCCAGCTTTTTTCCGTTACCAGAGTCAATCAAAGCATAGTCTGTACTAGCTCCTGTTTCTAAAATAATAGGTAATTTCTCTTTCGGATATACACTGTCGGAATGTGGTTGAAAGTGTTGTGTAGGTATATTCAGTGTCATGGCACGTTTATTGTAAAAGGAAATAGTTTTTAAGAGGCTTTTAAATTTTCATAGAGCTTTAGAGTTTAAGGCTAATGAAAATACGATAAGAGAAGAAAAATACCTTTGAATCTGTTATCAAACACAATAGAAAAAAATCATTAAAGTACTGATATTAGATTTTTGAGCTCTCGTCATTCTAATTTCTTAAAGTTCAGCGCTATTTTTTCTTAAGATCCTTACGATATTGGCATCGTGTAAACCAATTGATGCTACTGTTTAATACAATACCAAGACCAAAAAAAATAAAAAGCCAAACGAAAAAAGGTGCTTGATATGTAAAGCTTTGAGAACTGCTCCAAAAAGGGTTGAGAGTTAGTGTAACAATTTGACGATTGGCTACAATAAAAGCGACCAAAAAAACTGTGAGAGGTATCAAAATAATTGTTAAAAGAATATTTTTAGGTGTCATAAATTTACTCATTGATTTAAGCGGTCACGCAGCTCCTTACCTGTTTTGAAAGAAGGAACCCATTTTTCTTCAACCATAACAGTTTCCCCTGTCCGTGGATTACGACCATTACGAGCGGATCTATTTTTGACAGAAAAAGCTCCAAAACCGCGAAGTTCAATGCGATGACCTTTGGCAAGAGCTATTGAAATTTCCTCAAAAACGGTGTTAACAATATTTTCTACATCGCGTTGAAGAAGATGTGGATTGCGACGAGCAATAATTTGTATGAGTTCTGATTTGATCAAAATAACCTCTCCAATTTATACGAAAAAAATCATTTTCCTATTTATTTTTACGTGTACGTTACACACATAAATTGATGAAAGCAAAATAAAACCAAAAAAAGTTGAATTGCAATAAGCGAAATTTAAAAATACATTGTTATAAAAACTCCATGGACTAAAAGATGGGGTGTTTGAGAGATGAAAACAATATGGCCATACACAATCGCAATGAAGTTTTTTCAGTAAAATCGTCTTTTAGCGATGTTTTTAAAACAGCTTATTGTCATTCGCGTTGGATTCACGTGTTAAAAATTTTTTTACCCTTCTTTGCATTTATTATAGCGCTTGTTTTTTGCTGGTTTACATTTTTTTCCGTTTCTACTTCTTTTGAGACTGTAATTTTGAATAATGGAGAAGATGGGATAACAGCATTGACAATGGTTGATCCAAGATTAGAAGGTTACACAAGTTCTAATCAACCTTATCAGCTTAAAGCGGAAAAAGCGTTTCAGGATCATATGCGTTTAGGAGTGGTGGAGTTAGAAAATATTACAGCTGAAGTTCCTGCAAGTAAGCAGGTATCGGTTTTTCTCCAAGCACAAAGAGGAATTTACGACAATAGTAATACTCACTTGCAATTGAACAAACCCTTTACAATGAAAACAAAAGATGGATTGGTTGCACAATTTATGGCCGCAGATATTAATTTATCTGAAGGTCAATTAAAAACTGATCAACGTGTAGATATTTACAATGCAGATTTTTCTCTCACAGCTGGTAATTTGCGGGTTTGCGAAAAAGGACAAATAATGCATTTTCAAGGTGGTGTGCATTTGCTTATTAGCCAGCAATAGATAATTTCAATATGAACCTTAACGCGTGTTTGAAATTTATATAAATATAAGAGCTGAGAGTGATCAGATGAGATCAAAAACATCATGGAAAAAATGGGTAGGTGGGTTTTTGATTTTAAGCATAGGGTTATTAAAATGGGGGGGGCTTGGACATGCTGAAGTGGCTCATATGGGAATTGATTTATCAAATGGAGAAAAGCCGATAGAATTATATTCAGATTCTTTGGAAATACATGAAAAAAAGGGTATCGCTATTTTCAATGACAATGTTTCAATTGTTCAGGGTGAACGGCTTTTGCAAACATCAAAATTAGTTGTTTATTATGATCAAGATCATCAAACAGTTGGTATCAATGAAGTAAGAAAAAAGTCTAGATTGTTTGTCGGATCTGGTTTAACTGGTGTAAAAAAAATGGAAGCGTTGGGGAATGTTTATATTAAAATAGCGACACAAATCATTACAGGCGATAAAGGTATTTTTGATGGAAAATCAAATGTGGTGACCTTGACAGGCAATGTTGTTTTGAAGGATGGCCGTAACGTTGCGACAGGATGTAAATTGACAATCAATATGAAAACAGGAAAAGCGTTGCTTGAAGGATGTGAAGCATCTGAGAAAAAAAGCCGTGTTTCGATCATTTTACAATCAAATCAAAAGAGTGGCCATTAAAATTTTATGTTTGCAATCAAAACAGTGAAACGAGTAACGAGACAAAACTCTGAAAGTAAAGCTTTGGAAAAACCTTTAAAACGAACCTTAGCTGCCCGCGATTTGATTAAAATTTATCAAGGAAGACAAATCGTTAATGGTGTTTCTTTTAGTCTTCGTACGGGAGAAGCTGTTGGCATTTTAGGCCCTAATGGTGCTGGTAAAACTACCTGTTTTTATATGGTTACAGGCTTAGTTAAAGCCGATGGAGGGTCCATAGAGATTGATGGATTTGATGTTACGCATATGCCGATGTATCGGCGCGCTCGTTTGGGTATTGGTTATTTGCCGCAAGAAGCTTCTATTTTTCGTGGTCTCTCAGTAGAAAATAACATTAAAGCTGTTTTGGAGATTGTTGAAAAAGATCGTTTTAAACGCGGTGAAGAGTTAAATGCACTTCTGCATGAATTTAAAATTGATCATTTGCGCAAAGTCCCTGCAATTTCCTTATCAGGGGGTGAAAGGCGGCGGCTTGAAATTGCTCGTTCTTTAGCGTCTCGTCCTGATTTTATTCTGCTTGATGAACCATTTGCAGGAATTGATCCTATTGCTATTTCTGATATTCAACAACTTATTCGTCATTTAACTCAACGCGGTATTGGTGTTTTAATAACTGATCATAATGTGCGTGAGACATTAGGTCTTATCGATCGCGCTTATATTGTTCACGCAGGACAAGTGTTAATTCACGGGTGTCCAAACGATATTATCAATGATGCTGACACACGAAGAATTTATTTAGGAAATCAGTTTTCTCTCTGAGAGTTGTAGTTTGTAAACAGTTCATTGAAGTTTAGGTAAAGCAACGACTGCAGATATAATGTCATTTTCAATGAGAGACAATCAATTTTATTTGTTTGTATCAATGAAGCTTTATTCTTGATTTCTCATATGAGCGCTGTTAACATACGTTTCCATCGCAGGATAAGAAGCCTATAAGTTGTTGTAGGTGAATGACGTAATGATCTGGTTAAGACCTTATGAATTAAGGGGGAAAGTGCGGTGGTTTAAAGGGATCTTCATGAAGAGTGAAGAAGGGATGATCGTTAAGTCTTTTCGTGTTATTTGTTGGCATCATGAGATATTTTTTCTCGGTGGGATATAACATTTTTCTTCTAAGTTTTTTTTATTTGTATGAAAATTTCTTTTTGACGATAAACCGGAATGAATTTTCCTGCTGATTGCTTAGAAAGACATCTTATGAAAAGATGATTTTTGTTGGTTTTTCGATTTGTTTTGTTTTTTATTTTATAGGAAATCTATCGTTAGATTAATCTTGTAATGAGTGATAAACGAGTTTGTTATGGATCTGCAAGCGTCTGAAAGGGATATGGATTGGTAAGTTTTTTTACAATCAGCACAAACGACGTTTTGGTGATGCCGTCTTGATATATTTTAGTCATCATACTATGGGTACAGTTGTTGAGCCTAGAGTGCACTATTTTGTATGGGGCATTGTGCATCTAAAAAAGAAGGCGTCGTTACACGTGTTAAATCAAACACGAAATATGCAGATGATTTTTAGTAATATTGCTAAAAAAGTAATCTCTTTTTGTGTTGTCATGATTTTTACTTTAAATCGCGTAATCATAGCCAATTTAAGAACATTATTGGGTTCTTATGCATGTCTCATTATTGCAGCAATCTTTGAGAAAAATTTTCTAAAGAAAAGTGATACTGCTGAGGTTGGGCGATTAATGTATTTACAAATGATATTTATTGTTTTTGCTGTGGTAGCAATAAATGTAACGGATCGTCTTCTTTTTCCAGGAGCAAATAATGATGATAATTGAACCAAGATAATATGGGCAGGATGTTATCATTAGGGAGTAAATATACATGCGGTGATGCAAACAATTGACGAAAATCTTTAGAATCAAAACTATTTATTTGTAGATTTTATGAGTGACATTTTAGTGTGTAAAAGGAAAATGAAACATGGATTTGAGTGAGTTAATTGCACCGGAGGCAATTATTCCAGTGCTTAAGGCAAATTCGAAAAAACAGGTTTTGCAAATTTTAGCTGAAAAAGCTGCTGAGTTAACAGGGCTTGAAGGGCGTGCTATTTTTGATATTATTTTGCAACGTGAAAAATTAGGATCGACATGTGTAGGGGGTGGTATTGCAATTCCTCACGGAAAACTTGCTGATATTGATCGAATCACAGGTATTTTTGCTCGTCTTGAAACTCCTGTTGATTTTGAAGCTCTTGATGATGAACCGGTAAGCCTTGTTTTTCTACTTTTGGCACCTGAGAATTCAGGAGCAGATCACTTAAAAGCTTTGTCGCAAGTTGCGCGTGTTTTGCGCTATTCTGGTATTAGCCAGAAATTATACAATACAAATGACGTTTCTGTACTTTACAATTTATTGGTTCATCACTCAGAATTAAGTGCAGCCTGAAACATTCTTAATGATCGACTGAACATAGGTTAAGAGAACGACACACTATGTTTTGAAAGTGAGTGATTAATTGGTATCGCATTGGAGCGCATTATATTTTTCTAGTGTACATAATTCTCTGTCTGTAATCATTGTATTGATTATGGTTAAAAAATTTTCAATTTAAATTTTATAGAGAAATTTTTACAAGGATTTACAATAAATTGTTTATTGATGACATAGGTGATTTGTGCTTGATTGATTAAGTCGTGTATTCACTTTTTTTCTATTTTGAAGTTGAAATGAAAAAAGATTTTTTGTTTTGAAAATGAGAAAAACGTTTATCGTATTCAAAAACCTGTATGTTTTTTGAAAAAAATTAACAAAATAAAATCAAAATATTATTTCGAAAATTTGGTTATTGAATAAAAAAAGTTCATGTTTTAGTAAGATCTAAGAGGTCACAATTAAGTGAAAGATCTGTTTTGGCGATATAATATGATTTCTATTAAAGAAAATTTTGTTGAAAAATAAAGAAGTGAGCTAAATGAGAATGTTTAAGAAGATTTTTGTCACTATATCTATGATGATTCTTGCAACTACTGGAACAGTATGGGCACAAACACCAAGTCGTTTACATCAGTTTGAATCTTGGGGAGCCTATTCTTATAAATCTGCAGAGAATACAATTTGCTATGTGTTATCAATGCCTTTAAATGCATTACCAACAAATGTTAGGCATGGCGATAATTTCTTTTTAGTGACTAAGCGTTTTAGTTCGCCTGTTTCATTTGAACCGCAATTTATGGCTGGCTACGTCTTGAAAGAAGGGTCAGAAGTTATTGTGACTGTTGGTGATAAGGTTTTTAATTTCTTCACGAAGGATTCATCGGCTTGGTTAGCGTCTTCAGGGATGGAAACGCAGCTTGTTGCAGCTATGCGTGCAGGTGCAACGATGAAAGTGCAAGCCGTCTCAAAACGGGGAACACGCACGACTTATACTTATTCCTTAAAGGGAGTGACTGCGGCATTGAATGCAGCGCAAAATTGTCATTAAGAACTTATAACCTAAAATTGGGAAGTAATGGCTATTTCGTATAACCACTCAATGAGTGCATGCCAAAAAATTAAAACAGATCAGGCGATGGTAAGAGATAGATTAAAGCAGTCTCAGTCTTTGATTGGTTTGTCGCATGATGAAATGGTACAAGCATTGAGGAGTATTGGTGTTCCAGAGCATCAAACGCGTATGCGTGTACGTCAACTTTGGCATTGGTTTTATGTGCGTGGTGTCTCATCTTTTGATGAGATGTTCAATATTTCTAAGCCGATGCGGGAGATGCTAAAAGATAATTTTTCTATTGCATATCCCGAAATTGTTGAAGAACAGATATCAAAAGATGGCACATATAAATGGCTTTTACGGTTTCCAGCACGTGGAGCAGGAAAGCCCGTTGAAATTGAAACAGTCTATATTCCTGGAGAAGGGCGTGGTACTTTGTGTGTCTCATCTCAGGTAGGATGCACGCTGACTTGTTCTTTTTGTTATACGGGAACACAAAAACTGGTTCGCAATTTGACCGCTGAAGAGATTTTGTTGCAGTTATTGTTTGCACGTAATCGTTTAGGCGATTTCCCTGGGAAAGATAAACCTGATCATTCAAGTCTTTCAGAGGAAAGACGTAAAATCACCAATATTGTTATGATGGGTATGGGTGAGCCGCTTTATAATTTTGAAGCGGTCAAAAAAGCTTTATTGATTGCTTCTGATGGCGATGGACTTTCTTTATCAAAACGCCGCATTACTCTTTCAACCAGTGGGGTTGTGCCTGAAATTATACGTGCTGGAGAAGAAATTGGTGTAATGTTAGCCGTTTCGCTTCATGCGGTGTGTGATAGTTTGCGAGATGTTCTTGTTCCTATCAATAAAAAATACCCACTGAGCATGTTAATGGAGGCTTGCCGTAATTATCCTGGTCTTTCTAATGCTAAGCGTATTACGTTTGAGTATGTTATGTTAAAGGACGTCAATGATAGTTTGGATGACGCTAAGAAATTAATTAAACTGCTTAAGGGTATTCCTGCTAAAATTAATTTAATTCCCTTTAATCCATGGCCGGGGAGCCATTATGAATGTTCTGATTGGGAGCAAATTGAACGTTTTGCTGATGTGATTAATAGAGCAGGTTATGCTTCGCCTATTCGAATGCCACGTGGACGTGATATTTTGGCTGCATGTGGAAATCTTAAATCAACTTCAGAGCGTTTGCGTAAATCAGAGCGTTTGCAGCTTGAAAGTATGATGGGCGATGATTTGAGCTCAATTTAAAATCTATTGTCGATCAGAAGACGTAGAGCAAAGCTTGTAAAAATACCCGCAACGATCCAATCAAGAACGCGCATATAAGAAGGGTTTTGTCTAAGACTCGTGGAGAGTTTGTGGGCCATAAAAACGATAGAAATTGTGACAGGTAGAGAAAGAGGGATATAAAAAAACCCTAAAAAGAGCAATTTTTGTGTGGCCATAGGGTCATTAGCATTAATAAATTGCGGTAAAAAAGTTATGTTAAAGAGAATAGCTTTGGGATTTAAAAGACTGGTTCCAATGCCAGCCAAATAGTTACGTTTGAGGCTTTGTTTTTTTTGCGGTTTTTCTTTTAGAGAAAATTTTGAGTGTGTTCGCACCATTTGAAAGGCAAGCCATAAAAGATAAAAAGCGCCAGCAATTTTAAGAAGAAAAAAGGCGATTGGTGAAGTAAAAATAAGTGCTGATAAGCCAATGGCAACAGATAATACCTGAATAGCAAAACCTGTTGAACTCCCTAAGACACACATAATTCCAGCTGTTGTGCCCTGTGCAATGGTTCGTCCCACTGATAGCATGACATCAGGTCCTGGTATGAGAGCGAGAACCAATGATGTTAAAGCGAATTCTATAAGAACAGACCATTCAGGCAAAAATGACATAACCTCTCCCCTTATAATAAAGAAGCAGTTGCGATTTACATCACCTCTCTTCCATTTTTTCTTTACGCTTTTTTATTTTTTTTTGCATCTTTTAAATGCTGTTTACAAAGAATTTATTTTCATTGCTTGCATGGTTTTAATTTGTGAGTAAAAGAGTAGAAAACAAGTATTGTAGAGCTTTAAAATGAACAAATGGACAGATGTTAAGAAAGTTGTTTTGGCCTATTCGGGGGGATTGGATACATCGATTATTCTCAAATGGTTGCAAAGCGAATTGGGTGCTGAAGTTGTAACTTTTACAGCTGATTTAGGTCAGGGGGAAGAGTTAGAGTCTGCGCGTCGTAAAGCTGAAATAATGGGTATTAAAGAGATCTATATTGAAGATTTGCGTGAAGAATTTGTGCGTGATTTTGTATTTCCCATGTTTCGAGCAAATGCAGTCTATGAAGGGGTCTATCTTTTAGGAACGTCAATTGCTCGTCCACTTATTTCAAAACGTCTCATTGAAATTGCTAAGGAAACCGGAGCTGATGCAATTGCTCATGGTGCAACAGGAAAAGGGAATGATCAAGTTCGTTTTGAACTTTCTGCTTATGCTCTTGATCCTGATATAAAAATTATTGCTCCATGGCGAGATTGGACTTTTAAAAGTCGAACAGATTTAATTGAATTTGCACGTGTGCATCAAATTCCAGTAGAGAAAGATAAGGAAGGTGAAGCACCTTTTTCGGTAGATGCAAATTTATTGCATTCATCATCAGAAGGGAAGATTTTGGAGAATCCTGCTATTCCTGCTCCTGAATATGTGCATATGCGCACTCTTTCGCCGGAGACTGCTCCAGATAAAGCAACGATAATCACAATCGGCTTTAAAAAAGGTGATGCTGTTTCGATTAATGGAGAAATGTTATCTCCAGCTACCTTACTGGCTCAATTGAATAATTACGGACGTGACAATGGTATCGGTCGGTTAGATTTAGTTGAAAACCGCTTTGTGGGTATGAAATCGCGTGGCATTTATGAAACACCAGGAGGAACCATTCTCTTAACAGCTCATCGAGCGATAGAATCCTTAACCTTAGATCGCGGTGCAGCGCATTTGAAAGATGAATTAATGCCACGTTATGCAGAGCTGATTTATTATGGCTTTTGGTTTTCACCTGAGCGTAAAATGTTGCAGGCAGCTATTGATTTATCTCAAGAACATGTTGAAGGAGAGGTTACATTGAAGCTTTATAAGGGTAATGTGATTGTTGAGGGTCGGCAAAGTAAAAAGTCGCTTTATTTTGATAAGTTGGTAACTTTTGAAGATGATCAGGGTGCTTATGATCAAAAAGATGCTGCTGGATTCATTAAATTAAACGCTCTGCGCTTACGCACATTAGCAGCACGTTCATCAGTATTATGAATAAGAAATAACAGTTTATGATTCTCATATTCTTTGTTCTATCAACATGAAAAAGATTAGAACTAAAATAATGAAACATAAGCTATAGAGTGAACAAAAATGGGATAAGAATTTTGCAGTTTTTATTCTGCTATTCTTGGCGAAAAAGTTCAACAACCATACACCTTGATTGTTAAAGAATTTAATATATAGGATAAAATCATGACGCGTAATCAGTTTGATGCTTTTGGTTTTACATCTAAATTAAGAGATGAAGCTGTTCAGTCGAAAGCTTGGCCGTTTGAGGAAGCACGCAAGCTTATCAAGCGTTATGAAAAGACAGGTTATCCAGAGACTGTTTTATTTGAAACAGGTTATGGACCCTCTGGTTTGCCGCATATTGGAACCTTTGGGGAAGTCGCACGGACGACGATGGTACGCCACGCATTCCATGTTCTAACTGAGGATAAAATTAAAACAAAACTTATTTGTTTTTCTGATGACATGGATGGTTTGCGTAAGGTTCCTGAGAATGTGCCTGACCGTGAAAAAATGGCAAATTATCTTGGTCAACCGCTCAGCCGTGTTCCAAATCCTTTTGGCGATGCATCTCCTTCTTTTGGAGCGGCGAATAATATGCGCTTATGTGCTTTTCTTGATCGTTTCGGTTTCGATTATGAATTTGCTAGCGCTACCGATTATTACAGTTCTGGCCGTTTTGATGAAGTCCTCCTAAAAATACTGGCTTCTTATGATGAAGTGATGAAAATTGTTTTGCCAACATTGGGGGAAGAACGGCAAGAAACTTATGCGCTCTTTTTGCCTATTTCTCCTGTTTCTGGAAAAGTATTGCAAGTCCCGCTTATCGATCGGAATGTTAAAAAAGGCACTGTCACCTATATTGAGCCTGAAACAGGTGAAACTGTTGAGACAGAGGTTACTGGTGGAAAAGTTAAGTGTCAGTGGAAGGTGGATTGGGCGATGCGCTGGAAAGCGCTTGGAGTTGATTATGAGATGGCAGGAAAAGATCTGATTGATTCAGTGAATCTGTCTTCTAAAATTTGCAAAGTGCTTGGTAGCAATCCACCCGAGGGATTTAATTATGAGCTCTTTTTGGATGAGAAGGGGCAGAAAATTTCCAAATCCAAGGGAAATGGTTTGACCATTGATGAGTGGCTAACTTATGCACCAACAGAAAGTTTAGGGCTTTATATGTTTTTAAAGCCTAAAACAGCAAAACGCCTCTATTTTGATGTTATTCCAAAAGCTGTTGATGAATATTATGCGCATCTTTCTGCTTACGGTCGCCAACAATGGAAGGAACGACTTAATAACCCTGTATACCATATTCATAGCGGTTGTCCTCCACAGGTTGATATGCCCGTATCTTTTGCTATGCTTTTGAATTTGGTTAGTGCTTCAAATGCTGAAAATGAAGACGTGCTTTGGGGATTTATTTCTCGCTATTCTAAGGGAACTAATGCGCAAACATGTCCAGCGCTTGATTTGTTGGTGAAGTGTGCCATTAAATATTTTGATGTTTTTGTTAAGCCCAATAAACAGTTTCGAGCACCTGATGATATTGAGCGCGCGGTATTAGCTCAAATCGATGAAAAATTAGCAAATTTGCCAGAAATTGTTGATGACAACGCACTTCAAAATTCACTTCTTGATGTTGCGCGTTTAACGGAACGTTATCAAGATCATAACAAAAAAAGTCCTGAAGGTGGCCCAGGTGTTTCAGTTGCTTTTTTTCAAATGCTTTACGAAGTTTTGTTAGGACAAGAACGAGGACCAAGATTTGGATCTTTTATAGCGCTTTATGGGGTTGATGAAATGCGGGCCCTGATTGCTAAAGTACTTTCTCAGCCTATGGGGGAATAATGGATTGTAGAGTGCAAGAAGTAAAGCGGCGGCGTACATTTGCTATTATTGCTCACCCTGATGCAGGAAAGACAACGCTAACAGAAAAATTGTTGTTGTTTGGTGGGGCGATTCAGCTCGCTGGTGAGGTTAAGGCAAAAAAAGATCGTATTCAAACACGTTCTGATTGGATGAATATTGAACGTGATCGCGGTATTTCTGTTGTGACATCGGTCATGACGTTTGAATATGAAGATCATATCTTTAATTTATTAGATACCCCAGGCCATGAAGATTTTGCAGATGACACATATCGCACTCTTACAGCTGTTGATAGTGCGATTATGGTTTTGGATGGTGCCCGTGGGATTGAACCAAGAACACTAAAATTATTTGAAGTGTGTCGTATGCGAGATATCCCTATTGTTACTTTTGTTAACAAAATGGATCGTGAGGCCTGTGATCCTTTAGAAATTTTAGATGAAATTGAAGAAAAACTCGCGCTTGATACTGCACCAATTACATGGCCCATTGGTATGGGTAAAGATTTTGCTGGTACCTTTGACCTTCATCATAATTCTTTTCGTCAACATGATGATGAAATAACTTCACGGGCGGTTTCTGGGCCGGATGAGGTTGCCGATTTACTTCCTGAATATCAGCGTTCCCTCTTCATTGAAGGTGTAGAGCTTGCCCGCAATGCTTGCAAACATTTTGATATTCAAGCTTTCCGTGAAGGACATATGACACCGGTTTATTTTGGTTCAGCTTTACGCAATTTTGGTGTTCGTGATTTGATTAATGCATTAGTCGATTTTGGTCCCAGTCCTCGTGATCAGATGGCAGATCAACGCACAGTCAGTGCTGATGAGCCAAAAATGACAGGATTTGTTTTTAAAATTCAAGCCAATATGGATCCCAATCATCGTGATCGTATTGCATTTTTGCGTGTGTGCTCGGGAAGGCTTGAGCGTAGCATGAAAACGAAGTTGGTACGGACAGGAAAGCCAATGACACTTTCATCTCCGCAATTTTTCTTTGCTCGTTCGCGTCAAATTGCTGATCAAGCTTATGCTGGTGATGTAGTGGGGATTCCCAATCATGGAACTTTGCGTATTGGAGATACATTGACTGAGGGAGAAGATATTCTCTTTAAAGGTGTGCCAAATTTTGCACCGGAAATTCTGCGTCGTGTTTGTTTGCATGATCCTATGAAAGCAAAAAAGCTCAAGCAGGCGTTGCAACAAATGGCTGAGGAGGGAGTTGTACAATTATTTACTCCTGATGATGGATCGCCTGCTCTTGTCGGTGTGATTGGTGCTTTGCAAATTGATGTTTTAACCGAGCGGCTTAAAGTAGAATATTCTTTGTCTGTGGGCTTTGAGCCAGCACGCTTTAATGTATGTCGTTGGATTTCTGCAGAAAGTAAAGATGAACTCCAAAAATTTCTCACTAATCATCGATTCGCTATTGCTTATGATTTGGATAATGATCCAGTTTTTTTAGCAGAAAATGCTTTTTCCTTGAATTATGAAGCAGAACGAGCTCCGAAAATAAAATTTGCAACTTTCAAAGATTATCAGACGCGTTCTGAGTAAAAGAATGATTCTTAAAAAATCAAAAAAAGGGGCTGCTTGTTTGCCCCCTTTTCTTTACGAAAAAAGTTATTATGCGTGAAATTAGCGAAGATTATCTTTAATCCATTCGCAAAGACGCCCTTTAGATGTAGCGCCAACCACATTGGATGAGACATTGCCATTTTTGAACATCAAGAGGGTAGGAATTGAACGCACTCCATATTGTGTGGCCAGTTCTGGATTTTCGTCAATACTTATTTTGGCGATTTTAACTTGACCTTCCATTTCTGCTGAAATTTCATCAAGTATTGGTGCAATCATTTTGCAAGGACCACACCATTCTGCCCAAAAATCAACCACAACAGGAATGGAGGAGGTGAGAACTTCATTTTCGAAATTGCTATTATCAATTTTTATACAAGTCATTGATTTATTCCTTTATATTCCACTTTTGTACATTGATTGGTATGATTTCGGTTTATGTCAAGTATAATAAAGATAAGTGATTATAGGCTCTTTTGGAAAGGATTTTTTACTTATAGAGCAATTTCATCAAGAAGCGTATCGAGTTTTTTAGGGAGAAGCGTAAAGATTTTCGCTCCTTGACTATAAATAAGAAAGGCCTGAATGGTTTTTTCGGGGTAAATAGTTTGCAGCATTTTTCGATAAAGAGCCATTTGTGACCAATAGTTTTGGGTAATCGCAGTTTCATCTTCTGGTGGAGTTCCAGTTTTGAAATCAGCGAAGAGAATACAATCTTGGGTGATACATAAACGGTCAATGCGACCAGAAATCATTTGTTCTTTACCACGGATTTTTACAATGCCCATTAGGGATACTTCGGCGCGTGAAGAGTCTGAAAAAAGTAATTTAAGATGCGGATTGTCTAAGATTGCCCAAATATCGTGTAAGGCATTGTTTTTTTTGGTATCATCCCAATGAGAAGCCTTGATATTAAGATATTGTTGAGCGTAATCTTGTCGTTTTTCAGGAGGGCAATCAGGCAAATATTGCAGCAGTTTGTGGATCAAATTACCATATTCGATGCTAAAGGCTTTGTTGGTGTTTTTTGCTTCTAAAATAGGTGAAACATTTAAAATTTTCTGAGCAGAGAAAAGTTCAATTTCGCTATCTGTATCCGTTGCAAAATTAGTAACGGAGGGTTTGAGTATTTTGGGTAGAGCTGATTCTGCAGGTATTTTATGATGAAAAAAAGCAGGCAAAGGTGGAAATTCTTGGCTCGCCTCACCAAGTATTTTCTGGTCTATTGGGAAGGAGGTCGAGGGGGTGATGGAATAGCGCCAGGCGGCAATATCGTCTGCGGGGCCTTTTGTGGGGACAGCATAGGGCTTAAGGGCATTTTTCACTAAATGTAACCACGTATTGGGAACTTCCCGTTTTTGGCTGTAACCGCAAATAATCAATCGATCCTCAGCACGTGTCATTCCTACATAAAGAAGGCGTCGATATTCTTCTTCAGCGCTTTCTTTTAAATGGGAAAGTGCTTTTTCAAAGGGCTTTGTTTTAAATTCCGCATTTGGGCGCCAGATAAACGCTTGTTTGCCATTTAAGGGAAGTTTGAAAAAGTGTGGCGCGTAATGTGAATTCCAGATAGCACTGCCTGAATCAACCAAAAAGACAACAGATGCTTCAAGCCCTTTGGCAGCATGGACAGTCATGATACGCACTTCTTCGTGATTTTGATCAAGTTCACGTTTAATTTCTGGTTCGTTTTTACTCAATGTTTCCAAAAAAGCTTGTAGCCCTGGTAAACCAGTCTTTTGAATCGTGAGTGTATAATCCATAAAAGCATCAAGAACTTCATTGGATTCAGGTCCGAGACGAGCAAGGATTTTTTGTCGTCCTTTATCATTATTGAGAATATGGCTGTAGAATTCAAAAACCGGTATTTGGTCAACCAAAGCGCGATATTTACTTAAATTTTCAAAAATTTCTTTAAAATAGTCATGTGATGATGCATGAGCGTTCAAGCTTTGCCAAAGTGATCCTGTGCGTTGAGCTGCCAATTGATAAAGTGCCTCTTCACTCAGCGCAAAAAGTGGGCTTTTTAAAACACAAGCCAAGGACAGATCATCTTTGGGATGCAAGACAAAACGTGCAAGCGCCATCAAATCTTGTACACTAATATGGCTAGTAAGTTGTAAACGATCGGCACCAGCCACGGGAATATTGCGCAGTTTTAGTGCACGAGAAAGAGCGGGTACAAATTGATCCCGTTTACGGACCAAAATCATAATGTCACTGGCACGGAGTAGACGCCCTTTTGCAGGAAGCATTTCGCCTTTTTGCAACCAATCGGCAATGGTTGTTGCAATTTTATCTGCTAAACGCACTTCAGGTGTATCTAAGTGATCAACCGTTGAGTGCCAATCATCAGGTAGGGTACTTGTTTGTTTGGAGATGACATCCCATACAATGACATCACCCGGGCTGTTCACCCGAATGGGTTCATGCACTGTTTTTGCATTGTCTGCTGAAAGTCCTTTATAATTTTCTGGTGTTTCAAACACGAGATCGACGCTTTTTAGCACATCAGCTGTCGAGCGAAAAGAATAATGCAGCTGTATCTTTTCAAATTTCTCGTTAACATGCTGTATCTGTTTTTGGATCATCCGTCCATTTTTAGCAAAATTTTCTGGTTCAGCTCCTTGAAAGGAATAAATAGACTGTTTTTCATCGCCAACGGCAAAAATAGTCCGTGTATTTGTTCGTTGACTGTCTCCTGTGAAAAATTCTTTCGCTAAAAGCTGAATAATTTGCCATTGTGCAGGATTAGTATCTTGCGCTTCATCAAGCAAAATATGATCAATACCATGATCAAGTTTATACTGCACCCATTGGCTTGCACCTCTGCGTTGCAATAGATGGAGTGTGCGTTCAATGAGATCATCAAAATCTAACAGACCATTGGCCTTTTTTAAATCTGCATAGATTTTAAGATAAAGAGAACAAAGCTGAAAAACAGCCATATTCAGTGTGACGAGTTGTACACATTGATATTTTTCTAACAGAGTAGAGAGCTGATTTTGTTTTTTTTCAATCTCTTTTTGAACAAAGGGCCAAATTTCATCTGATTTGTTAGAAAACAAACGTGAGAAATCACGTGGTTTCCCTGTTGTTGTCAAATAAATATTTGAAACAAGAGTGATGATATTTTCTTCATCAGATGTGCTCACTAATTGTAAAAAATCAGCAATGATATTTTTAGCTTTTGAATTGCCATTAGTTTGATAATATTTCATTGCATGGGGCGAGAGTAGGGCCGTTTGTTTAATTTTTTCTAAGAGCCGTTGGTGTGTTTCATCAACTGCTAAGTTGAAAAGCTGGCGCAACTGCTCCTCTCCATTTTCATAGAGAATGAAAGATAAGAAATCAGAGAATTCATGTTGTTTTTGAGTTGCTTCATGCAGCAATTGATTGAATGTTTCTTCGCTAATAATTTTAAACAGTTGTTTTAAAAGCGATTGTGCATCGTCATGTATCAAAAGTTGACAACGGGCTTGTTGTAATAATTTTTTACGGCTTATATCGTCTAATAATTCAAAATGACCAGCAATATTGGCCTCTAGAGAAAATTGGTGCAATAAAGCTTCACAAAAGGCGTGAATGGTCTGGATTTTTAGACCCCCTGGTGTTTCTAAGGCTCGGGCAAAAAGCTGGCGAGCATAGGTAAGTTTTTGCGCATTTACGGGCTTATTTTCAAGTCGTGATAAAATGGTTTGAAGTTGATGGTCATCCAGTTCACTCCAGCTGGAAAGTGTGCGAAAAATACGCGATTGCATAACAGCAGCAGCAGCTTTGGTATAGGTTAGGCATAAAATGCGTGCTGGAGGTGTCCCATTTAAAAGCAGGCGGATAACACGTTCGCTCAAAACATGCGTTTTCCCAGATCCCGCATTGGCAGAAACCCACACGCTTGTTGTTGGATGTGTAGCGGTTGCTTGTGCATCAAGGGCAGCTTGGGGAATAGAAAAGATTGTCATGATTGGCCTGCTTTATGAAGATCATTTGACCATTCTAATACTCTTGCTAAGTGATCATAATCCCCTTCATAACGGTTTTGTGAGGGGAGAGCATACGAGAGATAACCTTGTTGTGGATTTTGATAGTAGTTCATTAATGAGATAAGGCGTTTCCATGCTTCTTTACCAAGATCAGCAGCGCTTTTTTGATTTATTACTTTTTTATTTAGGATGATCGATTGTGGTTTGATCTTATTCTTTCCTTTAAGAGGAATGTATAATAAATTTAAAGGGGTAAGATCCTGAAAGTCTACGAACGCGCCTTGCATTAATAAAGCTGCTTCCAGTGCCAATTGTGGAGATAATAAAGTCAAAACCTGTGTGGATGAAGGAGGAGTGCTGATTTTAAAATCAAGAATTTCAGCCATTTTGCCAGGTAAAATATCAATACGATCAGCGCGTCCTGAAAGGGTTACACCTGTTGTGCCTATGGGTGTTTTTTGAGCCTCTACTTCAGCGTGTCGTTTTCGGGGGCCAAGGCTTTGTTCCCATTGAATAAGGAGAGGTGCTAGATTTTCAAACATTGGCCACCAGATAGCTTCGATATCGGATGGTAAGTTTAGTTTGTCAAATTCTTCACGCCCAATGGTCAATAATGTATCTAGCGCATCCGTGGCATGTGGATTTTTTATACGCGTGCAAAAGGCAGAAAGAATAGCGTGATAAAGTGTCCCTCGTTCAGTATTACAAGGATCATGGATAAGCGGTTTAAGCGGTTTGAGACGCAGGATTTTTTTAGCATAAATGGCATAAGGGTCCTGTCGTAATGTTTCTATTTCAGTAATTGAAAAATGACGTGGACGCATCTCGAGTGGTGGAATAGGGCAAGGCCGTTCTACAAAGGAAATCATATTTGTTGTGTCAAGAATTTTTGCCCAATAAAGCAATGTGTTTCCCCGTGCGCAAATTTGTTTCCAAACTTGTTGACCTATGACTGTTTCTAGGCGTTGTAACCAGCGTGAGGGAACAGAAGGAACGTGGTTAACCCGCGTAGCTCGGCTCATGATCACTTTATCCATTCCCATAGCCCATTGGAAATCATGTGCGGAAAGGCCAATACGCTTTTCTGGTGGTTCAAGAGTTAACATCATTTTCATTGGTCGTGATAAAAAAGCATCATTGCGGGTTGTAACAGGCCATGATCCTTCATTAAGACCGCCAATGACAACTGTATCAACTGTTTGCAGGCGTGATTCCAAGGTTCCCCAGATAAATAAACGTGAATGTCCCCCAGGGGCAGGACTTACAGAGCGGGTTGCTATGAGAGCTGAAAAAATAGCTGGCCATTCGTAAAGATGAAATTTTAGTCCTGATTGGTCATTGACTAATTCACGCAGAAAAGTTGATAAGGCCTCTCCTGCTTCATCCTGATAAAGATGAGCAAGAGAATGATTATCATCACGCCCAAAATTTTCTAAAACTTCAACAGTGGCTATAATTGTTTCATTGATTGTGCATTCTCTATCTTGTTGTATCAAAGAGACCAAGGGTTTTACAGCTTTTACCAACAGGTGGCAAAGCAGGCGTGCTTCTTCACTCTTTTGTGGATCAAGGCTACAATCATTTAAATTATTGGCATTTAAACTATTGAGTGTGCGTGTTTTGATCCATGTTTCAAAAAATTGATCACATGTGCAAAGATTAATGCGGCCAGTTCCACCTCGGAGAACAAAGAGCTCAAAATTTTCCACTATTTCACGTAAGCGGTGACGGTTTTGCTCCAGAGTTGTGAGTGGATGTTTGAGAAGAGAGAGAAACGCAATAGGGTCACCAGGTTTGAACAGATTTTCTAAAAGAAGCCGTAACAAAGTTGCAGGCAATGTTTGAGCAAGTGGTATACCCCCTGAATCATTGGCTTCAATTCCAAATCGCTGCAACTCAGCAGAAACACGGCGTGCTAAATTACGATCATTGGTGATAAGCGCTGCAGTTTTTTTAGGGTCTTCAATGGCATGGCGTAAAGCAATAGCAATAGCCAGAGCTTCTTCATGTTCATTGGTAGCTTCAATCAATGATAAATCAGCACAGAGATTTTCATAATCATCGCGTGTGATTTGTACCCATTGATCTGTCGTAGAGGCAGGTCTTAACGCTTCTGATAAGAGGGCAGCGCGTTTTTTTTTCATGCTACTTTGCTGGCCAATTTCTTTAACATGGGCGCGCTGACATTGCATAAGAAAGAGAAGTTTTTTTAAGTGATATTGAGGATGGCTAAAAGCAGCGGATGCATGGTTCAGGAAGTCAAAAGTTGTTGTTTCTTCATTAATCAAACCTAATGCGTTCCATTGTTCTTCATCCATTTGGAGATCAAGGTTTGGAAGAATAACAGCTCCTTTAGGCAGGGAGGCGATCACCTTTAAAAGATTTGCAATTGAAGGGATAGACCCTGTTGCACCGGCAGCAATAATTGGTTTATTGGGTTGTGTTCGGTATAAAATGTCTGCCTGCATTTTGAGGATTTGGTTGCGCCATTCAACTGGATTATTTAACTGTCTTTCTTTTAAAATATGTGGCCAATTTTGTGTAACAATTGTCAAAAAATCGAGAGTGATTTGCCACCATTCAGCAACCATATCAGGCTCAATTTCTTTGAGTTTTGACCAATCAGCAGATTCAGTTTCAACTTCATCCATCAAGCGTGCTAAATCTTGGGCAAGCCAGATCGCATCAGCTGTATTTGTAGGAATGAGCACATCTTCTGTTCCAAATATAGCACGTAGATGCATTGGTAATTTTTCACGCCAAGGGCGAATGAGACGCGCTAAAAGCAGGAGACGTTCACTCTCTTTGATAGGAGGATGAATCGTCAAAGCATTGGTATAATCGTCAGTAAAAAGGAAACTATCTTCATCCATATTTCCCAAAGGAAGGATTTTTGGCAAGAAGCTTGATTGGGTAGGACTTTTTTCAACAAAAGTTGCGCGTAAAGCGCGGGCAGCACGGCGCGTTGGTACATAAATGAGGGTATCAGCAAGAGCCGCTTGGATATTTCCATTAGGTGCAAAATCACGAATAATCTCTCCTGAGAGAAGGGCATCAACAAAATGAGGTAGAAACGGAGTTCCAGGAGAAATAGAAAATATACGTGGCTGATAGGTCATTTGCTTTGATTGTGAGTGTGTCAAAATTATTTAATTTACCGATCATTTTAATAAGTTTTACTGTATATTAGTTTTATTCACGGCAAAATTGAAAAATTGCATCTACATAATAGCTTTACCGTTATAAAAGTTAAGAGAATAAGCCATATAGGTAATGCATTCAAAATTGGATGTTTATGTTGTTTCTACAAGAATGCCAATTTCTTGATAAAAGCTTTTTAAAGGAGCAAGAATTGGGTGTGAAAGATTACGGGCAAGATAATCCTGCATATGGGGTAAATGTTTGAGATAAGACGATTTTCCATATTGTTGGTGTAATTGTACAAAAATGCCTAAAATTTTTGAAACACGTTGAGCACCTGCAAGAGCGTAAAGTTTGCGCAATTCATTTTCATCAAAAGGTTGCGGTGCTTTATGGCGCGCATGACAATAAGCATTGAAAATCTTCATCTCAAGTTCTGGTGAAATATAAAGACGTGCATCTTGTGCCAAGGAAACAAGATCATAAGCTGTTGGTCCTTTTAAGCCATCTTGAAAATCAATAAGACCAATGCGAGCCACTCCCTCTTTATTTGCACGCCACAGTATATTGGGCGAGTGATAATCGCGCATAACAAGGGTATTTTCTCCTTCAATGAGCATGTCAAGATAAGGTTGCCAGCAGGTAAAGAAAGCTTTCCGTTGTTCTTCATTTAAGGTTTTTTGCTGCTGAAAAGGTATGTACCAGTCTAGCAGTAATGCAAGTTCTGCTTGCATAGACTGGTGATCATAGCAAGGAATTTGAAGCGAAAATGTTGCAAATTGCTTTTTAAAAACCCATGATTTTTGATGGAAGGTAGCCAACAATTCACTACAAGCGATATAACGTTCTTCTATAGGATTGCCAGTTTGATCTAAAATTCCTTCACGTCCCAAATCTTCTAAAATCAAGAACCCCTTTTCAAGATCTTCGACAAAAATATGAGGAGCAGAAAATCCATTCTCTAAAATGATCTGGTTAATGCCTACAAACTGACGGATATCTGTTGCAAGATGCATTTTTTCTGCAAAGGCAGGATCAGTCTTTTGTGCCATTTGCATGATGGATGCATTCATAAAGATTTCTTGATGATGGTCACTATGCAAAAGTTCATAAGATCGTGCAGAAGCGTCGCTTGCTAAAAAACGACGATGAACATGACCGCGACCATGAGTGGTTAAAAAGGTGCGGATTGCAAGGGATTGTTGTAGACGTTCAATATCATGTGTTGCTGCTGTGATGGTGATATGACGTCCACAGTCTTGGTGTTGTAAACTGATAGCAAAAGTCGTGGGCCCTAAAGAATCTGCACCTTTTTCTGGCCATTCAATTAATAAAATACTTTGTTCACGTGCTTCGTGAAGCCCTAATTCATCAATTTCTTCTGCCATAGAGAGGCGGTAAAGATCAGCGTGAATAACTTCAAATTGTGGCAGTTTATAGTTTTGAACAAGAGTAAAAGTGGGGCTTGGTACTTCTAAATTATCATCATTGGCAAGTGTATGAATGATTGCACGTGCAAGAGTTGATTTTCCTGCTCCAAGATCACCTTGAAGTGTTACAAGATCACCTGGTTTTAAAGCAAGGGCTAGGTCTTGCGCAAATAATTTTGTTGCTTCTTCATTTGCAAGAAAAAAACTAAAATTCATAAAAATTTCCATTGAATTGGTGAATGAATAAGTGAAAAAATGGTTTTGATGACAAGAGTACAGACTTAAAGGATTATATCTCCCTTTTTCAGTGAGAAAAAACATTTAACTGTTGTTCCCTGACCTGTGCCGGTGAGAATTTCAACATATCCACCATGGAGTTCAACAAAGCTTTTGACAAGAGAGAGGCCAAGGCCTGCTCCAGCACGTCCACCATGATGTGCATGAGAAGAAAACCGTTTGAAAATCCTATCAAGAATATCAGATGGAATGTCCGATCCCTCATTATGGACACTGAAAACGATATGATTATCTTGTTTATGAGCACAAAATTCGATGGTGCTTGCTTCTGGGGCAAAGTTAACAGCATTACTAAGTACATTCACAAAGATTTGATGTAAACGTGTAGCATCCGCAAAAATGACATCTAAGGAAGGAGAAATGTGTTGAGAAAATAGAATATGACGCCCGTTGAGGTGTTCTTCTATGCGTGTTACTGCTTGTGCCATAGCATCAACAATGTTGACCGATTGTATATTTAATTCCATAATCCCTGCATCAAGAGTTGCAAGGTCAAGAATATCATTAACAAGATTCAAAAGTGTGTTAGACTCTGATTGAATATGGCCGAGATATTCGTGTTGACGTTCATTAAGAGAGCCAAACATTTGATCGCGTAAAATATCAGAAAATCCAATAATATTGGTGAGAGGTGTGCGTAATTCGTAGGACACATGTTGGACAAATTCATTGCGTAGACGATCAGTACTTTCTAAGGCTTCATTTTTTTCTTGCAGGGCACGCGCTATATGGACGGTGTCAGTAACATTCACAAAAGTTAACATTGTTTGTCCATTGGGGAGTGGCACGAATGTGTAATCAATAATCATCCCATTTCTCAGATCTATGCGACCTGAACGGGCATCGCGTTTTTCAGCAAAGCCTGTAATCAATTGGGTAAATTGCTTCCATTCTTCCCCGACTGTCAAGGCTGAGCAATGGGTCTGTAATTGCGTAATATGAGTACCTTCTACCAGTAAATTATAGGGTAAAGACCACAATTTTGATAAAGCAGGATTTGATAAGCATAGACGTCCATCTGTGCCAAAAACCACTACGCCTTCGGAAAGTTTATCAAGTGTTTCACCTTGTATTTTGATCAATGTATTATAGCGTCGTTCAAGATCAATTTTTTCTGTAAGATTTTCGTAAAGCCAGGTAATACCTCCTTGTGGGTGGGGGCGAGACATGACACGCACTGTACATCCGTTAGGAAGATTCCAAATTTTGGGGTTAGATTCTATTTGGTGGTGGCTTGTTAAAAGCTCTTCTTTCCATGCGCGCCAATCGGGATGTTCACCGATAAATCCTTTTTCGCGCAAACGCTCAAGAAGGAGTGTATGGCTTGGTTCACTCTCTAGAAAAGAACTTTCCAACGGCCATAAAATTCTAAAGGCATGGTTGCAAAATTTTAATTTTTGATTGCTATCAAAAATCGCCACAGCTGTTGAAATTTGATCGAGTGTTTCATGGTGGCTTTGAAGAATTTGTTCCATTTCATTGGTAAGATTTTTATATGCGCTGTCATCACGGGCAAAAGCTGCCATTCCTTCTTCTGTTGTGATACGTGTTAGGTGAAAATGACGTCGTTCTCCATTCACGACGGTATGAACGTGTTTTTGAAACACTGTCTTTGTCTCATCTAGTTGATTTGTTCCGTTTGTTTGGCTCCTCTCATTTATTTGATTTCCTTTATTTATTTGGAATTGTATTGTTTCATTGAAAGGATCAGTGATGGTATCACAGCCTTCTTGAAAATTTGTCATGTCTCGAAAAGCATTATTTACGAAACAAATTTTCCCCTCACTATTTCGAATCCACACCGGTTCTTGGATATAATCAAGAAGGTTGCGCTGTATTTTCAGCTCTGTGAGCATTCGGGTCATATCTTCCCGTAAGCGAATGTTTTCACTCTGCTGTTTTGAGAAATCTTGGAAACGTGCAATGGCTGCTGTTCCTGCAATAACCCCTGTAACTTGTAAGGCGATTTTATTGATGGTGGTGATAGAAAGTTCAAAAGAACAGCCATGACAACGTAATTGAGTCAGTGCTTGGTCAAGTTGTTGCAGAAAAGATTCTTCGAGCCAGTCTTCGAAACACTGAAAATTTTGTTCGTTTATTCCTGCCTTTTGTAATTTAGAAATATTGCCAACGATATGTGGTAGGGCTGTTGGGTGCTCCCAAATAAGAAGGTATTGTTCTGTTTCTTCTAAAAGCCATTCATATTGTTTAAGCTTTTCAGAAAAATTGGCTTGAATCACTTGTAAAGATTTCTCAGCATTTTTCTTTATGTTTATAATAACGGTTATGCATGTTAGCAAGGAAGCGCAAGAAATACTTCCGCAAAGTGCTAAGATAAGCCATTGATGTTCTGACCAAATAAAGGCCGATAGTAAGTGAGATATTGGTGATTGGGCAATAGCATGTATCGGAAAAAACAGCGAAAGAAAGCAAAAAATACAGGCAAAAATTCTGATCATTTTTAAGGTCTTTCTTTGGGATTATTGCTATCAAAATTGTGCACGATGCATCTCCTTTTACTTTTTAGCAAGGAAAGATTCTCGTAACAGTAACAATTTAACTTACAATGTTTTTGTCATGTAATCTCAATAAGATATTTTATCTTATTTTCAGCTGATCAGGATAAAAATATACGACTTTTTTGTCAAAATGGTCAATCTTGCGAAGAGATACACATATCTTCAGTTGGCCGCAATATATCAAAAGGATATCATTTTTATCGTTCATGGTTGTTATGATCGTGAGGTTATACCATACAGGTTCATCACTGCGTGATTGTCTAAAATTTTTTAATATAAAGAATCGTTGCTTAATGAGATCAGGAAAAATCTTATCTGTATAAGCTCAATATACTACGAAGATTTGGATTACAAAAGGAAGTATTAATATCTTTTCCAGGAAAGAGAAGGCACAACATAGATTTTACTGCTGATGTCTGTTATTATTTTCCTTTTTGGGGATGAAACAGATTTGGTTATAAAAATATCCGTCAGGGAAAATTGATTAGGTTAGTAAATTTTTAGAAAACTGTCCTTGTGGACGGAAATGCCATAAATAACTTGGCAAAATAGACGCCATAGTTTTTGGAGTAATGCCTACCCCTTCTAAAGTATATCCACTATCTATAGCTTTTTGAGAAACAATATTGTTTAGTTGCAGAAAGCGTATTTGATCAGCTGTTGTTAGTGTTGGCAATAAAGGTAATTTACCGATAATGCCCAAGATATCTCCAACACAAAGTCCTACAGAAAGTGGCATGGATAAAATTGTTTTTTTGCGATGAATAATTTTTAATATATTTTCAATGATATGCCGGACTGTAATTACTGTCGGCCCACCAAGTTCATAACTGTTCCCAAAGGGGATTTTTTCCTCTAAAGCACGCACAACAAATTCAGCAATATCGCCGACATAAATAGGTTGCAATTTATTGTGTCCACCGCCAAAAACTGGCATGATCGGCAAAAAACAGGATGCCTTTGCCAAGACATTGAAAAAACGATCTTCTGGTCCAAAAATGACAGATGGGCGCATAATGATTGTTTGAGAGTGCTTGTCCTGAACAATTTTCTCGCACATAAATTTAACGCGTGCATAAAGAAGCGATGCATTTTCATGAGCGATGAGCGTTGATGCATAAATGAGAGGGATACCTGCTTTTTGAGCTAATTCCGCAACATTTGTTGTTCCATCAATTTGTGTGGTTTGAAACTTTGATTGATTGGATTGCGCCAAACTCCCAGGCAAAAATACCACACCATCTGCTCCAGATAGTGCACGTGCAACAGAAGCACGATTCGTAACATCTGTTGTACACATTTGGGTTTGGCTTACTTCACCTATTTGTAGCATGTAATAAGCTCTTTGTGGACGACGCACAGCGACGCGAACGCGATAACCCCGTTTCGTTAAAGCTTCAACGACATGCCGCCCCACAAAACCTGAACCACCGAAAACAGTAATAAGTTTAGGATTTTGATAAAGTGTGTGATCAAGTTTCATAATTAGAGATTTTATCCATTAAAATGCCATGAACAGCAAATTTCTAGCATGGAGGTGTCTCATTGTCACGTAGAATATTGCCCGCAAGGTAAAGAGAACCACCAATAAAGATGATGGCTTCTTTATGTTTTAAACTGATTTTAAGAAGGGCTTCTTGAAGATCCGCTTGTGGGCTAGCCATGAGGCCTGCTTTTTGTGCTAATTCTGCTAAAATTTTTGGGCAGAGACCTGCGTCGCTAGAGGTTAAAGGGATTGTATAGACTTCATCGACAAGATTTTTGAAAGGACGAAAATAACCGACATTGTCTTTGGTCTTGAGCATACTAGCAATCATAACAATGGGGCGTTTTGTTTTTTTTTTCCATCGAGTAAATTCTGCTGCAACAGCTTTGCCAGCAGCAGGATTATGGCCACCATCGAGCCATAAATCTGTATGGGGAGGAAGTTGATTAACCAATTGGCCACGAGTCAGATGTTGCATGCGTGCTGGCCAGTAAAGATTGCGTAAAGCTTGGTTGATTGCTTGTTCCGAAAGTTGAAAACCTGCTTGGTAAACTGCTTCAATAGCAGCACCAGCATTGGCAATTTGATGCGCACCGATAAGGTTAGGAAGTGGTAGATCCATTAAACCATGGTTATTTTGAAAGACCATACGTCCATGTTCTTCATAGCTTTGGTAGTCTTGGTCAAAAATAGAGTAAGGTGCTTTGTTTTTATCAGCAAGGCTACTTAAAACAGAAAGAGTGACATCATGGTCTTGTTTGCCAATTATAACAGGAATTTTTGGTTTGATGATACCCCCTTTTTCAAAAGAAATTTGCGCAATTGTGTTGCCTAGAAAAGTTTCATGGTCATAATCAATAGGCATGATAAGGGATACGGCTGGATTTTTAATAACATTGGTTGCATCAAAACGTCCTCCTAATCCAACTTCTAAAATGATTGCATCAGCTGGATGGGTGCTAAATAGAGTAAAGGCTGCAGCGGTAAAAATTTCAAAAACGCTAATTGGTTCTTGACGGTTCACTTTTATGGTGTGACGAATGACCTCAAGCAGTTGATTATCTGTAATAAGTTGGCCGCCTCCTATTTGACCTAGTCGACAGCGTTCATTCCAATTTACCAAATGTGGTGAGCTGTATACATGAACGCAGTAGCCTGCACTTTCTAAAAGAGCACGACAAATTGCTGAAGCCGATCCTTTACCATTTGTTCCAGCAATATGGATAATAGTAGGGGTAAGCTTTAAATGTGGGTTACCAAGGCGCTTTAAAAGGCGGATGATACGATCTAAGGAAAGATCCAGCTTTTTGGGGAATAGCCCCAATAGATCATCAACCACCCTTTGCACATGGCTTGTTTCCATAATTTAAGCGGCTTTTGTTTTAGAAATCTGTGTTTGAGAGTCTTTGGAGAATGCATGAGAAGGTTCGGGCGCTGCCGGAAATTTCATCATCAGGCGTAAAATCTTTGCAATTGTAGCTTTCATATCCAAACGCGACACGACCATATCAACCATGCCGTGCTCAAGGAGATATTCACTGCTTTGAAAACCCTCTGGCAAAGTTTCTCGAATCGTTTGTTGAATAACACGTGGACCTGCAAAACCAATCATGGCGCCAGGTTCAGCAATGTGAACATCACCAAGCATAGCATATGAGGCGGTTACACCGCCGGTTGTAGGATTAGTAAGCACCACAATATAAGGAAGCCTTGCTTCTTTCATCATTTCAATTGCTACTGTCGTACGAGGCATTTGCATAAGGGATAATGTTCCTTCTTGCATTCGAGCTCCCCCTGAAGCGGCAAAAAGAACTAAAGGGCATTTGTCTGCAATGGCAGTATGAAAAGCTTCGATAATAGCTTCTCCTGATGCCATACCAAGTGACCCACCCATAAAGGCAAAATCTTGAACGGTAGCAATGATTGGTAAACCTTCAATGGTGCCTCGTGCACTTAAAATATTATCATCAACACCGAGCTTGGCCCGATATTCTTTTAATCGGTCAATATAGCGTTTTGCATCACGGAATTTTAATGGGTCCGTTACCACTTTTGGATTTTCAATTGGTGTATATACACCATCATCAAAAAAATGCATGAGACGGTTTTTGGCGCTAATATGCATATGATGACCAGAAGCAGGAATCACATATTGATTAGCTTCTAGATCTTTATGAAAGACCATTTCACCACTGGTAGGATCTTTGATCCACAAATTTTCTGGAATTTCACGACGACCTAATATGGAATTAATTTTAGGACGAACGTAATTTGTAATCCAGTTCATTTTTGTAGTCTCTCCTTAAAATTTTACATTTTGTGTGTGGTTTAAAGGAATGTAAGACTGAACGGTTGGGTTCATTTTACTAGCTGTATGGATGCTTTATTTAATTCTTTTATCAAAATATGTACAGCTTTAATTGCAGTATCAATGGCTTCAACATAATTCAAATCGCCTATTGCAACTTTTTAACAAATATTTCTAGTGTTGCGAAACTGCATTAAAGTTGAGAGAATTTTTTAAGAAAATACTTCTAAATTGATCTATCCGATAGCCATTATTTCGATGAAACGGGCACGGGGATATAACAGAAGAGCATTTTGTGTAGATATGTCATGAAGGCGGCTGCGAAAAGCGGTGTTGCTAAATTTAAAATGGGAATAGAAACAAAAAACGCTATTAACAAACCTCCACCAAATACTGTTATCCAGTGGGTGCGTAGCAAGGTATAAGCTTCTTTTTCGGATTGGAAACGATAAGCAGCAAATAAAAAATATTCACGACCAAATAGATAGCCATTAATAACATAAAAAGCGATCAAATTGATACCTGGTACGAAAAACAAGATAAGAGCGATTCCATTTCCTAAAAGGCTTAAAAGAACAAATTTTAGTGAAAGAACAAGAGAACAGCTAAAGGACATAGCTTGCCCTATGGGTTCATTTGGATAATCTTCTTTTTCAATAATTTCAGCTGCATCATCAATAAAAAAACTCCCTATCATAGCTGTGATAGGAGCAATCAAAAAGGCCATAAGGAAAACGAGGCCGACGTTAAAAATGATAAGCACACTTAGTCCTAGCCATCCTGCTAAATCCGGAAAATCAGGAAAAAAATGGACAGTCCAAGGCCAGAAATAAGCTATAAAAAATTCATATACCGATAGCAATAGGGCTATAAGAGAAGCACAAGTAAGTCCTAAAACTTTCAAGAGGATAGAACGATATTGCCTAGTAAAAAGGCGCTGTAAGGCACGGTGGGCGGCAGAAAAAATCATAAATGGTAAATAAGAAGAAAAGATTAAAAAACAAGAGATGGATTATGGAAGATTTCATATAATTTTTAATTATTTTGTTAATTATATGAATTAGCTTAAATTTGACATAATTAAAAATGCAAAATAATTTTAAAGTTTATATTGAGTGTAATTTTTACCCCTCTATGGTTGCGACGCATGAGAGTGATTTTGGACTTGCGATCACCAAGAAGATGGCCAATTTCGTCATTGAATATAATTCAGGAATAATCGATAATTCTTTTAAAATGAGAAGAAATTTCCTAATTTTTATGGAAAGTCCTTTTAGGCGGTATGTAAGATGTGTTTATTTGGGCTGCATCAAATTTCTGAAGATTATTTGTTTTCATTTAAAACAAAAAAAGTTCTGTTTTTCTTAATCAGCGAAAGCAGAAGAGTCAAAAAATGATATGATAATGTCAGTCAATTTTTGGGCTACTTGTTGTTTACTCATGCGTGGCCATTGTTCAATATTGTCTTTGCTGATGAGACATATTGTATTTGTATCAGAACCCATAACGCTTGTACCATCAGCATGGAGAGAAATGTCATTAGCAAGAATAAAATCTGCTTTTTTCTGGATACATTTTTCCTTCGCATTGATGACGATATCACATGTTTCAGCTGCAAAACCAATTACGAGTGGAGGGCGGTTGAGGGCGTGGCCGATCGTTGCCAAAATATCAGGATTTTCGACCATATGTAAGGATGGTGGTGTTGTATTCGCTTTCTTTTTGATCTTTTTTAAAGAGTGCGTTTGGCTTCGCCAGTCACACACAGCGGCAGCAAAAATAGCACCATCAGCAGGCAAAGCTGCTTGAACAGCCTGTAACATTTGCAAGGCTGTTTCAACGTGAATAGTTTTTACTCCCTGAGGATCAGGAAGATTAACAGGGCCGCAAATAAGTGTTACTGTAGCACCTAAGTGAGCCAAGGCTTCTGCAATGGCATGGCCTTGTTTGCCTGATGAGCGATTGGCAAGATAACGTACCGGATCGATGTGTTCATGGGTAGGGCCAGAAGTCACAATAAAATGACGGTTGACAAGAGGTTTTTTTTTCACACATAAAAGAATTTGTGCTGAGGCTACAATAGCTAAGGGTTCACTCATTCGCCCATAACCACTTTCATCGCGTTCGGCCATTTCACCGTTTTCTGGTCCCACCATATGCACTCCATCTGCTTGCAATCTGGCAATGTTGCGCAGGGTTGCGGGATGTGTCCACATAGCGGGATTCATAGCTGGTGCAATTAAAAGCGGGCAGCGTGCTGCCAAAAGAATACAATTGGCTAAGTCATCTGCTATGCCGTTGGCTATTTTTGCAATACGATTGGCAGTTGCTGGTGCTAAAATAATTAAATCAGCGTGACGTGCTAATCGAATATGGCTAATGTCGAATTCTTTTTCAGATGAAAATAAATCACAATACACATTACCATGGCTCAAGGTTTCAACAGCTAAAGGGGTAATAAATTTTTGCGCTGCTTGTGTCATAATAACATTCAAGTGCGCTCCATGTTCCTGTAAACGACGGATCAAATCAAGAGCTTTATAGGATGCAATACCACCACCGATAATAAGAAGAATCGATTTTGATTGCAGTGATCGCATCTCTGCAATACTTTCTTGATTTGTTGATATGGATGATCCTTTGGTGTTACTGAGCAGGTAATGCGTTTCTTCTTTCATAGACATAGAAATCCCTTTTTCGCAGCGTGCATACATATAAAAATTCTCTGGCTTTAGATGCAAAGACTGCGAATGGTCATACTAAACATAAAATGCATCTAAGAAATAAAATAATTTCAACGATTTCATATGCTACATTTTTTTAGCATGTTAAGCAGGTTAGGCAAAATGAAAAAAAAGCAAAAAGGTCGAAAGAATACAACAAAGAGCAATGATGAATAGACTATAGCGACTATGACGATTAATGTGTTTTTGTTCAAAAGCAAGCTGTTTGAGAGTGAGAGGGGAAAGATAAAGTCCTGTTTTTGTCATTTGGCTTAAGCCTTCTTCTATACGCTCAAAATTTTGTACCAATTGCGGCGTTTGACGTACTAATGAAAGCAGTGCTTGTGCTCCTTCATTTAAATCTTTTACAAGTCCTACAGGCCCTAAATTTTTGCTAATCCACTCTTTGACAACAGGTTCAGAAGCTTTCCACATATTAAAATTTGGATCCAACGTGCGGGCAACCCCTTCAACAACAACCATAGTCTTTTGTAGCAACAACAATTCAGGTCTTGTTTGCATGTCAAATAATTCAGTAACTTCAAATAAGAGTGTGAGCAATTTGGCCATGGAAATGCTTTGTGCTGATTGTCCATGAATGGGTTCACCAATCGCTCGGTTAGCTTGAGCAAAGCTCTCAATATTATGATGCGCTGGTACATAGCCTGCTGCAAAATGTGCTTGTGCTACACGATAATAGTCGCGCGTGATAAAACCATAAAGAATTTCAGCAAGAAAATATTTTTCTTTTTTACCAAGTCGTCCTGTAATTCCTAAATCAACAGCAACAATACATCCCTGTTGATCCACAAACAAATTACCAGGATGCATATCAGCGTGAAAAAAACCATCACGTAAGGTATGACGGAGAAAAGATTGAATGAGTGTAGCTGCTAAGGCTTTCAAATCAAAACCAGCTTTTTTGAGTGCTGAAATGTCAGATATTTTTATGCCATCAATCCATTCCATTGTTAAAACATTACGCCCTGTTCGTTCCCAATTAATAGCAGGAACTCGAAAACCCACGTCATTTTGAGTATTTTCAGCCATTTCTGATATGGCTGCTGCCTCTAAGCGTAAATCCATTTCCATGTGTGTGGTTTGTGCTAACGTGTCAACGACACGAATAGGGCGTAGGCGCCGGGAAGCAGGTATGTAACGTTCCTGTAAATGAGCAATAAGATAAAAGCCTTTAAGGTCTTTAGCAAAACGTGTTCTGATATTGGGGCGAATAACTTTAACAGCACATTTTTTTTTATTCCCCATTTCGTCATAATATTCAGCTGGATGGACTTGAGCAATAGAAGCAGCCGCAATAGGTGGATGAAAATTTAGGAATAAATCACTGATAGAGCGGCCAAGTGAATTTTCAATTTGGGAAATGGCTGCAGTGCAAGGAAATGTTTGAACACGATCCTGGAGTTGTGACAATTCTGTTGCAATATCGCGTCCAACAATATCAGGGCGGGTCGCAAGAAATTGACATAATTTGATATAAGAGGGACCAAGTTTATTTATGGCATATGAGATATTTTCAGCTCGGCGCTTCTTTTTTGTTTTGCTTCGCGCTAAAATACTGGCTATACGATGACAGAAAGCTGGAAAGCCTTGCAGGCCATCATTGGGGAGAGCACTTATAACTCCTTCACGTGTTAAAACCCATCCTGCACGTATAATTTGGAAATAAGTGGAAATTCGTGCCATTGCTTAGATTTTCCAGCCTGAATGCAGCGCTGCGATGGCGCCCGTGAAATTGCGATAAGATACCCGTGAGAAACCTGCGCGATTGATCATACATGCAAAATCATCTTGTTTAGGAAACATACGAATGGATTCAACCAAATAGCGATAAGCATCACTATTTCCTGCAATCAGCTGACCAAGTTTAGGAATAGCATGAAAAGACCAAAGGTCATAAAGTTTATCAAGGAGAGGCATTTCAACGTTTGAAAATTCTAAACATAAAAAACGTCCTCCTGGTTTTAAAACACGAAAAGCTTCAGAGAGAGCTTTATCAATATGTGGTACGTTGCGAATTCCAAAGGCAATCGTATAGGCATCGAAGCTTTGATCTGAAAAAGGGAGTTGTTCTGCATTGGCTTCAACAAAGTCAATAAAAGGGGCAAGACCATTTATCTGTGCACGTTTTTTGCCGACGTTAAGCATCGAATGATTAATATCAAGTACTGTGGCATGAGCTTTTTTGCGTGAGGCGTTGAGGATTCGAAACGCGATATCACCAGTGCCCCCGGCGACATCGATTACTTTCCAGCCAGATATCGCTGGTGGAGCTAACCATGTAATCATGGAATTTTTCCAAATACGGTGTAGTCCAAGAGATAAGATGTCATTCATTCTGTCATAATTTTCAGCAACAGAATGAAATACACCATCAACCATAGATTGCTTTTGTGCTTCATCAATCTGTGTGAAGCCAAAAGAATTTTCCATGCCACCTGTAGCTCCTACACGTTTTGTTTCAGCTGTCATGTGTGTGATCCTTTTTATTTTTCTTTTATCGTAGATGCAGGATAGAGAAAACGCCAAATACGAGAAAATAATTTCAACAACCACGATGGTTGATACAGCTTAAAATAAAGAGCACACTTAGATATCAAGATTAGCAACGTTTAGGGCATTTTTTTGAATAAAAATTCGCCGTGGTTCAACTTCATCACCCATTAACTGGGAGAAGAGAGAATCTGCATCAGTTGCGTCATTGATTTTAACTTGTAAAAGAGAACGCGCATCAGGATCAAGAGTTGTTTCCCAAAGCTGATCAGCATTCATTTCTCCAAGGCCTTTGTAACGCTGTAAAGTAATACCTTTTTTACCGTTTATAAAAATACTTTCCAATAAACTCGTAGGACCAAAAATGCGTTCTGACTTATCTTTGCGACGCAAAAGAGGAGGATCACGATAGATGTCTTTGAGATTTTTGGCAATATGACCAATTTGGCGTGCATCTGCTGAATTTATAAACCCTGCATCAAGAGTAATAACATCTTTAACTCCGCGCAAAACGCGTTCAAAGCATAAACTTCCATCTGATGTATATTGACCGCTCCAACCACGTTCCATATCATCAGCAATTAAATCAAGACGTTTTGCTATCGTATCCGCTATTTTTTGTGCTGTTTCTGGTGTTGCAAAAGCCTCAAAATTGAAAGCACCAGCGATTGCTGCTTGCTCAACAATATTGCGGTCATAGCGGGTATGGAGACCGTTTAAGAGTTGGCGCAACAAACGGGCATCTTGGACGAATTGGCGTAAATCAATGCCTGCACAAACCTCACCACTTGATAATTCTAATGTTGTTTCTTCCAAACCACTATCAATTAAGAAATCTTCAAATGCTGCTTCATTTTTAATGTACTGAGAGGATTTACCACGTGATACTTTATAAAGAGGTGGTTGCGCGATATAAAGATGACCACGTTCAATTAATTCAGGCATTTGTCTGAAAAAGAAAGTGAGAAGCAAGGTGCGAATATGAGCGCCATCAACATCTGCATCTGTCATAATGATGATTTTGTGATAACGCAATTTATCAGGTGAAAATTCATCCTTACCAATAGAGGTTCCAAGGGCAGTAATAAGCGTACCAATCATTTCGGATGAAAGCATTCGGTCGAAACGTGCTCGTTCGACATTAAGAATTTTACCGCGTAAAGGCAAAATTGCTTGATTTTGGCGTGAACGTCCGCTTTTAGCTGAACCACCAGCTGAATCCCCCTCGACGATAAAAATTTCTGATTTTGTAGGATCACGTTCCTGACAATCAGCAAGTTTACCTGGTAAAGAAGTGATATCGAGAGCTCCTTTTCGCCGTGTAAGTTCACGCGCTTTGCGTGCTGCTTCGCGCGCTGCAGCAGCTTCTACAACTTTGCTAATGAGAATTTTTGCTTCATTAGGGTGTTCTTCTAGCCATGCTGAAAGTCCTTCATTTACCAAATTTTCAACAATTGGACGGACTTCAGAAGAAACCAATTTATCCTTTGTCTGTGAAGAAAATTTTGGATCGGGAACTTTAACGGAAAGAATGGCTGTGAGTCCTTCACGGCAATCATCGCCAGTTAAATTAACTTTTTCTTTTTTTGCAATGCCTGAGGATTCAGCATAACCGTTAATTTGACGTGTTAAGGCGCTGCGGAATCCCGCTAAATGGGTTCCTCCATCGCGTTGAGGAATATTATTGGTGAAACACAATACTTTCTCATGATAAGAATCGTTCCACCATAAAGCAACATCTACACTGATCCCATCTTTTTCGCTTGTGATGTAAATCGGTGCATCAATTAAGGGTTTTTTTGATTGGTCAATATATTTGATAAATTCAATTAATCCACCTTCGTAATATAATTCTACTGATCGAACATCAGCATGGTGTTGGTTAACAAGAAGAATGTGTACACCAGAATTCAAAAAAGCTAATTCTCTAAGACGACGCTCTAATGTTTCGAAATCAAATTTAACCATGGTGAAGGTTTCGGGGCTTGGTAAAAAGCTGATTTCTGTGCCACTTTCTGTACCGCATTGACCAACGACTTTGAGCGGAGCATCAGCCACTCCATGAGTAAACGACATTTCATGGATTTTACCATCACGCTTGATTCGAAGGCGCAACCAAACCGATAGTGCATTAACAACAGAGACACCAACGCCGTGTAATCCCCCTGAAACTTTATAAGAATTTTGATCAAATTTTCCACCAGCATGAAGTTGCGTCATGATCACTTCAGCAGCTGATACATGTTCTGTTGGGTGAATATCAGTTGGAATTCCACGTCCATTATCACAAACAGAACAGGATCCATCGGCATGGAGCGTAACATTTACAAGAGTTGCGTAGCCAGCTAATGCTTCATCAATAGCGTTGTCGACGACTTCATAAACCATATGGTGTAAGCCTGAACCGTCGTCGGTATCACCGATGTACATACCAGGACGTTTACGGACAGCATCAAGACCTTTGAGAACCTTGATAGAAGCGGCACCATAGTCACCAGATGTCGGTGAGGTTGTTTCATCACTCATAAGTCAATCCATTTCTGTTTTAAGTTTATTAGCTCTTTTTAGGCTTATTGTTCAAATAAGTTATTGATGAAATAATCATATTGACATTTACCGTATATCACCCAGATGTTCAACATTTGCCAATTATAATAATGGAATGATTTGTGCATACCCAAATGATATCAATTTTCTTATTTTTTGTGTTTATTAGATTGGAAGAAAATCAAAGAGATTTTCTGGTATTTTTACGATTAGTAATTTTAATTGAGAGAGTGTGATAGTATTTTACTACTTCACAATTATTAGGGGAAAAATAATATCAGTAAATATACTTACTACAGAAATTTTTAGAGTATGATGGCATTCTTACAGGGTTTTATTTTTCTGATTATTTCATTTTGTTTTGATAAAAGATTCCGTTTAATTGAGAGCTACTAATCGTTCATTGCCCAATCTATAAGAAATAGCTTCTGCGAGATGGTGACGAGAAAGTTTCTGCGCTTCATCAAGATCGGCAATAGTGCGTGCAACTTTGAGAATACGATGATAAGCGCGTGCAGAAAGGCGCATTTTTTCACTAACATCCCTTAGTAAGACAGCTGCATTTTGGTCTGGGGTGGCAATCTGTTCAATAATTTTTGCAGGACAATCGCCATTGGTGCGAATATGGGCAAGATCCATTTTGGCAAACCGTTTAGCTTGAATAGCACGGGCTCGTGCGACGCGTTTTGCAACATTACAACTTTTTTCGGATTGTTCTGGCTGCATAAGATCCATTGCTGTTAAAGCAGGGACATCAATGCGCAAATCAATTCGATCGAGCAGGGGACCAGAAATACGAGCCTGATAATCGGTTTGGCAACGTGTCCCTTTGGCACAAACATAACCTTTTTCACCTGCCATTCCGCATCGGCATGGGTTCATTGCAGCAATAAGTTGGATACGCGCGGGGTAGCTAATATGATGATTAACACGGGCGATGATACATTCTCCACTCTCTAAGGGTTGACGAAGAGAATCGAGGACTTGAGGAGCAAATTCAGGAAATTCATCAAGGAATAAAATGCCATTATGAGCGAGAGATACTTCTCCTGGTCGTCCTTTAAGGCCACCGCCAATCATTGCTGCCATAGAAGCAGAATGATGTGGAGCACGAAAAGGGCAGTGGAGTGAGAGGGTATTATAGGCTGTTTCCCCTGCAATAGAAGCAATTAAAGAGACATCTAAAAGCTCACGGCTATCAAGAGGTGGTAGAATAGAAGGTAAACATTGGGCTAACATAGATTTTCCTGCTCCAGGAGGGCCTACAAACAGGAGGTTATGTCGCCCAGCTGCGCAAACTTCTAAAGCACGTTTAGCGGTTTTTTGTCCTTTAATCTCGCAAAGGTCTGGTAGTTCAGTTTGGATTGTGTATTGTCGCGGTTGTGGCCGTTTTTGAATTTGAATTCCTTTAAAATGATTAATTATTGTAAGAAGAGTATCGGGTGCTAGGATGTCCATATCTGCATTAACCCATGCAGCTTCGGGTCCGCATTGGCGAGGACAAATTAGACCTTTATCAAGTGATAAAGCTGTCATTGCAGTTGGTAAAACGCCATTGACAGCAGTAATAGATCCATCCAGTGATAATTCCCCTAAAATGAGGTAGTTTTTTACGATTTCAGAGGGTAAAACTCCCATAGCAAGCATTAAGCCGATAGCAATGGGTAGATCATAATGCGATCCTTCTTTGGGCAAATCAGCCGGAGCAAGATTAATGGTAACTCGTTTGTTTGGCATTGAAAGTCCGCAAGCGTAGAGAGCTGCTTGCACACGTTCACGGCTTTCTGCGATGGCTTTATCCGCTAACCCAACAATAGCCATTCCTATTTTGCCGGAAGAAATCATGACCTGCACATCAACAGGGATTGCCTCTAGACCACGAAAAGCAACTGTCGTAACACAGGCAATCATTAATTGATTTTCCCCCTTGATAATTTTAAGAAACAACCATATCTGCTTATAAAAATCAAGAAATGTCTATATATTTTTTTGATAAAAAGATCTGTATAAGCAATAAATACGCTTTTTATGGTGCCGTTATAATTTGTATAAATTTAACTATAATATATACGGCCGAAAAAATATATTAGATTAATTCAATGAATATGTTATAAGGGAAAAAGACAACTATTTTGTTTAACGAGGGGTTAGATTTTTAGCATAAGAGAAAAAACACTGTAGAAAACACACTATAGGTGAGAGTGCTATTTACTCCCATTAAAATGCGTAAGAATCTCAAAATAGATATGTTTGTATTGCTCTTTTGGCGTTATTTTTAAGGAAAACAGTACTAAGTATTTGTTTAAGAGTATCTGATTTGATGATATGTCAGGCAAAGGTTTTGTTGCAATCAGGAATCTTACGCACTGCGTGTTTAGGCTTGTGTTTAGTCTTTTCTTTTCCGCAGCCACTTGCAGCATTTGAAATTTTTGGCATTCATTTATTTGGTGAAAAAAAGTCAAATGCTCCTTCAGATGGCATTCAGGGTGCACAAAAATCCTATAAAGTTGATGTTGTTGCGCCGCCAGGTGCACCACTAGAGGGCGTGAAAATAGTAAAAACTGTTTCTTCTCTTGTTGCGGATCAGGATAAATCTGTTTCTAGTTCTGCAGGTTTGTTGGCAAAAGCTCGTTCAAATTATAGGGAAATTCTGTCTGCTTTGTATGCGGATGGGCGTTATGGCGGTGTTATTAGTATTAAGATCAATGGATTGGAAGTTGCTGATGTATCTCCCATGACTGAATTACCCGATAAATCGACTATTGTCATTACGGTTGATGCGGGTCCACAATATGTTTTTAATGCTGTGCGTATCAATAAGGCTTCTCCGCTTGCAAAGTATAAAACAGGTGGAATGATTTCAGTTGAGGATTTAGGCTATAAAGTTGGAGCTTTGGCAAAATCAGAGACTATTCTTAATGCAGAAAGGTGGGCAATTGAAGGGTGGCGCCAGCGAGGTTATGCGAAAGCAGATGTTATCAGTCGTGATATAGTTGCGGATCATGCTAGGCGTATAATTGATGCGCAAATTGTAGTTGATCCTAAGCAAAAAGCTTATTACGGTTCGATAAATGTGCGCGATGTAAATAAACACCCACACATAGATCCAATGTATGTCGTATGGATGACAGGATTGAAGCCTGGGCAGCAATATGATTCTGAGGCTGTGGCCAAAGCGAATAAGCGACTCGCACGGCTTGATGTTTTTCGTTCTATCGATGTGCGTGAAGCAGATACAATTAACTCTGATGGTCATTTACCGCTTACAGTCGTTGTAGAAGAACGTAAGCTAAGACGTTTAGGCATGGGTGGTAGCTATTCAACATTAGATGGTAGTGGGGGTGAGATTTATTGGACCCATAGCAATCTTTTTGGTCATGCAGAACGTTTTAAAATTGAAACCAAAATAAACAGTATCGGTCGTCGCAAAGAGCAATCTTATCATCCAAAGAATTTCAATTATCTTTTGGAGGTAACGTTTATTAAGCCTGGTATCATCACCCCTGATACAGATTTGGGGGCAGAACTAAAAGTGCAACGGGACGTCTTAGATAGTTATATCACAACAGCTATTAAAGGAAAATTGAGTCTTACACACGTCATCAATGATAATTTATCAGGGCGGGTTGCTATGGTTATTACTAGAGGCCATTTACATGATAATCATCTTGGAAACCGCAATTTCACGGTGATTGGGTTACAAAGTGATTTAATTTATGACAGCCGTAACAATAAGCTTAATGCAACAAAAGGTTTGTATAGTGAAGTGATCCTTAATCCTTTTTACGAAATGAACTTGAGCAGTTTTATGACAAAAATGACAGTAGAAGGTCGTTCTTATTGGGTACTTGACACGAAAAATCGTTTTGTTTTTGCAACGCGGGCAAAGCTTGGCACAATCATCGGGAATAATAAGATTTTATTGCCTCCAGATGTGCTTTTTTTCTCTGGTGGGGGTGGATCTGTTCGTGGTTACGCGTATCATAATATTGGCATTAAAACAGAAAATGGTATTATTGGCGGGCGTTCACTTATTGAAGGTTCAGCGGAATTACGTTTTTCTTTGAATGATGATATAGGGCTTGTCAGTTTTGTTGATGGTGGTCGTGTAGAGGAAAAAGCAAATTTTGGTTTTTTACAAAAAATCAAATGGGGAATGGGTATCGGAGGACGTTATATGACAGGTCTTGGTCCTGTACGGTTTGATGTAGCCTGGCCTCTTAAGCGGGAGAAAGGTGATCCTCGCATAGGGATTTATGTGGGGATAGGGCAAGCATTCTAATGAAAAAAATATTATGTTTAGGGGGAATTTTATTTGCTGTTTTTCTTCTTGTGATAAGTTTTTTTCTGTTTATACAGAGAGATCGTTCATCTTCTCTTGAAGCGGCAGCAGATAATCGTTCTTGGTTTATTTCTTTTATTGAACGTAAACTTTCAACGCCTAATCACCAAGTTCGTTTGAACAATGTGCAAGGAATACTGTTTTCTAAGACGTCAGTTGATGCCATTACTGTCAGTGATCATAAAGGTATTTGGCTTAAAATTGTCAATGCTAAGATAGATTGGAATCGTCTAGCTTTGCTCAAAGGGCATGTTCAGATTGATCAGCTTTCAGCGGAATATATCACGTTTTTACGCAAACCGCAGGATTCTTCATCAATTTCTTCTTCCGACTCTAGCCGATTTTCCATACCTAAATTACCTATAGATATTTCCATCAATACGTTTGTTGCAGAACATATAAATTTTGAACAAGATTTTTTTGGTCTTTCTTCTGATGTGTCGTTAAAAGGACATGTAAGCTTGGTCAATGGTGATTTTAACGCGGATATAACAATTGATCGTTTGGATGCGCCGGGTCATTTTTCTATTCTAACAAAGTTATTGAATAGCAGCCGTACAGCTAAGATTAATATCACTGCTGATGAGCCCAAAAATGGTATTTTGGCCAATATTCTTCGTGTTGATAAGCGTCCTGCACTCAATTTCGTCGTTACAGGCAATGGTACTTTTGATGATTTGAATATTGCACTTCGTTTGGAAGCTGATCATCAACCTATTTTGAATGGTAATATTGTTCTTGCCAGTGTTTCAGAAGGTCACCGCCTTTTTACTGAGTTAGCAGGAAAAATTGGTTTCTTAACACCTGCACAATATCGCAGCTTTTTTGAATCTGATGTTGCATTAAAAGCAGAAGCGGTGATGACAAAAGAAGGTGCGCTGCGCCTTGATCATATGATGATTCAAGGTGATGTGATTAACGTTGTTGCTAACACTGAAATAACAGCTGACGGATTTTTACGACGTCTTTTTGTTGATGGCCAAATAGACTTGAGTAAACACGGTGAATCTGTCCGTTTACCAATGTTAAAGGGAAAAGCGCGTGCAGATAATCTTGCTTTAACCATTGATTATGGTGGTGAGGGGCAACAAGCTTGGAAAGGCCAGCTTCATATTCACCATTTAAGTAGTGGAAATGTTCATATTAATGATGCAGTCTTTGATATGGGAGGAGTAAGCGAGAATCTTGATGATGTAGCTTCTCGTCATGTCGGTATTCAGATTAATGGTACTCTCCAAGGTGTTGTAAATTCTAATGATGAGTCTGCGGATGATAGTCAAACGATTTATGTAAAGATGGATACGGATATTTTTGCTGATAAGCCTGTATTGGTTCGTGATTTTAGTATTACAGCTCAAGATTTTTCCGTTTGGCTAAAAGGAGAAATAGATCGTTTCGTTTTTAAAGGTGATCTTGGTTTAAAAGCAAAAACACTTGCACCATTTGGTTTTTTAAGTGGGCAACCATTTTCTGGTAGTGCAGATATTGAAGCGAGGGGAGCTATAAATTTAACTGGGAGTGTTTTTAATCTTGAACTATCAGGGACTACTGATACAGTGAAAATGGGAGTAGAGGCGGTTGATCGTTTTATGCAGGGGAATCTTGTTGTTTCAGCTGCTGTTATTCGGAACACGAAAGGTGTGATTATCCGTCATTTACATTTAGAAAATCAACGCGCAAATGTAAGAGCTAATGGTCATTTTTCAAATTTAAACGCTGAGATGGATTTTTCTGCTCAAATATCCGATCTTGCCATTTTAGATCCAAGATTGGTGGGGGCAACTACAATAAAGGGTGCTGCTAGAGGGCACAATAATTTCATAACGATTAGCACGCATGTTGATGTTTCTGAAGCGCTTTTTGTGGGCAAAAAACTGCAAAATGCAACCCTGAATATCAATGCACTCATAGATAATACATCGCCGGCCATTTCCTACTTCAATGGTCTTGTAAAAGGAGAGGGAACTTTTGCTGAGAAACCATTGCAATTATCTGTTGCTTTTAACAATTCTGATCATCTTTGGAAATTTCAGGATATTGATATTAAAGGAGGTTATGCAAGTATAACAGGTAATCTTGCGCGAACGCTTAAAGGCTTTATGAAGGGGACTTTGCATATTGATGCTGATGATATTTCAATAATTTCTGCACTGATCTTGCAAGAAGGTAGCGGAGATGTGAAAGGGGATGTTGTTTTTGATGAACAAAATGGTAAACAAAGCGTCAATCTAAAAGCCAATATTGATCATTTAATATTTGCGAAAAATGAAATCAAAAAGTTAGAGATACAAGCGAATATATTCGATCCTTTTGGCACGATTCAGTTTGAAGGCTTTGTGAATGCAGAGCAAGTTCAGACACCGTTGATAATGGTCAATCATTTAAACGCTCATGCCAATGGTAGTCATGGGCAAACAGCCTTTCACGTTCAGGCGATGTTGCATGATGATGCAGATGCAAAGCTTTCTGGTTCTATAGTGACAAAAGGGTTGCCAGAGGGTGTGAAGCGAAAAGTGCAGCTTGAAACTGTAAATGTGGAGCAATCCGATTTTCATGCAACATTACTCAAGCCGGTTACAATCATTTTTAATGAAGACGAGGTAACGATAGGCAAGCTAGGACTTGCTATCAATGAAGGCAAGATTGTGCTTGCAGGAAATTTGCAAGATACTCTTAACCTACAGCTCACAATGGATGCTATTCCTGTTGCTTTAGCCAATTTGTGGAGACCTGATCTTGGTGCTGATGGAACTTTGACAGGGACAGTTTTGATGAACGGTCCTTTTGAAAAGCCTGATGTAACCTATGATGTCAAAGGTCAGGGATTGACGATTGCTGCTCTCCGGGAGAAAAAAATAACACCTTTTGTGCTTTCTGCTACGGGAAAAATGACTGATGGAATCCTTACTGTAGACTCGGATTTGTTAGGAGAGGGGTTGCAAGCACAGACACAAGGGACATTAGCTTTAAAAAACAACAAGCTTGATTTACATGTTCATTTAAAAAACTTACCTGCACATTTTGCCAATGGCTTGATGAATAATCAAACCTTTGGAGGAGTGGTAACAGGCAAAATCGATATTAGGGGAACATTAAAAGATCCATCCGCTCATTTTGAATTTTTGGGCCATGATTTAATTTTTTATTCTACAGCACATAAGAGGAGTGTACCGGTTAATATGGATGCTCGTGGTTCCTATGAACAATCAATACTTCATATTGACCATCTGATAGCGACTGGATCTAAGGAGTTGGATTTTGCTGTAAAAGGGTATGTTTCTTTATATGATGCCGGAATAGGATTGAGTATTAAAGGGACAATGCCTCTCGTTTTTATTGATCAATTTTTGGCTGAGCGTGGGGCGCATATAACAGGAACAGCAGAAGTTGACACGACTATTAATGGTGTTTTGTCGCAACCACAATTAGTGGGTCAATTTTCTGTAACTCATGGTAGTTTTTCTGATTCACAAACAAATTTGGGACTACGCGATATAACACTTGAGGGTAAATTAAATGGCGATCATATGATTCTAGAGCGCGCCCATGCTACTTCATCTAGTGGGGGATCTATTTCTGCTACAGGTCGTATTTCTAATGATTTGCAAACAGACTTAGTGATTAAGCTCAATCGTGCTAATTATAATAATGGGTCTATTCTGGCAACCCTAACAGGTGAAATGACAGTAACTGGTCGTGTTTTACATGATGATCTTGTTCTTGGTGGTGATATTACCGTTGAAAAGGCTGAAATTTTTATTCCTGACCATTTTCGAAATAATATATTTTTCAATATTAAACAGAAAAATTTAACTAAACCAATTCGAAAAACGCTTGAATATGCTAATGTTAAAATTGATAGCCAAAATCACAATGCTTCTGAACAAGATTTCTCTCTTATACATTTGAATATGAAAATTAAGGCTAATAATCAGTTTTTTGTACGTGGTCGAGGTTTAGATGCTGAGTTGGGAGGATATATTAATTTAACTGGTCCATTGCATGACGTATATCCAGTTGGTGAGTTACAGATGATACGTGGACGTTTTGATATTCTTTCACGACGTCTCAGTTTTGATCAAGGGCGAGTAAACTTTAATGGTTATCTTAGCCCTACTGTTTATTTTGTAACCAACAGTGATAATGCTGATGTTAATGTCATGGTAACGGTAAGCGGAACTATTGATAATCTCGATATTAAATTTACTTCACAGCCTGTTTTGCCGCAGGATGAAGTTTTGGCGCGTTTAATTTTTAACCGTTCTCTTAGCGAATTATCGGCCTTTCAAATTGCTCAGCTTGCCACTGCTGTAGCTGAACTTGCAGGCGCGACTAACGCATCTTTGTTAAGCGCTTTACGTAATAAAATTAATCTTGATGATCTTGATATTGTTGTTGATGAAAAAGGGAATACAGGTTTACGTGTTGGACGCTATATCCATGATAATATTTACCTAGGTTTTGAAACAGGACCGGATGGGGCAACAAAAGGAACAATTAATTTAGATATTTCACGCCGTTTCAAAATGAAAACTGCTATATGCAATGAAAAGAACTCTAGTTTTGGTCTATTCTATGAGAAGGATTATTAAAGATTATATTTTAAAGGAGGATCACTTACAATTTTTGCTCTTTAAATTGAATATCGTGCAGCTTTTTGTAAAGACTGTTTTTCTTTTTCAGTAATTCTGACTGAGTTCCTTGCTCAACCAATTGTCCATTTTGTATCACAATAGTTTTATGAGCATGGGCAATTGTTGAAAGGCGATGGGCGATGACAATTGTCGTGCGTCCCTTGGTAAGGCGATGAAGGGCTTCATTGATTTGTGCTTCAGCATGTGAATCCAAAGCGCTTGTTGCTTCATCAAGAATCAAGATTTCGCCATCATGAAGCATTGCTCGGGCAATAGCGATGCGTTGTCTTTGTCCACCTGAAAGATTATTACCATTGTCACCTATTTGTGTATCATAACCATTCGGAAAATCCATAATAAAATCATGAGCATTGGCCGCTTTTGCTGCTTTTATAATATCGTCGTTATTGGCTCCTTCTTTGCCAAGTCCGATGTTATATTTGATAGTGCCTTGGAATAAGAAAGTATCCTGTCCTACATAAGATATGAGATTACGAAGGGAATGAAATGTGATGTAGCGGATATCTTGATTACCGATGAATATACGTCCCTGTGTAGGGTCATAAAGGCGCATAATGAGATTAATAAGGGTTGATTTTCCTGAACCAGATGGCCCTACCAAGGCTGTCATTTTTCCTGCTTCTATTTCCAGATTGATATCATTGAGCACTTCCTGATCATCTTTATAGGCGAAAGAAACATGTTCGAAGCGAATAGAATGTTGCGTTTTATTAAGGTTTTTAGCTTTCTTATGTTCTATAACAGTTAAGGGGTAGTCGAGTATTTCGAACATTGTACGGATACTCACCAAACCAGATTCAATTTTAACGCGGACATTTGCTAATCTTTTGGCAGGTTCATAAGCTAGAAGTAAAGCTACAATAAAAGACATTAGCTCACCTTGAACACCTGCATGTTGGTTTGCAAGGTAACCAGAAAAACAGATAACAACAGCGATTGCAATGCCAGCGAGTGTTTCCATAATAGGACTTGTTGCAGCTTCAAGTGTTGAGATACTATTTGCTTTTTGTTCGACATCACTAATGGCTTCATTCATGCGTTTTTTCATCAATTCTTCTAGCGAAAAAGCTTTAATCACTTGAATGCCGATAGCAGTTTCTTGCATGACTTTAATGATTTCACCAAGCGAATGAAGTTCTTTCTCCATAAGGTTACGCACGCGCTTTAAGGCTATTCGAACCCCTAAAAATGCTAATGGCCCAACAGTTAAACTAATAGTCATTAATGTAAAATTTTGAATGAACATAACAAACAGGAGCCCAATAACAGAAAGTAAGTCACGCACAAAAGTTGTGATAATTGTGTCAATAACAATACGGGCTTCTGTCGCGTTGTGGGTTACACGAATAAGAAGATCAGATGAGGTATTATTATGGTAAAAGGAAACTCCTTGTTGCATAAGTCTGGCGTAAATTTTGCGTTGTTGTTCAGCAACAATACTATTGCCTGCTTTGCTAAGAAAATAGGTTTGAGCAAAGGTTGCAATTCCTTTAAGAGTAAAAATGAAAGCAATAGCACCGGAAATGAAAATAATTACATTAAAATTTTTTGCATCAATAATATGATTGACAACATCGCGCATGATCCACGCACTAGTCGCAGTGGTTAAGGAAATGATAATCATTGAAACAATCGCGGCACTGTACCAGTGCACATGTTTTTGAAAATTTTCTCGCAAAAGGCGGGTAATAAGATGCTTATCGAAAGAGGATGTTTGTTTTTTTACCATAAAACACTTGTATCCTCTATCATTATTCTAGACAAGATTAGATATCCTCTATGGAAAAGATTTAACTTTTCTGGCAAACAAAGAGCGCTTTGTATAAAGAGATTTTATGCATCGATTAATTAATTCTCAAAAATTACTCAAACACTTTAAATAGCATATTATATTTTTAAGACCATGCGTTTGCGTGCTGAATGAAGTTTATAAATGCGCCTTTTGAATTATGATTTAGGTGCGATCACCATCATCATTTGACGATTTTCAAGTTTTGGCTCAGATTCGATTTTAGCAATTTCGCTTACGTCTTCTTTCATTCGTTCAAGAAGCTTTACTCCAAGATCTTGGTGCGCCATTTCACGACCACGGAAACGCAAAGTAATTTTTACTTTATTGCCATGCTCAATAAAACGATGGATAGCTTTAAGCTTAACTCCATAATCATGGACGTCAACATTCGGTCGCAGTTTGATTTCTTTGATCTCGATGATTTTTTGCTTTTTACGCGTTTCAGCTGCTTTTTTTTGATTCTGATATTTCAGCTTACCTAGATCAACAATCTTACACACAGGCGGTTCTGCATTTGGCACGATCTCAACGAGATCAAGTCCAATATTTGCAGCCATAGCGAGCGCTTCTTGTGTCGAAACTATTCCTTGATTTTGTCCCTCATCATTAATAAGTTGAATGCAAGGAACTCGAATTTCTTGATTTGAACGTGGCCCATCTTTTTGATTAGGCGTCATTTTAAACGGCCGGCGAATGATTTATGCTCCTTAATTTTGATTAATTATTGAAGATTTTAATATACAATTATGTCTGAAAAAACAACTAGAATTGATGCTTTTTTCAGGCTTTTGATAAACGCTTTTGATTTATTTTTTCAAAGATAGTAGTTTTTTATTAACAAGGTATCTTATTCAAGGAAAGACAATAATGGATCAAAATACTCTTTGCCAATTTTTTTCGTTTGATAATACAGCTCTTGCTGTACGTTATCGCAAAGGTAATCGTTCTCCAGGAGTAGTTTGGTTATCTGGTTATCGATCCGATATGCTGGGGAGCAAAGCGATGACTGTTGATGCTTTTGCTCAAAAAAATGATTTATCTTGTTTACGTTTTGATTATTCTGGCCATGGAGAATCTGAAGGGGATTTTTTTCAAGGAACCATTTCACGTTGGGTGAAAGAGAGTTTAGCTGTGTTTGAAGCTTATTGTGAGGGACCACAAATTTTGATTGGTTCCTCTATGGGAGGATGGATCGCCATAAAACTCGCTATGATGTTGGCAGAGAAAAAAAAGGCACTAGCTGGTATGGTGTTGATTGCACCTGCTCCTGATTTTACACAAAATTTGATTGAACCGGCTTTGGGTACAGAAGAATGGAAGGCTTTAGAAGAAAAAGGTTATTTTGAATGGCCTTCAGCTTATGGTTTGGAACCAACACCGTTTACAAAAGCATTGATTGAGGATGGGCGAAACAACAGGGTTATGAAAGGGTGTATTGATGTTGGGTGTCCAATTCATATTTTGCAAGGGATGCAAGATGAAGAGGTTCCTTATCAACATACACTAGGTTTACTTGATTATTTACCTTTAAATAATGTAACATTGACACTTGTTCGTGATGCAGATCATCGGTTTTCACGTCCGCAAGATTTGAATTGCTTTGAAAAAATATTGATGTCATTGATTGACCAGATTAACGCAGAATAAAAGCGAGTTTCATTTATTATCAAAAACATTGATTTGGTTATTAAAGACGTAATGTATGGCGGTTTATGAACGGAATTTTATTTTCTGTGATCGCATTGTCCCTTTACGGGTGCGAGAACACCGAAGAGCACGCCGTTTTACATTGCGTATTGATGCAAGTGGGCAGAGGATTAGCCTGACAATACCGCCGGCGGTAAGTTCCTGTGCGGTGCAGCGTTTTATTGAAAAGCATCAGTTTTGGATTGAAGAACGCCTTGCTCGTTTGTCCATTTCTTGCGAAAATTTGCATATTAAAGAAGGTGCAACGATTCCCTTATTAGGCGTTTCACACATCGTAACACGTAAAGAAGGGCGTGGGGTCGTTGAAGTTGTTTCAGGTAATGGAGAACAAAAACCGCAAATCATCATCTATAGTCAATTAGAATATTTACCAAGGCGTGTTGCGGATTTTTTGAAAAAACAGGCTGAGATCACAATAACGCCGTTGGTAGCTCATTATGCATATAAGGTGGGGCGCAAGGTCAAATCAATCCATTATAAAGATATAAAAAGCCGTTGGGGATCTTGTTCAACAGATGGGCGTCTCTCTTTTTCATGGCGCCTTATTATGGCACCAAAAGAAGTTGTTGAATATGTTGTGGCACATGAGGTAGCTCACCTTATCGAAATGAATCATGGGGAGAAATTTTGGACCCTTTGTGAAAGACTTTGCTCTGGTTATAAAATGTATCGCACTTGGTTGAGGAAAAATGGTTATACATTGCATAGGATCAATTTTCACGGATAGTGGATAATATGAGATAATATACAGGAGCATTTTTGAGGTTTTACAATGTTTTTACTTTATCTTTTTTGTAATTCATCTTAACATTTTATAGCCTTTAGTTCAGATCGGAAAAATTCTCATGCCTGTCCTTACAGATCCTGTCCAGTTGTTACAGGCGCTTATTCGTTGTCCCTCTATTACGCCTAATGAAGCTGGCGCTTTATCAATTTTGGAACAGTTTTTAAGAAAAATGGGATTTAGTGTTGAGCGTCCCATTTTTTCAGATAAAAATACAGCAGATGTTGAAAATTTATATGCGAAGATGGGGAATAAGGGGCCGCATCTTATGTTTGCTGGCCATAGTGATGTTGTGCCACCTGGTGAATTAGATAATTGGATGTATCCTCCTTTTGAGGGGATAATTAATCAGGGTAAAATATATGGGCGAGGTGCTGTTGATATGAAGGGCGCAATAGCTTGTTTTATCGCAGCACTGGCCCGAGTTCTTGAAAAACAACCTATAAAAGGGGCTGTGAGTCTTTTGATTACAGGCGATGAAGAAGGTCCCGCTATTAATGGTACAGTAAAACTTCTAAAATGGGCAGCACAAAAAGGCGAAAAATGGAATGCAGCCATTGTCGGTGAACCAACAAGTGTAAAACGTGTTGGTGATATGATTAAGATTGGTCGTCGGGGATCAATTTCTGGCATCATTACAGTTAAAGGTCGGCAGGGACATGTTGCGTTTCCTGAGCGCGCGGCTAACCCATTGCCTTTAGCACATAAACTGATTCAGGCGTTGACAGATACTGCTTTGGACCAAGGAACAAAGAATTTTCAAGCAAGTAATCTGGAATTGACAACTATTGATACAGGAAATTCTGCTACCAATATTATTCCAGCGCAAACAGTAATTCGTTTTAATATTCGCTACAATGATCTTTGGACAAAGGAAGCGCTGATTGCCGAAATTGAAAAGCGTCTTGCTTTGGTGCATTCGGAAAATAATAGCAATCAATACCCCTATTATCAGCTTGAATGGATACAAAATTTAGGCAGTGTTTTCTTGATCAAAAATGATCACTTAATTGAAATATTGTCGAATGCTATTGAAATAGTGACAGGAAAAAGACCAGAATGTTCAACTTCTGGTGGTACTTCCGATGCGCGGTTTATTAAAGATTACTGTCCAGTCGTTGAATTTGGTTTACCAGGGAACACGATGCATATGGTAGACGAATGTGTCACTCTTGATGCTATGGAAAGCCTCACGGTTATTTATGAACGTTTTATCATTGATTTTTTTGCGTAAAAAAGTGATCACTACGGGTGCAATGGTAGGTTGCAATTTTGGAAATTTTAATGAGCTAGTTGGCTGATTATATGGTCAAGCAGGATGCGCCCTGTCTTCGTCACTTTTAAGCGCTGGTTATCAATCATTTCTACTAATCCTTGTTGTTGTAGATTAGTGAGTTTTTCTGACGATACGCTTTTGGTGCTTAAAGTTTCATAACGTGTAAGATCAAAGCCTTCTGAAAGACGCAAACCCATAAGCAGCATTTCATCAGCTTGTTGCTCTCCTGTTAATTCTTCTGTTTCAATGCAACCATGACCTTTTGTGTCTACTAATTTGAGCCAACGTTCGGGATGTTTTTCATTAATTGTCACATGACGGGTCTGTTGAGATGAGGGCCTTTCTGAAAGGGCAAGGGAATGTTTCGTAAAGCGTCCATGTGCACCTGGGCCAAAACCTGCATATTCGTGATAACGCCAATAAAGAAGATTATGACGCGATTCTGCACCAGAAATTGCATGATTTGAAATTTCATAGGCGGGAAGGCCGTGTAGTGCTGTTATTTCTTGAGTAAGATTATAAAGGTCTGCTGCTAATTCTGGCTCGGGGAGGATAAGCTTTCCTTCAGCATGAAGCCGCTTAAAGGCGGTTCCTTTTTCAATGGTGAGTTGATAAAGGGAAAGATGGTCTGCGGCCAGATCAATAGCTTGTAGAAGTTCATCTTTCCATTGTTTAAGCGTTTGCTCAGGGCGAGCATAAATAAGGTCAAAGGAGAGACGTGGAAAGATTTTGCGTGCTAAATTAATAGCATGAAGGGCCTGTTTAACATCATGGAGACGGCCAAGTTGTTGCAGTGCTTTATCATTGAGTGCTTGTACACCTAAAGATAAACGGTTGACTCCTGCTGTACGGTAGCCATGAAAGCGCTCTGCTTCCACACTGGAAGGATTGGCTTCAAGGGTAATTTCGATTTTATCATCGATTGTCCAGTTTTTGGCAACAGATTGTAATAAGGCATCGACTGTGTGAGGAGTCATCAAGGAAGGAGTGCCCCCTCCGATAAAAATACTGGTAATATGACGTGGGCCTATCTCATGATATTGTGTTGTCATTTCGCGTTCAAAAGCTTTTACAAAATGTTGTTGATTTACACCCTTGACGCGAACGTGCGAGTTGAAATCACAATAAGGACATTTAGCAGTACAAAAGGGCCAATGGATGTAAATACCAAAAGGTTCAATCATGAAATTACCAAAAGACTTTCCGCAAAAAGCTTGAAAGCACGTGCGCGATGTGAAAGAGGTATCTCATCATTGAGTTGCCAACCATGTTTTTGCTCTGTTGACATTTCTCCAAAGCTATTGTCGTACCCATCTGGTAAAAAAATGGGATCAAAGCCAAAACCTTTATTTCCGCGTGGTGGCCAAATGAATGTGCCATCAATGCTACCGCGAAAATAATCCGCGTAGCCGTCAGGCCATGCAACACAGATGACAGATACAAATCGGCCTTTTCTTTGGTTTTTTTCAACGGCTCCGATTTTTTGCAGTTCATTTTCTACTTTTTGCATGGCTTTTGAAAAATCACGCGTACCATCGGGTTGCATAGCCCAATTAGCTGTATAAACTCCTGGGGCATTGCCTAGCGCATCAATTTCCATGCCTGAATCATCAGAGAGAGCAGGAAGTCCCGTGGCTTTTGCAGCTGCAAAGGCTTTGATATAAGCATTTTCTTCGAATGTTGTTCCTGTTTCTTTTGGTTCAGGCAGGTTAAGCTCTGCTGCTGATTGTATTGTTAAATCGAAAGGGGCAACCAATGTGGTGATTTCGTATAATTTACCGGTATTATGCGTAGCAATGACGAGTTTTTTACCAATTATACTTCTCATGCCTACTTCTCCTAAAATGAGGAATTCATTGTTTATTTGAGTAAAGAGGTTTGTTTTGACAGGGTAAAACGCTCGGCAATACCAGTTTGATAAAATGGCAAATGTAGCGTTACTGAAAGCTCATTTTTAGTGGTTTCCTTAACATTTACAAGAATTTTATATACTGTCGTATCAGCGTTAATCGGTTTGATGTTTATAAATTATTATAATTAAAATCAATAACGGGTGTTTTTTGTAGAAATCGTAAGAATTTTGTATCAAGAGGGTTTTTAAAGATTTTGTCGTGGAGCGTATATTTTCTATGTTTGCAATGAGTGCAAACAATTATAAAATGTGGGTATTATCAAATTTTATAAATGTTATCCCTTTGTACATCTTTTAATATATCATTCAAAAGCAAGCGTTTGAGTTTAATTAAAGAGTAGTGATTAAAAAACACATAAATTACTTTTCTCATTTGCAATGAATGGTACTTTATACAATAAAATAGTGTGTTTCTCAGACTGATTTAGGTTATTTGACCAGATTTTAGAAAAAATTATGTAAGAGGAAGATATTTTTCAACGGTGACGCAAGAGTAGTAAAATAACATCTATTGCTAATGAATTAGAAGGACTAGATGAGCGTTCTCTTGATATTTTTCGCCACATTGTTGAAGTTTATCTTAATGATGGTGAACCTGTGGGATCGCGTAATTTTTCACAATTTTTATAATAAAACTTATCGTCTGGGACGATTCGTAATGTGGTGAGAGGTTTTCATCATCTGAGTTTAATCTATGCACCTCATGTATTTGCAGGATGAATGCCAACACATCAGGATTACGATTTTTTGTTGATGCATTTACGGAAGTTAAGTGATTTACCTCATTGAAAAGCGTGAAAATATTGACACGTCTCTCAAAAGAGGTTGGTTATGCACAATCTGTGGAATATTTTTTAACCCAAGATAGCCGAATTCTCTCAGGTTTGTCGCGCAGGATTGGGTTGATTTTAGCGATGAAACATGAAAGGACATTGAAGCATGTCGAATTTGTACGTCTTGATGGAGAGCTTATTCTTGCGGTTTTGATGATAGAAAAAGGCGAGGTTGAAAATCGCATTATTCGTTTACCAGAAGGTGTTATCCATGCACATACAATTGACAAAAGTGACAAAAGCAAAAAAATTTCTCAATGTCCATATTCAGAGTTGTACACTCCAGTGAAGCTAAAATAGAAATTGAGTGCTCATGCTTAAAAAACACGGGCGCTCTTGATGAATTGTCTCATCATCTTGTTGAGACCGGGTAGCTCTTTGAGGAGGACAAGACGCAGATCATAAGATGCATCTTATCGTTTGTAGGCGGAGCAATTTGCTTGAGTATATAAGGGTAGGAGAAGATTTAGAGCGGTTGAAATATTTATTAATGATCTTGAAACACGTGAAAGTATGGCATAATAGCTGCTTGATTTGGCAGATGACGGTTTAGGAGTGCGTATTTTTATTAATTTAGAAAATAAGTTATTTTTGCTTTCTGGCCCTTCGTCTAGTGGGTAGTGCCTTATTGTGATGCACAAGCAAGGGTGTGGTGCTCTAGGCATTATTGGGCCAACACAGCTTAATTATGCAAGAATTGAGCCTATAGTTAATTATATAGTTCAGCTTATGTATCTGCTGCATTAGTGTGTGTGTTAAGCATTTTGTTGATAGATATTCATTCGTGTTAAGATGCACAAATACTTCTTGATTTTTGATGACAAAATTTCGATATCAAGAGCAATAAACCTTATAAAGGAATGCAACTTTTATGTTTGATGAAAAAAACAAATTTACTGACGCTTCATTTGAAAATTGCGATTTAAAAAATCCAGCTGATCGTGATACCCTTAAACAGGCTGCTGATGAGCTTTTAAAAATGCACAGAGGAAAAGAAGAAGTATGCGCAGACGTTGAAGAAGAAAAAAATGAGTCTACGGATCTTTTAGCCACTTTACAGGATGAAAATAAAGAACTGAAGGATCAATTTTTGCGTCTTGCTGCAGATATGGAAAATCTTCGGCGTCGTACGATACGTGATGTAGCTGATGCAAAAATTTATTCAATTGCCAATTTTGCTCGTGATATGTTGTCTGTTTCTGATAATCTTAATCGTGCTTTGGAGGCTATTCCAGCGGATGCACGTGAAAGTGATACAAATTTAAAAATGTTAGCTGAAGGTGTGGAAATGACTGAACGTGCGATGATGGCCGCTCTAGAACATCATGGAGTGAAGAAAATTTGTCCAGAAGGGCAAAAATTTGATCCTAATTTTCATCAGGCAATGTTTGAAATTTCCAATTCTGATGTTCCAGATAATACTGTACAACAGGTTGTTCAAGCCGGTTATATCATTGGTGAGCGTGTTTTGCGCCCAGCAATGGTTGGTGTGGCTAAGGGGGGGCCTAAAGAAAATTCCACAGAGGCCGATTCGGCATGAAAATATTAATAAAGCATTTTTAGTGTGAAGCTGCGTTGTTGTTGACTTTTATGCTATTAAGGGTGTTTATTTTGATGGTTGATAAATCTTAGAGGGGGCGCGTAGAAGCTGCCCCGCTGATAGACTTTTCTCTTCCTGTTGAAAGGGATTTGTGTGTAAGTTTTTCACTTTGTTGTTCTGTTTTTTGCTTCACTTAGAGAATTTACCTTTGCAAGGGGAAGCATAATGATAAATCGCGCACCAATTTTGCTATTTTCAAGGGTAGGATCAATAATATTTTCAGCGGTGAGCGTTCCATTATGAGCTTCAATAATTTGCCGACTAATAAAAAGACCCAGTCCTGAATTTTGTCCAAATGCATCTTCATTTGGTCGGTCAGTATAAAAACGTTCAAAAATATGATTAATATTCTCTGAACGAATACCAGGGCCATTATCTTCAACTGTTAAAATAAGCGTGGAAGCTTTACCTGTCATAGTAATCCAAATTTTTCCGTTATCATGAGGAACGAAGGAACGTGCATTCGCAAGGAGATTAGAAATAACCTGACCTAACCGTAATTCATACCCTAAAACAAAGTAATGCTTATCGTGAGGATGGGGAACGATATTAAGATTGATATCGATTGTTTGTTGACTAGAATATACTTCACGAACAGCGTGGATGAGGTTTTCCAAAAGTAGATTCATATCGACGATTTGTGCAGTTTCACGGGCAAGTTCTGCATCTAATCGTGAAGCATCAGAAATATCAGTAATTAAACGATCAAGACGGCGGATATCATGTTGAATAATTTTAAGCAATTTTTCCTGTGTTTCTTTATTTTTAGTTAGTGGTAGCGTTTCGACAGCGCTTCGTAGCGAAGTGAGAGGATTTTTTAGCTCATGGCTTACATCTGCAGCAAAACGTTCAATGGCTTCAATGCGCATGTAAAGAGCATTTGTCATATCACATATAGAAGTTGAAAGATGACCAATTTCATCTTCACGTTCGGAAAAATCAGGAATTTCTATTCGTTTGTTGTTACCATGACGTACACGATTGGCAGAAGCAGATAGTTTGCTCAATGGATGAGCAATTGTATGCGCTAAAAATAGGGAAAGTACTAAAAGAACACTCCCAACGACCGCAAAAACTTTAAAAATTACGAGTCTTTCACCTTTTACGATATCATCAATATCTGAACCAAGGGTTGAAAGAAGAAGAGCACCCACGACTGCACGATAACGCTGAACAGGAACAGCAACTGAAACAATTAATTGACCTTGCCTGTTACGTCGTTTAGCGGTCGCGGAAGAGCCATTTAATGCTTGGTAAACTTCCGGGTGGATATCGACGTAACCTTTGGCTTTCTCTCTATCAAGGGCAAGACCATTGCCATAAAGTGTATTTGAAAACCATGAACATAGAGATTTCCATAGGGTTTCTTTGGTTTCAATAGGTGGTAAATCATAGCTGAAAACTTTGCCACTAGAATAAAGAACACGTGAATCAAGAAGCAAAGTGGCATCACGGTCATAGATACGCGCTCTTGTTGTTTCGGGTGCGATGAGTCGGCGTAATAATGGTGCAATTTGTTCAGGATTAATAGGGAAATCCCAAGAGTCCGTTGATTGAGGTGTTGGAGCAACACTTTCTCCAATTTGTAACTCTAGAAGCTTTTGAGGATCAATTAAAATAGAATTTGTATCTACTGTTGCAGAAGCAGCAATAGCTCCGGCAATAATTTTTCCTTGAGTACGCAAACTTTCAATTTTCGCTTCAATTAAACCATCACGAAATTGATTAAGGTATAAAATACTTGTAACCAGAACACCAAGAGCAGCAAGGTTTAAAATGACAATACGGCGTGTAAGGCTGGAAAGAAATAATTTTTTAAAGAGGCTCTGTATCCGCTGATGCAAATCAGCTAGTATGAAAAGACGTGTTGGAGGAAGAGCACTTGGCGTTTCGTTTGTAAGAGTGCTTGGTTGAATGTTCTTTTTCATTAGTTTCATTGTTACGCAAGCTTTTTCAGTGAAATGGTTTTACACGTCATGAAAACGATAACCTACACCATAAAGTGTTTCAATCATTGCAAAATCATCATCCACTTGTTTAAATTTTTTACGTAAACGCTTAATGTGACTATCGATAGTCCGATCATCTACATAGACTTGATCGTTATAGGCGGCATCCATTAAAGCATCACGACTTTTAACCACTCCCGGACGTTGTGCTAAGGTTTGAAGAATCAGAAATTCTGTGACCGTTAAGATAACAGGTCTATCTTTCCATGTACAGGTGTGGCGTTCTTGATCCATTATCAGGTCTCCTCGTTTAAAGGAAGAGGTAGGGGATACACCTGTTGGTACCGGTTGGTTACGAGCGTTGAAACGGCGCAAAATAGCTTTGACTCTCTCGATGAGAAGACGTTGAGAGAAAGGTTTGGTAATAAAATCATCCGCTCCCATTTTGAGGCCAAAAAGTTCGTCAATTTCATCATCTTTAGAGGTAAGAAAGATAACTGGAATATCAGATTTTTGGCGTAGTCGACGCAGAAGTTCCATACCATCCATACGTGGCATTTTAATATCAAAAATAGCTAAATGTGGAGGATGCAGTGTTAAAGATTTAAGTGCAGATACTCCATTTGTGTAGCTTTCAACGCGATACCCTTCTGTTTCGAGCGCAAAAGATAAAGATGTCAAAATATTGCGGTCGTCATCAACAAGTACAATCGTTTGGGTGACTGTTGGAGTATTCTTCATGGCTTCCTGAACCTCTCTGTTTCTTTAATAAGACATTGACCACACTAAATTATATGGAGATTTACATTTTTTTTGCAAAACAAATATGGTGCAAATTGTGGCAGAGTCAAAGATCTTTCATTTTCACAGTGAAAAGCTATTTTATTTTGCAAATTTTTAATGTTTTTTTGCTAATTAAGATTCCTATACAGATTAGAAAATTCTATTGTGATGTTTTTTTGTCGAAATTTACTACAGTTTTCGTCTAAGAAGTAGATGGAGTTATTTTCAATAATTCAAGTTTATAGAATCTGCCTATATATTTAAAATAGTGAGAGAAAATACTGTTATGGTAAGGCCAAAAGGCCACCATCCTCCTATGAAAAAAGATGAATGGGGTTTTATTTTTTTGAAATGGTTGATATTGGTCATCATTAAACTGAAAGAGACAATTTTGAATGCGAGAGTTTTACACTAAATTTGCTTGATGAAGCTTAATCTTAGAAAAATTCTGTGCGTGTCTGAAATGCGCTCAAGCTTAACAAATTGGTGAATAATCTTTTTATAATAGTAGACTGCTCATTTTAATCTATGCTTAAGCTAAGGGAGAATATAGAATTTTATTCTATGTTTTTCAGTGTGTTATAGGGGTTGGATAATTATGTGAAGCATCTACATTAAAGTAAATATCAATGACACCAGCTTTTTCAAATGTCAACTTTGCATTGATTTTGTCACCTTTTTGGAATGGTTGTGAAAGTCCCATGAACATTATATGATCACCACCAGGTTTCAGTTTAATTTCGCCAGATCCTGGAATTTCAATACCATTGGTGAGGTGTTTCATTTGCATAATATCATTATTAATTGCCATAGAATGAATTTCTGTTGTTTTTACTCCATCCGTTTCAACAGAGATGAGTCGATCGGGAGTATTTCCGTGGTTAATAATGTGAAAATAACCACTGCTGACTTTTGTACCCTTTAACGTTGTACGTGTCCAAGGATGCACGATTTCTATATCACCAATTTTATACTGGTGAGCGTTTGCAGTTATAGGTAAAGTTACAAAAACAGAGATAAGAACAATATACCAAATGCTGGTGACAAGCTTTTTGAATGCATATTGTACGTGAGCAATCGGTGTAGACATAAATTTTCCATTCTGCAAACAATAAATGTTGTCATTGGCTGAATCCTCAGGCATTGAACTTACTTTATCAATGCTTTCTTGTATTTTGAACTGAGCCTTTGCTTATATAAGCATGAAAGATGGTATTGTTCAAATTATATTGGCTTGAAAAATTAAAATAGTTAAGAAAATTCATTAAGAATAGCCAGTTCTTTTTTGCATATCTGTAACTTTAAAAGGATATATAGAGAAATTTATAGCAGCTGATTTTCAGTTTTTCTTCAAAAAATGCATTTAATACTACAATAAATGCAGAATTTTCTGTATTTATTGACGAATACAGGGATTGTTGATTAGTGTAAATCTGATTAAATATGTTCTATTTTTTGTAGATTTATTGTTTGAAAAATATACTTTCACAAAGTTTTCATTTAAGTATTTTTTGTAATTTTGAGAGATAAAACACCAAGCGAAAATTAGACAATAGCTTTTATTTTTCTAATCTTTATAGTGCATTCACATTTTTGTGAGAATTGAAGATAAGATGTGCTATGATATCTGTGCCTATGGTGTTTAAAGCAGTAGAAATACTTATTTTAAAAGAAAATTTTCATTTTAAGAATGTTTTTTTGTTATTCTCTTGTAGGGATGAAAGGCTGTTCTTATATACCAAAAAAGACTCGTTGTGATTCTCAAATTATTGTATGTGATTTGGAGTTAAATATGGGCGTTGAATAATAAGGAGCTGTTTTGGAAAGATGCTTAATAAAGATTTAGACAGCTTGCTGAATGGAGATTAAAATATGGCAAAAGTAATTGGTATTGATTTGGGGACGACCAACTCTTGTGTTGCTGTCATGGATGGCAAAAATGCAAAGGTTATTGAAAATTCAGAAGGAGCACGGACAACGCCTTCTGTTGTTGCTTTTACTGATAGTGGTGAACGACTTGTGGGGCAACCTGCTAAACGACAGGCAGTTACCAACCCTGAAGGAACAGTTTTTGCAGTTAAGCGTTTGATTGGACGCCGCTTTGATGATCCCATGGTTGAGAAAGATAAAGCGCTTGTACCTTACAAAATTGTTAAAGGTGACAATGGTGACGCATGGGTTGAGGAAAACAGTAAAAAATATTCTCCATCACAAATTTCAGCAATGATTTTGCAAAAAATGAAAGAAACAGCGGAATCTTATCTTGGTGAAAAGGTTGAGCAAGCTGTTATCACTGTTCCTGCTTATTTCAATGATGCACAGCGTCAGGCTACCAAAGATGCTGGTAAAATTGCTGGGCTTGAAGTGTTACGGATCATTAATGAGCCCACAGCTGCTGCTTTGGCTTATGGTTTGGATAAGAAAGATGGCAAAACTATTGCTGTGTACGATCTTGGTGGTGGTACGTTTGATATTTCTGTGCTTGAAATCGGAGATGGCGTTTTTGAGGTTAAGTCAACCAATGGGGATACGTTCTTAGGTGGTGAAGACTTTGACATGTGCTTGGTGAGCTATTTTGCCGATGAGTTTAAGAAAGAACAAGGAATTGATCTCAAAAATGATAAATTGGCTTTACAGCGTTTGAAAGAAGCAGCAGAAAAAGCAAAAATTGAGCTTTCTTCTTCACAGCAAACTGAAGTTAATTTACCGTTTATCACCGCTGACCAGTCTGGTCCTAAGCACTTAACGATGAAATTAACCCGAGCAAAATTTGAATCTCTCGTTGATGATTTGGTGCAGCGCACGATCGAACCTTGTAAAGCTGCATTGAAAGATGCAGGATTACGTGCTGGTGAGATTGACGAAGTTGTTTTGGTGGGTGGTATGACTCGCATGCCTAAGATTCAAGAAGTAGTGCAAAACTTCTTCGGTAAAGATCCCCACAAAGGCGTCAATCCTGATGAAGTTGTAGCGATGGGTGCAGCAATTCAGGGTGGGGTTTTGCAAGGTGACGTGAAAGATGTTTTGCTTCTGGATGTTACGCCTCTCTCTTTAGGTATCGAAACGTTAGGAGGGGTATTTACACGTTTAATTGAACGTAATACCACCATTCCGACTAAGAAATCTCAAACTTTTTCAACAGCTGATGACAATCAAAATGCGGTAACTATTCGTGTTTTCCAAGGCGAACGCGAAATGGCCAATGATAACAAATTATTAGCTCAATTTGACCTTGTTGGTATTCCACCAGCACCGCGTGGTGTTCCTCAGATTGAGGTTACTTTTGATATTGACGCAAATGGTATTGTGAATGTTTCGGCTAAGGATAAAGGCACTGGTAAGGAGCATCAGATTCGTATTCAGGCATCAGGTGGTTTAAGTGATGCTGATATTGAAAATATGGTTAAAGATGCGGAATCACACGCTGCTGAGGATAAAAAGCGTCGTGAAAATGTTGAAGCCAAAAATCAGGCAGAAGCCCTCATTCATTCAACTGAAAAGTCATTAACTGAATATGGCGATAAGGTCTCAGCTGAGGATAAAGGTCAGATTGAAGCAGCAATAGCAGATTTGAAAGCTGTTCTTGACGGGGACAATTCTGAAGAAGTGAAAGCAAAAATGCAGAAATTAGCAGAAGTCAGTATGAAGCTCGGACAAGCTATGTATGAGGCTTCGAATGCATCTGCAGAGGCTGATGCTGTAGCAGATTCAGCAAATGATGATGTGGTTGATGCTGATTTCGAAGAAATTAATGATAAAAAGAAATAGTTGAAACCAATGGATTGATAGGTTAATAAGCCCAGCCCGTGAAATATGAGGCTGGGTTTATTGTTGGGGAGCAGTTGTCATTCTGTTGCTGACAAATATACATTGAAACAGATATTATTCATGAAATGAATAACGGAAAATTTATCAGGAATATATGATGAAAGTCGATTATTATGCAGTTCTTGGCGTGACACGTGAATGTGATGATAAAAAGCTAAAATCTGCTTTTCGCAAACTTGCAATGCAATATCATCCTGATCGTAATCCAGGGGATAAAGAAGCGGAACAGAAATTCAAAGAAATCGGTGAAGCTTATGAAGTTCTAAAAGATCCTCAAAAGCGGGCTGCATATGATAAGTTTGGTCATGCGGCTTTTGACAACAATAGTCGTGGAGGAGCTGGCCCATTTGGCGGTGGATTTTCTGCAAGTGGTGGATTTGCTGATATTTTTGAAGATTTCTTTGGCGAAGTTATGGGGGGTGGGTACCGGAAACGAAGCGATGGTCGTGAACGTGGTGCAGATCTAAGCTATAATATGGAAGTGACATTGGAAGAAGCCTTTGCGGGAAAAACTGTGCAAATTAATATTCCAAGTTTGATTATGTGTGATGCTTGTGAAGGATCAGGTGCAAAAAAAGGTTCTAAGCCACAAACTTGTGGAATTTGCCATGGATCTGGACGTGTACGCGCTGCGCAGGGATTTTTTTCTATTGAACGGACATGTTCAAAATGCCATGGTCGTGGCGAAATTATTACAGATCCGTGTTCGAAATGTCATGGGACAAGGCGCGTGGAAAAAACACGTTCGTTACGTGTGAATATTCCAGTGGGTATTGAAGATGGGACCCGTATTCGTCTTTCTGGTGAAGGCGATGCAGGCAGTCGTGGTGGTCCTGCGGGTGATTTGTATATTTTTCTTTCCATTAAGCCGCATGAATTTTTTCAACGAGAAGGAGCAGATCTTCATTGTCGCGTTCCTATTTCAATGACTACAGCTGCTTTAGGGGGAGAGTTTGAGGTTGCTGATCTTGAAGGTATTCAATCACGGGTTAAAATACCAGAAGGAACACAAAATGGACGTCAATTCCGCCTTAAAGGTAAAGGAATGCCTATATTGCGCCAACAGGCAAGGGGTGATCTTTACATTCATATTACCATTGAGACACCACAGAAATTGACGCAAGAGCAACGCGAATTGTTACAACAATTTGATAAGCTTTCAAATCATGAAAATTCACCACAATCACATGGTTTTTTTTCGCGTATGAAAGAATTTTTTGAAAATATTTCTGGTCAGCATTAATGGATCTATGTGAATTTAGGAAAGTGATAAGAAATACACAGTGTGATTGAAAAAAGATTTGTTAGAATATTCGATCAAATAGACAAGCAGATTTTTCTTCAAAAAAGTCATTGAAGTTTTAAATGGAGAACAGAAAATATAAATCGGTATCATATATTTCGTTTTTATTATATGATGCACATTCGTTTGTTAATTGTGCACAGTTTCTCCGAAATTCTTCCGTATTTTTTGCTCATAAATAAGGTTATCGGATAGTGATATTCTGTATTTCCTGAAAGTTCTTCAGTATGAATTAGTATGAGGAAAGAAATTCCTTGTGTTTGATCTCAAGAATATTTAGGGAGCGGTTTTAAGGAAAAATTGATGATTGTCATAGGTTGAGTAGAGAGAAATTTATTTTAAAATCTGTTTTTATTTTCCTAAACTCCTTTAAGAGAAGGAAAAAATAATAAAGAGGTTCTTTTGATGGATAATGTTGCAAATAATGATGTAGATGTTTTGGAAAAACAAGCGGCATTTTTGTCATCTGCTTTACCTTATATGCAAAAATATGAAAATGAAACGGTTGTTATAAAATATGGCGGACACGCTATGGGCAATCTCGCTTTAGGGCAGGCGTTTGCACGTGATATTGCTTTATTGAAGCAATCTGGCGTTAATCCTATTGTCGTTCATGGTGGTGGTCCACGAATTGCTGAAACTTTAAAGAAAATGGGGATCGAATCACGGTTTGAAAGTGGTTTACGCGTGACGGATGAAAAGATCGTTGAAGTCGTTGAAATGGTTTTGGCAGGATCAATTAATAAAGAAATTGTAGCGCTTATTAATGCTGAAGGTGAATGGGCGATTGGACTTTGCGGCAAGGATGGTAATATGGTTTTTGCTGAAAAGGTTCATAAAACGGTAATCGATCCTAATTCGAATAGTGAACGTGTTCTAGACTTAGGATTTGTTGGTGAGCCTGTTGAAATTGATCGAACATTGCTAGATTTTTTAGCGTGTTCTGAAATGATTCCGGTTATTGCTCCTATTGCTCCGGGTCGTGATGGCAAAACTTATAATATTAATGCTGATATTTTTGCAGGAGCAATTGCTGGAGCTTTGGAAGCTAAACGCCTTTTGTTTCTAACAGATGTGCCTGGTGTTCTGGATAAAGAGGGGAAGGTTTTAAAAGAATTAACAGTTACTGAAGCTAAAAATCTCATCAAAGATGGAACAATTTCAGGTGGTATGATTCCAAAAGTTGAAACCTGTATTAACGCTATTCAAGGTGGTGTAGAGGGTGTGGTTATTTTAAATGGCAAAACCTCCCATCCTGTTTTGTTGGAATTATTTACCGAGCATGGAGCCGGAACGCTTATCATTTCGTAATATATAAGGAGTAAGTTTAAGGGTGAAGCTTTTCATGGCCAGAATAAAACAGTTTAAATACCCTTTATTAAGTAAGCAAGAATTGGCCTTGTGTGCTGCAACAATGCTCTGGGGTATTACATTTTTAATCATCCATATTGCGGTACGTTATAGCGGTCCCCTTTTTTTTGTAGGATTTCGTTTTATGGTTGCAGCACTTATCTCTGGGATGATTTTTTGGCGATCGATGAAAGGCATAACCATTTATGAAATTTTTGCTGGTATGTGTATTGGTCTGGGAATGTTTCTTGGTTATGTTTTACAAACAGCAGGACTTCAGACGATTATCAGTAGTCAGTCAGCTTTTATTACGGCGCTTTATGTGCCGGTGGTACCAGTATTGCAATGGATTTTTTTAAAAAAAACCCCACATTTAGCGAGTTGGGTTGGTATCGTTTTCGCTTTTATCGGGCTTATGCTTGTTTCTGGGCAGGGGATACAAGGTATTAATTTTTCAACAGGCGAAATTCTCACCCTGTTAGGAGCTGTAGCAATTGCTGTAGAAATTATTCTGATAGGTTTTTTCGCAAGCAAAGTAGATAGTCGGCGTATAACGGTTATACAGTTATTTTTTGGAGGTCTTTTTTCATTTTTCTGTATGCCTTTGATGGATGAAACTATTCCTGAATTTTCATGGGTGTGGTTCAATATAGGTATAGCGTTAGCTCTTATGAGTGCAGTGATTCAATTAATAATGAATTGGGCACAGAAATCTATTTTGCCTACTCGTGCAACACTTATTTACGCAGGCGAACCTGTGTGGGCTGGTATTGTTGGGCGTTTAGCTGGTGAGCGTTTATCTGCTTCTGCTTTATTAGGTGGTTTGCTCATTCTGATTGGGATTATAGTATCAGAGTTACAACCTTCACAATGGTGTAAAAAAGATAAAATTGTCAAAAAGATCGATTAGGTTTCTTGTTTTTAGGTCGTTCTCTTGTGCGACAATGTTTCCTGAAAAAAGTCAGTGCGTGACATTTTTTAAAGATCTATGAGCTCTAAAAAGAGTAAAAATTAAAATAGGGCAATTTTATTAGTCAATTTTTTTGATATTTTTCAAGGCTCTTAAGAGGGGGGATAATTGGTCTTTGCGTTTTGTGTTATTCTTTGCTAAATCGCCCTCTATGACAATAGATCGTAATTATATCCGTAATTTCTCCATTGTGGCTCACATTGACCACGGCAAATCAACTTTGGCTGATCGTTTAATTCAAATGACAGGAGGCCTTGAAACACGAGAGATGAAGGATCAAGTACTTGATTCTATGGATATTGAGCGTGAACGTGGCATTACGATTAAAGCGCAAACAGTACGCTTGCGCTATAAAGCAAAAAATGGTGAAACATACATCTTAAATCTTATTGATACACCTGGCCATGTTGATTTTGCTTATGAGGTATCGCGTTCATTGGCAGCTTGTGAGGGGTCATTGCTGGTGGTAGATGCTAGCCAAGGGGTGGAAGCACAAACGTTAGCAAATGTTTACCAAGCTATTGATAATAATCATGAATTAGTTGTTGTTCTCAATAAGGTGGATCTCCCTGCTGCAGAACCTGAGCGTGTGAAAAAGCAAATCGAAGATGTGATCGGCATTGATGCATCTGAAGCAGTAGAAATATCAGCAAAAACAGGTTTAGGTGTTATTGATGTCTTAGAAGCAATTGTAATGCAATTGCCACCTCCTAGCATTGGTGATGTTACCAAACCTTTAAAGGCGATGTTGGTTGATAGCTGGTATGATGCTTATCTTGGTGTTATTGTTTTGGTGCGCGTGATTGATGGTGTCTTGAAAAAAGGCCAAATTATCCGCATGATGGGTACAGGCGCAAAATATCCAGTTGAACGGGTTGGAGTATTTACTCCCAAAATGGTTCAGGTTGATGAATTAGGGCCAGGAGAGATTGGTTTTATCACGGCTTCTATTCGTGAAGTTGCCGATACGCGTGTTGGGGATACAATCACTGAAGAGCGACGCGCTTGTGAAGAGATTTTACCAGGTTTTAAACCTGTTCAGCCGGTTGTTTTTTGTGGTCTTTTTCCAGTTGATGCAGCCCATTTTGAAGATTTACGTATCGCCATGGGAAAGTTGCGTTTAAATGACGCTAGCTTTTCTTTTGAGATGGAAACATCAGCGGCTTTGGGTTTTGGTTTTCGTTGTGGCTTTTTGGGGCTTCTTCATCTTGAGATTATTCAAGAACGGTTAGAACGCGAATTTAATTTGGATTTAATTGCGACAGCGCCTTCAGTTGTTTATCGCATGAATATGAATAACGGTTCTGTTAAGGAATTGCATAATCCAGCTGATATGCCTGATATTGTTAAAATTTCTTCCATTGAAGAACCATGGATTCGTGCAACAATTATGACACCTGATGATTATTTGGGATCAGTTTTAGCACTTTGCCAAGAACGACGTGGGTTACAAGTTAGTTTGAGCTATGTTGGGACGCGTGCTATGGTAACCTATGATTTACCCTTAAATGAGGTAGTGTTCGATTTTTATGACCGTTTAAAGTCACTTTCGAAAGGATATGCTTCTTTTGATTATCAGATGACAGATTATGCTGAAGGGGATTTAGTCAAAATGTCTATTTTGGTTAATGGAGAACCGATTGATGCATTGTCGATGCTGGTACACCGCAGCATAGCAGAAAAGCGTGGGCGTTCCATGTGTGAAAAACTAAAAGATCTTATTCCGCAACATATTTTTCAGATTCCAATTCAAGCAGCCATTGGTGGTAAAATTATTGCACGTGAAACAATTCGTGCATTGCGCAAAGATGTGACAGCAAAATGTTATGGTGGTGATGTTACCCGTAAGCGCAAACTGTTAGAAAAGCAAAAAGAGGGCAAAAAACGTATGCGCCAGTTTGGAAAGGTGACAATTCCGCAATCAGCTTTTATTCAAGCACTAAAAATGGATAAATAGTCAAAAAATAGAAAAAATTTCCTTTTTTACTTTATTGGTTCACTGCTTACTGTACTGCTCATTCTTAGGTATTTGAGAGTTTTTTAGTCACGCAAGAGATCATTAATCGATGTTTTTTCTCGTGTTTTTTGATCAACCCGTTTAACAATAACAGCGCAGTAAAGGTTGGGACCTGCTTCACCGTTTGGTAATGGTTTTCCAGGGAGAGAACCTGGAACGACAACTGAATAAGCTGGCACTTCACCTATAAACACTTCACCTGTTGATCGGTCGATAATTTTTGTAGATTTTCCAATAAAGACTCCCATGCCTAAAACAGAACCTTCACGGATAATACATCCTTCAACAACTTCAGAACGTGCACCGATAAAACAATGATCTTCAATAATTGTTGGGCTTGCTTGTAGTGGCTCTAAAACACCTCCAATGCCCACTCCACCAGAAAGGTGAACATGTTTACCAATTTGTGCGCAAGAACCAACAGTTGCCCATGTATCAATCATCGTTTCCTCATCTACATAAGCACCAAGATTAACAAAGGATGGCATCAAGATGACATTGGATGCAATATAAGCAGAATGGCGTACAATGGCTCCAGGAACTGAGCGAAAATTAGCTTTTTTAAAATCAGTTTCCTGCCAACCAGAAAATTTTGAAGGTATTTTATCCCACCAAAATGATTCATTTGCACCACCAGAAATTATATGCATAGGATTAAGCCGAAAGGACATAAGAACTGCTTTTTTCAACCATTCGTGAACATGCCATTGGCCGTTTTCTTGGCGTTCTGCAACACGAATTTCACCTTTATCTAAAAGGTTTAGGGTATACTCAACACTGTCACGGATTTCTCCTTTTGTCGCTGTGTTAAGAGAATCGTGATTATTAAATGCTTTTTCAATAATCATTTTAAGTTGTATCAAATCGGTCATAGCTAAAGTTCCGTTAAACAAGTTTAAAGCATCGTATCTGTATTATTATTATGATCTATAGTGTATGCGGTCAATAAAAGGATTCAAAAAGGGTACAAGATCAAGACAGAGGTATAGAAAAGGCTAAAAAAAGATGAAAAAAAGCTTTCCCATCCGCAACAATGAGAGAATAGGTGATAAAGTGTCTAATACACCACAAATGCGTTCGCTAACGTATCGTTTAGCTTATGTAGATCAGGAATTTATGATGCGCCCTGAATTGCGTTCACAACGTATTGGCCTTGAATTTTTAAAGCCAGAAATAGTGCTTCAGGAATGTGATATTGAATCAACAGTTGTTATATTCGGTGGGGCCAGAATTCCTGAACCTGGGCAAGATGCTTGGACAGCAAAAAATGAAACGCAAAAGAAAAATTTGCAAACAATGTCACAATATTATGATGAAGCAAGAGAGTTTGCACGTTTATGTTCGCGCTATTCTGCTACCACAGGGTATCGCGAATTTGTGATTGTCACAGGGGGAGGGCCTGGGGTTATGGAAGCAGGAAATCGTGGTGCTGTTGATGTTGATGCTCCAACGATAGGTTTGAATGTTGTTTTGCCTCATGAGCAAACACCCAATATTTATGTGTCTCCGCATTTGTGTTTTAATTTTCATTATTTAACAATGCGCAAAACGCATTTTTTAATACGGGCGAAGGCATTGGCTGTTTTTCCAGGGGGATTTGGGACTTTGGATGAGCTTTTTGAAGCTTTAACTCTTATGCAAACAAGACGTATGCAAAAGGTTCCAATTTTAATGTTTGGTAAGAAATTTTGGAAAAATCTTATCAATTTTGATTACTTATCTGAGCAAGGGGTGATTTCTCCTACGGACATAGATTTGTTGACATTTGTTGATACAGCAGCAGAAGCGTTTGAAGAAATTCGTTCTTTTTATCAGCTTGCTTAATGACAGTTTGAGAATAAATTCTCTGAAATGTGCTAATAATCAACTTGTGTCAAATAAAGGCCTGAAGGAGGTGCAACCATGCCACAGCGTGCGCGATCTTTAGCATGGAGGGCTTCTTCAAGATCTTGAGCTGTCCAGCGTCCTATACCAACTTCCATAAGGCTTCCCGCAAATGAACGGATTTGATGATGAAGAAAAGAGCGGGCTCGTGCATAAAGAAAAATTTCTTCTCCTTCTCTTTGAACATCCAGACATTCAAGAGTGCGAATAGGACTTTTAGCTTGGCAGTGTGCTGATCGGAAAGTCGTAAAATCGTGTTTTCCTACAAGTTTTTGTGCGGCTTTATGCATCGCATCGGCATTCAGAGGTCTCGGCAGCCACCATACGCGTTTGGCGTTTAAAGCTGGCGGTGCACGACGGTTGAGAATTTTAAAAAGATAATGACGTTTAACTGCAGATAATCGTGCATCAAAGCTATCGGGAATATTTTCTACATTTAAGATAGCAATATTGTCGCCTTGTTGCCGTAAATGAGCATTAAGCGCATTATGTATCGTATTCACATGCCAGTCTTTTTCAAAATCAACATGAGCAACTTGCCCGGTAGCATGCACACCAGCATCGGTTCTTCCTGCTGTTGTAATGGTGAGTTGTTGGCCGCTAAAGTGAAAAATAGCTTGTTCAACAGCACCTTGCACGGTACGAAGTTCTGCTTGGCGTTGCCAGCCAGCGTAATTTGATCCATCATATTCAAGGGTAAGTTTAAAACGTGCCATATCAGAAAACTGCAGAAATATTAGCACCACGCAAAAATGTTGAACTATCAAGAATTCTACTACCGGCTCTTTGGAGGTGGGTTATTTCTATTCGTCCTTGTCCACAATGGATAATCAAATGTCCAGCTTCTATTCGACCGATCCCAAGAGAATCTCCTGTGGCTAAGCGACTGCCAAGAATTTTTACCCGTTCTGGCTTGCCACCGATAGTCATTGTGCACCAGCAACCAGGATAGGGAGAGAGCGCGCAGATATATTTGTGAATAACTTCTGCGGATTTTGTCCAATCAATTTGGGTTTCTTCTTTTTTGATTTTGGAGGCATAGGATACGCCTTCGAGTGATTGCGGGGTCAATGTGAGTTGACCTTTTTCAAGAGCAGATAAAGCTTCTACGATGAGTTCTGCTCCCATATGTGAAAGTTTATCTGACAGTTCAGCTGCGGTGATATTTTCAGTGATAGCAATAGAACGAGATAAAGCAATGGGTCCTGTGTCAAGCCCTTCATTCATTTGCATAATCATCATGCCAGTTTCTTTGTCACCAGCCATAATTGCACGCTGAATAGGTGCTGCACCACGCCAGCGTGGTAATAATGAAGCATGGGCATTAAAACAACCAAAACGTGGTGCTTCGAGAATAGCTTTTGGTAGAAGTATTCCATAAGCAACAACGACAGCAGCATCGACGGATAGGGCTGCAAATCGTGCTTGCTCTTCAGCTGTTTTAAGACTTTGAGGGGTAAAAACGGGAATGGACTTTGCTTCTGCGGCATTTTGAACAGGTGAAGAAACTAGCTGAAGACCCCGCCGTCCTGCTGGGCGTGGAGGTTGGCTATAAACAGCTACAATATCATGACCTGCGTTTAACAAAGCATGTAAAACAGGAACAGCAAAATCAGGTGTTCCCATAAAACTTAGTCGCAATGCCATTTACAAAATTTCTTTCTCTAGATTATTCTCTTTTGCCCGTTTTTCAAATTTGCGTATCACCATATTACGTTTGACCTTTGAAAGGTGATCAATAAAGAGGCAGCCATTCAAATGATCAATTTCGTGTTGAAGACAAGTGGCCAAAATATTATCTGCTTCAATTTCTTTTTGTTCCCCTTCGCGATTTCTATAACGAATACAAAGGCGTTTAGGGCGCTCAACTTCTGCAGAATATCCAGGAATAGAAAGGCAGCCCTCCATGCAAATATTGCGCTCATCTGATAACCACAAGATTTCTGGGTTAATAACAATAATTGGATCTTGAGGAGCATCTGGTTCAAAAATACTCGTAAATATGGAAACATCTACCACTAACATCCGCAATGGGATACCAACCTGAATAGCAGCAAGGCCAATTCCTCCAGCATTATACATGGTTTCTAACATGTCATCAGCAAGTTGTTGAATAGTGGAATCGATATGTTCGACAGGTTTTGAAATTTCACGGAGAATTGGGTCAGGTAAAATAACTAAAGGTTTTATTGGCATGGCTGTAAATTAATCAATGGTTTATAACTGGTCAATATTGAATCGGTGATTCATAGACTTTTTGCGATGACTTTTTTGCGATGAAACCGCTATATTATTTTCTATGTCTGATTCACTTTTGATCTCTTTTAGTAAATATTGGGGCGAATTTATGGCTATGCCTTTATTAGTTGGCATAGGATTCTTTGTTATCATACATTATTATCGAAAAAGAGCACTGTTGGGAAGTGAAGCGGCTGAACGTGCTCGTGAAACGCAAATGCAGATGGCCACGTTGCTGAAAACACAGGCTGAAATGCAAGGACGTATGCAAACAATAGCAGAAATCTTTGGTCAAAGACAAGCAGAGTTGAATCAGTCTATTTGTGAGAGGCTCAATGGAATGACAACCAATTTAGGCCAAACCCTTCAGGTACAGACACAGTCTACTCATGAGAATTTGACTCGCTTGCAAGAACGTTTAGCCGTTATTGATGCAGCGCAAAATAATATTCAATCACTTACAGGGCAGGTTATTCAATTGCAGGCTATTTTAAATAATAAGCAAACGCGTGGCATTTTTGGTCAGGGACGGATGGAGGCAATTATTGCTGATGCTTTGCCAGCTAATGCTTATGTTTTTCAGGCGATTCTTTCAAATGGAAAGCGACCAGATTGTCTCATTCATATGCCCAATAAGGCGCCAGATCTTGTTATTGATGCTAAATTTCCTTTAGAAGCTTGGAATGCAATGCAGAAAGCTTCATTGTCTCAAGAACGTCAAGAAGCTGAACGCCAATTTCGCACCGATATGGATGTCCATATTCGCGATATTGCACAGAAATATTTAATTCCTGGTGAAACACATGATACAGCTTTTCTTTTTGTGCCATCGGAATCAATTTTTGCAACAATTTATGAAGAGTTTGAGCCATTGGTGCAAAAAGCTAATCGGGCGCATGTTATCATTGTATCGCCATCTTTATTGATGTTATCTGTTCAAGTTGTACAGACTATTATGAAAGATGCGAAAATGCGGGAACAAGCGCACTTGATCCAGTCAGAAGTAGCTAAATTGATAGAAGATTTCGAAAGAATGGATGTACGTGTCCGTGCTTTACAGAAGCATTTTTACAAAACGAGTGATGATATTGAAGCGATTTTAACATCATCTTCGAAAATTATGAAACGTGCTAACCGTATTGAATCCTTTGAATTAAAAGAGGATGTTTCTCTTTCGACATCGGTAACAACTCATGCACAGTCGAAAATATTGCATTCGATTGATGAGGAATAAAAAAGCTCTCAATAAAGTATATTTTAATCATTTGATTGATTAATGAGAGTTTTTGAGTATCGATACTTCTTTTTACCGATTGACAAGAGGAACAAGGATGATGCGGCATTTTTTATTTTGGGGAGCATTTGTTTTTCTTTTGGGCGGTTGTTCAACGAAACCTCCTATGTACACAAATAATGCTTGCGCCGTTCTGGCTCAAAAAGATGGTTTTTTTGAAAATTGGAGAAAAGCGTCTAAAAAAGCAGAAGCGCGTTATGGGATCCCGATGCCCATTATTCTTGCGACAATTCGTATGGAATCAAATTTTCGTCATAATGCACGTCCTCCACGTACGAAACTTTTGGGTTTTATTCCATGGAAGCGCCCTTCAACAGCTTATGGTTATTCTCAAGCGCTTGATGGTACATGGGAAGCCTATCTTCGCTCTACAGGACAGTCTTTTGCAAGGCGTACTAATTTTTCTGATGCCGCTGATTTTGTTGCTTGGTATCATCGTCAAAGTGTTCAACGGAATGGTGTTAAACATCATGATGCTTATAATCTTTATTTAAATTATTATATGGGGCATGGTGCTTATGCGCGCAGCAGAGGCCTTGGAAATGCAAAAGCAATAAGAGTAGCGCAGAATATGGAGAAAACAGCTATACTTTACGATCAGCAGTTAAGAATGTGTGGGCAACGCTAGAGAATTATGAAAATATTGCATTATTGCATTATTGCATATTTTTGAGAATTTTCCATATTTTCTGTCGATAATGTATAGAGTGACAAGAGTAATGCATGTAGCAATAACTTAGGTTAAGTGCATTTTTTGATAGCAGGTATGTGTGATACTTTCCAAGTAAGACAATAGAAATTAGATGGCTGAAAGAAGAATAAAATCACTAAAGGTGCAAGATATTACTAAAACAGACATTACTAAAACATTTTATAGAGAAGACGAAATTGCAGAAATATTTCGCCGCTTTTCTATTCAGCGTCCCACCCCTGAAAGTGATCTTACATATACTAATGTTTTTACTCTTTTGATAGCCGTTGTTCTTTCAGCTCAAGCTACAGATGCTGGTGTTAACAAAGTGACGCAAAAATTATTTCGTCTTGCTGATAGACCAGAAAAAATGGTTGCATTAGGGGAAGAAGGAATTGCACATCATATCCGTGCCATTGGTCTTTGGCGTGCAAAAGCTCGCAATATTTATGCACTTTGCTGTCTTTTGATTGATCAATATGGTGGTCACGTTCCTGACAATCGTGAAGCACTGATGGCACTTCCTGGTGTGGGGCGCAAGACGGCTAATGTCATTTTAAATGTTGCTTTTAGTCAGCCCACTATAGCCGTAGATACGCATATTTTTCGTCTCGGAAACCGCCTTGGTTTAGCACCAGGAAAAACACCAGAGATGGTTGAAGAAAAGTTGGTGAAGATTATTCCGTCTTATTACATGCGTTATGCGCATCATTGGCTTATTTTACATGGCCGTTACATTTGTAAAGCACGTAAGGCACAATGCACACAGTGTATCATCGCTGATCTTTGCAAAGCGGCGATCAAGACAAACACAATCCCAGCGCCTTTAGTTGAAATTAAAGGCAATGGAGCACCAGTTTTTTTCCAATAGATCTTGCTATTTTATATATACTGGCTTATGAAAGGGGTTTCGATCCGCCCGGCAGGGCATGCCGTGGCTGTTCAAGTGCTTATTCAAGCTTTGGTCAGCTTGATTAAATTTAAATATATGGAGTAGCAAAATGCCCAAAATGAAGACCAAATCGTCCGCTAAGAAGCGGTTTAAAATTACTGCGACAGGTAAAATTAAGGTGGCAGCTGCAGGTAAGCGCCATGGTATGATTAAACGTTCTAATAAGTTTATTCGTGATGCACGTGGAACAATGATTCTCGCTGAACCCGATGCTAAAAAAGTCATTCATTGTTATTTGCCGAATGGGCTTTAAGCTTTGCGTTTTTGATTTTTAGGAGATTATTACATGGCACGTGTAAAAAGAGGTGTGACAGCTCACGCTAAGCACAAGAAGATTTTAAAGCAAGCTGAAGGTTTTTACGGTCGTCGTAAAAATACTATTCGTGCGGCTAAGGCAGCAGTTGATCGTTCAAAGCAATATGCTTACCGTGATCGCAAAAACAGAAAACGTACCTTCCGCGCTCTATGGATTCAGCGGATCAATGCAGCTGTTCGTATGGAAGGTTTGACTTATGGACGCTTCATTGACGGTTTATCGAAAGCCGGTATTGAGATTGATCGTAAGGTTCTTTCTGATATCGCTATTCATGAACCTACAGTATTTTCTGCTTTAGTAGCTTCTGCAAAGAAAGCTTTAGAATATTTGAAAGATACAACGCCTAATGCTTTCGAAGGAGCTGTTAAGTAAGCTAGTCGCGTTTTCTTAAAGCATTCATTTTTTGGGATCCCGCGCTGGTTATTGCTGGTGCGGGCTTTTTTATTGAAACAACAGGCAGGGATATGAGCGATATTGAGCGTCTGGAACAGGAAATTTTTTTAGCTTTAGAAGCTGCGTGTGATGAACAGGAACTTGAAGCCGTGCGTGTTGCTGCGTTAGGCAAAAAAGGCAGCATTTCTGAACGATTAAAAGCATTGGGAAATATCAGCGCCGATGAGCGTCTTAAAGTTGGGCCGGCGCTTAATGAGTTAAAGAAACGCATTTTAGAATTATTAGCGCAAAAACGTGATATTTTTAAGCGCCAGGCAACGGCTTTGCGCCTTTCCAAAGAGAGAGTGGATGTGACTTTACCTGTTCGTTCTTCACCTGTAGAACGAGGCCGTATTCATCCTATCTCGCAGGTTATTGATGAACTCATAGCCATTTATGCGGATATGGGTTTTTCTATTGCGGAGGGGCCAGATATTGAAACAGATTATTATAATTTCACGGCATTAAATTTTCCTGAAGGTCATCCAGCACGGGAAATGCATGATACTTTCTTTTTTAGTGAGGATGCAACAGGGAATCGGAAGGTGCTACGCACGCATACGTCACCCGTGCAAATTCGCGTAATGGAAAAAAAACAGGCACCGATACGTATTATTATTCCTGGAAAAACTTACCGTATGGATTCTGATGCAACGCATTCACCGATGTTTCATCAGGTAGAAGGATTGGTAATTGATAAAACTTCTAACATTGCTCATATGATGTGGCTTCATGAGACTTTTTGTAAAGCTTTTTTTGAAGTGCCGTCGGTGAAGATGCGTTTTCGTCCATCTTTTTTTCCTTTTACGGAACCATCTATGGAAGTTGATATTCAATGTGATCGTTCTGGTTCAGAAGTGAAATTTGGAGAAGGTCATGATTGGTTAGAAATTTTAGGATGTGGTATGGTGCATCCTCAGGTTTTAAAGAATGTTGGTTTTGACCCAGATGAATACCAAGGATTTGCTTGGGGCATGGGTATTGATCGTATTGCTATGTTAAAATATGGCATGCCTGATTTACGTGCTTTTTTTGATGCTGATCTGCGTTGGTTAGATCATTATGGCTTTCGCTGTTTTGATATTTCCACCCTTTTTTCTCGTTTGGGCAATGTGTGATCTTGTAACAGTTTTCATGTGAGGTTTTAAAATGAAATTTACATTATCCTGGTTAAGGGATCACTTAGAGACAAATGCGTCTTTGGATGAAATTTGTGACAAATTAACAGCAATTGGTCTTGAAGTTGATCATGTTGATTGTGCTTCTTTAGAAGGCTTTGTTATTGCAAAGGTTTTAACAGCTGCTAAGCATCCTGATGCCGATAAATTACAAATTTTGTCTGTAGATACGGGGGCTGGTACACCTATACAAGTTGTTTGTGGAGCAAAAAACGCGCGTGTTGGGCTTGTTAGTGTGCTTGCGTTGCCAGGCACCTATGTTCCTGGGTTGGATATTACATTATCTGTTGGTAAAATCCGTGGTGTTGAAAGCTTTGGTATGATGTGTTCACAGGAAGAGCTGAAGCTTCCAGGTATGCGTGATGGAATTATTGAACTTCCCGAAGATGCTCCTGTTGGGGCACAATTTGCAACCTATGCAGGATTAGATGATCCGGTTATTGATGTTGGTTTAACACCTAATCGTTCTGATTGTACTGGCGTTCGTGGAATTGCTCGTGATTTAGCGGCAGCTGGAATTGGGCGATTGAAAGAGTTACCTTTGTCACAGTTGACGGGCTCTTTTGAAACATCAACTCAGGTTTCTTTAGATTTTTCATCAGGTGCATCATTATGTTTAGGCTTTGCTTGGTGTGAAGTGCGCAATGTGAAAAATGGTGCATCACCACAATGGATGCAACAACGCTTAATTGCAATCGGTTTGAGACCAATTAATGCACTGGTTGATATAACCAACTATATGACTTTTGATCTTGGCCGTCCACTGCATGTATTTGATGCAGATAAGGTAAAAGGGGTTTTAAAAGTCCGTCGTGGTTTTGAAGGAGAACAACTCCAAGCACTTAATGGCAAAATCTATAATTTAGGACCACAAAATTGCGTAATCGCAGATGATGAGGGCGTTGTTTCTATTGCTGGTATTATGGGGGGTAAAAGAACAAGCTGTGATGAAATGACACACCGTGTTATTATTGAATCTGCGCTTTGGGATTCGCAAAATATTGCACAAACGGGTCGAGCCCTTGGATTGATTAGTGATGCACGTTATCGTTTTGAACGAGGTGTTGATCCTGCTTTTATGGAATCAGGGCTTGAAATTGCAACAGAATTGGCTTTGCGTCTTTGTGGTGGTGAAGCATCGATGATGCGGGTTATTGGGTATCAGAAGCCAAAAACTAGACAGATTGTTTTTCCATTTTCTGAAATTAAGCGTTTAACTAATTTAGAAATCGATCATGGACAAACTGTAGCTATTTTGACACGGCTTGGATTTAGCGTTGCAGGAGAAGGAGATGTCGTTACGGTTACAGTACCAACATGGCGCTCTGATGTTGTTGGTAAGGCCGATTTAGTAGAAGAGGTAATGCGGATTTATGGGTTGAATAAGATTGAACCTATGCCGTTGGAAAATTTTGTAGAGGTGAAGAATAAAATTCTAACATTTTCGCAGATTTGCTCACGTTCTGCTCGTTGGGCTTTAGCATGTCGGGGTATGATGGAAGCTGTAACTTGGTCATTTATTTCTGAAAGCCAAGCATGTGCTTTTGGAGGGGGGCAAGCGCAGCTAAAATTAGCAAATCCCATTGCAGTAGATATGTCGGTTATGCGTCCGTCTCTTTTACCTGGTTTGCTTATGGCTGCACAGCGAAATGCTGATCGTGGTTTTGCAGATCTTTCTTTGTTTGAAATCTCAAATATTTATGAAGGTGATACACCGGATAAACAACAGTGCGTTGCTGCTGGTATTCGTCGTGAAACAGAGAAATTTGAAGGAGCTGGGCGCTTTTGGGCTGGAAATGCCAAAGCGGTTGATGTTTTTGATGCAAAAGCAGATGCATTTGCTGTTTTAACAGCGTGCGGTGTGGATGTGAGTAAGGTACAGATTGAGGTTGGAGCACCTAATTGGTATCATCCTGGTTGTTCAGGGGTTATTAAACTTGGACCAAAGATCATTCTTGGTTTTTTTGGGACTTTTCATCCTGATACGCTAGAAACATTGGATGTCAGTGGTCGTTTATGTGGTTTTGAAATTTTCCTTGATCGAATTCCTGAACCAAAGAAAAAGGCAACAAAAATCCGTCCTGCTTTAAAGGCATCTCCTTTCCAAATGGTACGGCGTGATTTTGCGTTTGTGGTTGATAAAACAGTTTCATCTTCTCTGATTATTCGTGCTGCGAGTGCAGCAGATAAAAAATTTATTCATTCAGTGCAAATTTTTGATCTTTTTGAGGATTTAACACTTGGTGAAGATAAAAAATCTGTTGCGATTGAAGTTGCGATACAACCTGTTGAGCGAACTTTGACAGATGAAGATCTCGAAGCTCTTGCGTCAAAAGTGGTAGACAATGTTACCAAAATGACAGGTGCATATTTGCGTGGTTAATTAGTGTAGTTTGCAGAGCTGATTATTTTTTAATTGGTTATTTGATGAATAGGGAGCTCTTTATTATTTTTAAGCATTTAAGAAATAAATATAAGGGGTTAAAGTTCTTTTTAAAATTGTTTTTCATACTGATAAGAACTTATTGAAATCATAAATATTTTTTGGGTAGTTTAAAAAAGCTATTATTTTAGAATGGCTTTCTATTGCAACAATGTATATTAGCTGCTATCTATAAATTCAAATGCAAATCATTTGCAATAGAGAGAAATCAATGAAAATAAAAGCGTTTTTTACAACAATTTTTTTAAGCACAATCTTTTTGATCCCAGGTTTGGCTTTGAGTGCTAATAAATTTAAGGCTGTGACAACCTTTACCATTATTGCTGATATGGCGCGTAATGTGGCAGGTGACATTGCTGATGTTGAATCGATCACTAAACCAGGTGCTGAAATTCACGAATATCAACCTACACCACATGATCTTATGCGTGCGCAGGGAGCTAATCTTATATTGTGGAATGGATTAGATTTAGAACTTTGGTTTGAAAAGTTTTTTCAAAATATTGAAAATGTCCCAAGTGTTGTTGTTTCAAAAGGTGTTAAACCTATTAAAATTGGCGAAGGGCCTTATAATGGTAAACCAAATCCTCATGCATGGATGTCACCGATTTCAGCTCTAATTTACATTGATAATATTCGCGATGCTTTTGTAAAATATGATCCTAAAAATGCGGCTATTTATAAAGAGAATGCCGAAATCTATAAGCAGAAGATCCGCTTAAGTATTGATCCAATCAAAACTAAATTAAAAACCTTACCAAAAGGCAAGCGCTGGCTTGTAACCAGTGAGGGTGCATTTAGCTATTTGGCGCGTGATTTTGGTTTGAAAGAACTTTATTTGTGGCCAATTAACGCTGATCAGCAGGGAACGCCGCAGCAGGTGAAACGTGTTATTGATATGGTTCGCAAATATAATATTCAAGCAGTTTTTTCTGAAAGCACTATTTCTGATGCACCTGCTAAGCAGGTTGCCAGAGAAACAAAAGCTAAATATGGCGGTGTTCTTTATGTCGATTCACTAAGTGAGGAAGATGGTGAAGTCCCTACCTATATTGATTTATTACGTGTTACGAGTGCGCGTATTGCTCATGCTTTATCGGAAGGGTTTAAAGGTCAATGATTAAGTCTGAGATTGAGCCTGGGATATTTGCTCAAGGGATCAATGTGACTTATCGCAATGGGCATACAGCTTTGCGTGAAGTGAGTTTTGAAAGCCCAAGGGGTTCTATTTCCGCACTTGTTGGGGTTAATGGCTCAGGGAAGTCAACATTATTTAAAACGATAATGGGATTTGTGTGTCCTTCAAAGGGGAAAATTCGCGTTTTGGGTTTGCCGGTTGAAAAGGCTTTGAAGAAAAATCTTATTGCTTATGTTCCCCAGAGTGAGGATGTTGATTGGAATTTTCCTGTACTCGTTGAAGACGTTGTTTTGATGGGGCGATATGGTCACATGAATTTCTTTCGTTATGTGAGAAAGCAAGATCATGAAGCTGTTCGTGTTGCGTTGGAACGTGTTGATATGTTGGCTTTTGCCAAACGTCAAATTGGTGAGCTTTCTGGCGGGCAGAAAAAACGTGTTTTTTTGGCACGTGCTCTTGCACAGCAGGCAAAAGCTATCTTACTAGACGAGCCATTTACAGGGGTTGATATTAAAACAGAAGATAAAATCATCGCTTTGTTAGAAGATTTGCGTAAAGAAGGTGCTGTCATATTGGTTTCTACGCACAATCTAGGTTCTATTCCTGAATTTTGTGATCACACAATTTTAATAAAGGGAACTGTTTTGGCTTGTGGGCCAACAGAGAAGGTTTTTACTCAGGAAAATCTTGAAAAAACTTTTGATGGTACTTTGCGACATCATATTTTTAATTTCCAGGATGCAAAAAAAAGTCATAGTGCTACAGAGAACAGAGACCCTACGTTTCTTGATGGCAATCAAAAGCTGGAGCCTATGTCATGATTGCTTGGTTGCTTGAGCCATTTAGCTACCAATATATGGTTAATGCAATGTGGGTTTCAGGGTTGGTTGGGTGTGTTTGTGCTTTCCTTTCTGCTTTTCTGATGTTGAAAGGTTGGTCTTTGATTGGGGATGCGTTATCCCATTCGATCGTACCTGGGGTAGCTGGAGCTTATCTTTTAGGATTACCTTTTTCTCTTGGTGCTTTTTTTTCTGGTGGGTTGGCTGCAGTGGTGATGTTATTTTTTCATCATCGAACAAAGTTAAAAGAAGATACCATTATTGGTTTAATTTTTTCCTCTTTTTTTGCTCTTGGATTATTTCTTAAGTCACTAAAACCAATGGCTGTTAATATTAATACAATTGTTCTTGGGAATATTTTAGCAGTCAGTTTGTCAGATATTGTACAGTTAGCTTTTATTAGTTTTATTTCTCTCTTTATATTACTCTTAAAGTGGAAAGATTTATTGGTTTCTTTATTTGATGAAAATCATGCACGTGCCATTGGGTTGAATGTAAAGTTGCTTAAACTTCTCTTTTTTACATTGCTTGCTGCTTGCACGATTGCGGCTATGCAGACGGTTGGAGCTTTTTTGGTTATTTGTCTTGTGGTGACACCAGGAGCAACGGCTTATCTTTTAAGTGATCGTTTTATAAATCTTCTGATGATTGCGGTGGTGATTGGAACACTAACAAGTATGCTTGGCGTTTATGTTAGTTATTTTTTGAATGCACAAACCGGTGGTGTTGTTGTGCTTTTCCAAGCGTTTTTATTTATGATAGCTTTTATTTTTTCTCCTAAATATGGTTTTATTGCTGCGCGCTTACGCATAAGAGAAGCAAAAAAGATGTGTTAATATCATGATTGATCAGTTACTCCTTCCTTTTCAGTTTTCTTTTATGATTAAGGGTATGATAATTACTATTATTATCGCTATTCCAATGGCTATGCTTTCTTGTTTTCTTATTTTGAAAGGATGGGCGCTTTTAGGAGATGCAATTTCTCATGCCGTTTTTCCTGGTGTTGTTATTGGCTATATAATGACACCGTGGGTGATAGCGCTTTTGTCTTTTTTGCCGTTTTCTTGGTTTCAGCATGTGCGCCCAGCTAATATTACAATGATTTTAATTACTTGTGGCGCTTTTATCGCTGGCATGATGTGTGCCATTGTTACAGGTTTTTTAGGGAGCAATAGTCGTATTAAACAGGATACGGTTATGGGTGTTGTTTTTTCATCGATGTTTGGTTTGGGGCTTGTTTTAGCCACAACAATTCATAGTCATTTAGATTTGAATCATATTTTATTTGGAAATCTTTTGGGTGTGAACTGGCTTGATATTATCCAGACAGCCATAATTGCTATGGTTGTCACTTTGATTTTGGGAACAAAATGGCGCGATTTTATGCTGTATATTTTTGATTCAGTTCAAGGACGTGCCATAGGATTGCGGGTATCGGTGCTTCATTATACTCTTTTGACATTAATTTCTTTAACTATTGTTGCGGCTTTAAAAGCAGTCGGCATTATTCTCGTTGTTTCTTTGTTAATTGCACCGGGAGCTATTGCGTATCTTGTTACTAAGCGGTTTTTTTCTATGGTTTGGATCGCTATATTTATCGCGGCTTTTTCTAGTTTTCTAGGAATTTATCTGAGCTTATTTATTGGTTCTGATTCTGCTTCAACAATTGTTTTGGTTTTAACACTAATTTTTATTGCTATTTTTGTATCGATCTTTTTTCGTCAGAGAATGGTGCAGGATATTTAACTATAACAAACCTGCGCATGGTAGCCATGCATTTTTGTCTGTTGTTTCTAGTCCTTGTCTCCCTTAAGTATAAAGCACCGGGCTACTTCCTCCTAAAGTCTGGTAGATGAATGCAGTATTTTTCCTCCTAAGCACTACATTCGTAATCGTGATAAAGGCTGCATTATAATTTGTTTATGCAGCCTTTTTTTCTTCAGTAATTATTTGATTTCATGCCTATTTTATATTCTCTTCCTTTTTTTGGAAGAATGGTGCAGGATATTTAACTATAACAAACCTGCGCATGGCAGCCATGCATTTTTGTCTGTTGTTTTTAGTTCTTGTCTTCCTTAGATATAGATCATCAGGCTATTTTCCTCCTAGCTTGGTGGATGAGTGCGGTTTTTTCATCCCAAATACTGCACTATAATCATGATCATAATTAAAAAGCTGCATTGATTTATCAGGCAGCTTTTTTTTTGACTTTCTAAATTGATTTTTAATAGCCTGGAAATTTTGAAATAATCAACATATTGTGTAAATTATCTTATATTCCATTTTATCAAGGTGTACTCTTTGATGGATAATATTTGAGTAGTGATTATTTGCTTATTTAATGACTAAAAAAATTCAGATAACGTTGTATTTCTTGAGGGTTTCCAATAGTTTTTTCAGGATTATCTGAGAGCTTTACGGCTGGCCGACCATTAGCGCTGGTAACTTTGCAGACAAGAGAAGTAACGTCAAGATCTGCGATTTCTTGAGGGGCGCAGTTTGCAAAATCATTGGTAAGGTTAGTGCCCCATCCAAAAATCATGCGCACTTTACCATGGAAGTGATGATAGGTTTTTTCAATTGTATCTACATCAAGGGCATCAGAGAAAATCAACAGTTTTTCCTGTGGTTTTTTCCCTTGTTCTTGCCACCATTGGATAATGCGCTCACCTCCTTCAATAGGTGGAGCACTGTCAGGTCTAAATCCTGTCCAATCTGCTACCCATTTTGGTGCATTGCGTAAAAATGCTTCTGTACCAAAAGTATCCGGTAAAACAATTAAGAGATTTCCTTCATAGTAACGCTTCCAATCTTGCAGAACTTGATAAGGTGCTTTGCGCAAATCATCATCATTATTGGTAAGAGCAGCGATAACCATAGGTAATTCATGTGCATTTGTGCCAAGCGCTTCTAAGTCTGTATCCATGGCCAGAAGAACATTGGATGTTCCAGTAAAAGAAGCGCCAATTCCTTCTTTTAAAGCTTCAACACACCAACGTTGCCATAAAAAGGAATGACGACGCCTGGTTCCAAAGTCAGATATTTTAATATCAGGAAGTTTTTTTAGACGTTCAATTTTGCTCCACATTTTTGCTTTAGCACGAGCGTAAAGGACATCAAGTGCAAAACGATCAAGATTTTTCATAGCAGCTCGAGAACGTAATTCACTGATAATCGTTAAAGCAGGGATTTCCCACATGGAGCTATAAGCCCACGAGCCATGAAAATGGAGTATATATTGGCCATCTTTACGGGATAATTCATAGTCAGGCAGCTGGAAATTTTCAAGCCAATGAAGAAAATCCGGTTTAAAAATTTGTTTTTGGCCGTAAAATGTATTGCCGGCAAGCCAAATTATTTCTTTTTTAGTAAAGCGCAAGCTAAGAGTGTGATCAAGCTGAGCGCGTAGCTCACCTTCATCGATATCGTCGGCAAGATGAATGGCTTTATTACGATTGATGAGTGAAAAAGTAACATGAACATCGGGGTAAAGTCCCCAGATCATCTGTAACATAAGGAGCTTATAAAAATCCGTGTCAAGAAGCGAACGAACAATAGGATCAAGTTTCCAGGTATGGTTGTAGACACGTTTAGCGATGTCAGTATGATTCATAATACTTTTTCTTTCAAATATGATGAAGTCTAAAATTATTGCACATTCAATGTGTGTTATCATAAGCAATGAAAGAAGTGTAATAATTCTATAATCTTGAAACAATATAAAACAATCTGATTATTTTGTATGATACTCAAGATTTGAGGGTACGTATGATTTCATAGTGACCTGTTTTTTCAAGTTCTATTCCTATATCAATGTTGTATTCTTTGCCATTAATACTTAGGGTATCTTCTTTTGTTCTTTTGACTTTAATCGTGTAAAGGGCATCGTGAATCTTTATTTTTGCTTCATATTCAGGCCAAAAGGAAGGCAAGCGTGGGCGTAAAAATAATTGATTAGCCTGACGGTGAATCCCAAGAATAGTTTGTGTTGCTGCGTGATAGAACCAACCTGCTGAGCCTGTATACCATGTCCAGCCGCCTTGTCCGCGGTGTGGCTCAATAGCGTAAATATCTGCAGCCATGACATAAGGTTCAACACGATATATTTCAGGATTTTGACCATGGGTTATTGGATTTATCATTGAAAGTAAGGTGTAAGCTTTGTCTATTTCACCTATTTCAGCAAGCGCTATAATGCTCCAAATGGCACTATGGGTATATTGACCACCATTTTCTCGAACGCCTGGTGGATAACCTTTAATATATCCTGGATTAAGGGTATTTTCATTAAAAGGTGGCCAGAAAAGACGTAAAAGATTGCCTTTTTCATCATAAAGATGGTTAAGCATTGATTCCATTGCTTGTTTTTGACGATGAGGAGGGGCTATTTTAGAAATGACAGCCCAAGATTGGGTAATGCTATCAATTTTGCATTCAACATTTGTTTGAGCACCAAGGGGCATTCCATTGTCAAAATAAGCACGTCGATACCAAGCACCATCCCAACCATTCTCTTCCAGAGCTTCTGTTAAACGTTCAAGGTATAGACTCCAAGCTTTATAGTGTTTTTGGTCACCACGGTTTTTAGCGAGAGGAATAAATTGTTGTAAAGTGGTTCCAAGAAACCATCCAAGCCAAATGCTTTCACCTTTTCCCTCAATTCCGACCAAATTCATGCCATCATTCCAATCACCCCCTAAAATGAGTGGGAGACCATGTTGACCAGAGCGCTCGATAGCAAGATCTAAAGCTAAAGCACAATGTTCATAAAGTGTTGCAGTTTTTGAAGATTGCATCGGTTGAAAATAAGCATCGTGTTGCTCAGCTTTCAGCGTATCTCCCTCAATGAAGGCAATGGGGGTATCAAGGAATGCATATTCGCCAGTTGTATTGACATAATGAGCTGTTCCATAAGCAAGCCAGATGATATCATCAGAAATGAGTGTGCGAACACCAGCATTGGTGTGAGGAATCCACCAATGCTGTACATCACCCTCTAAAAATTGGTGAGCTGCAGCGTTTAACAATTGTTCACGTGCCAGGTTTGGTTCAAGCAATAACAGAGATAAGCTATCTTGCAATTGGTCGCGGAATCCGAATGCGCCACTAGCTTGGTAAAAAGCTGAACGGGCCATCATACGGCATCCGTAAATTTGATAAGGGAGCCAATGATTGACCATAAGATCAAAAGAATGATCCGGCGTTTTAACTTGTAACGGGGCGAAAAAATCGTTCCAGTTTTCTACTTGTTGTGCAAGAAGAACTTGAAAATCATCCATAGAAATTTGGTCTAATAATTTTTGGGCTTCTTGCATAGTGTCAGCACTGCCAAGATAGAAGATGATTTCTTTTGTTTGGCCTGGCAGCAAATCAATATCATATGCTAATGCTGAACAGGGGTCGCGGCCTGCTTCAACCGTATTTGAAAGTGCTTCAGCTTTACGGATAGCACGGGGATGTTGAACTGTTCCTGTTGAACCGATGAATTCTGTGCGATCTGTAGTAAAGCTGGTTGGCAATTGGGATGCTGATAAAAAAGTAACGTGTTGGGACTTTTCGAGGTGATAAGGATTTTGAACAAAATGTGCACCACGTTTGGGATCATGATAAGGAATAATAAAAGGGGCATATTTTGTACGGACATTACCCAAAACCCATTCGACGTAGTTATAAAGGCGTAGATTGCGTGGTTTTTTCCCTTTATTTTTGATGGTAAGGCGGGAAAGTCGAATTGGCTTTTCGCGATGAAGTGTGTGAGTCAGTTCTAGTTCGATATCTGAATGTATAGATTTAAAAGTTGAAAATCCAAAACCATGGCAAGCTTCATAGACAACGTTATCATCACATTCAACAGCAGAAACTGGCGAAAAGCATTTTAAAGATAGACGGTCAATGAGATAAAGCGCTTCTCCAGGGCGGTTAGAGACGGGATCATTAGTCCAAGGAGTGAGTTGATAATTGCGGCTATTGTTAGCCCAGGTAAAAATTGCTCCCTCGGCTGATACGTGAAAGCCAAAGCTGTGATTGGCAATCACGTTAATCCATGGATGTGGTGTGGTGGTGCATCCGTTAAAACGCATCACATAATAGTTATGAGAGTTAAAACCACCATAACCATTCCAATAATTGAGATCTTCACCATGAACAGGAGAGTATGATGGTTTTTTTCGGCTGACGAGGCTAGGAGAAGAAAAATCATTTTTCTCAAGTAATAGGGTTATTTGCTTTTTTTTGTCGTGCTTGCTGTCGTTTAATTGATGATTTAATTTTTGATCGCTTTTGCGTGACATCAGATCGGAATCAATATTTTCCATACGCTTGAGCTGTTCAGATAAAGATCCATTTTGAGCGTGCAGGATAATACGTGCTGATGCAAGGAGTGTTTTTAAACTTTGCTCACTCATTTGGTCACGCTGAAGCGTAAAGATGTGTTGGCGCTCATTTATTGCATTGGAGTGATGACGGTAAGATTCACATACCCATTCAATAGTGCGCTGAGTATCTTGTATATAGGAAAATGTCTGCTCATTCAGGATAACGAGATCAACGATTAATCCACGTATACGCCAATATTCATGAGCTTTCAGGAGTTCGCGTAATACAGTTATACCTGTTTCATTATCTAATCTGAGAAGGCAGATAGGATAGTCTCCTGAAATAGACATTGGCCAAAGATCAGATTGTTTTCCAAGAGTGTTTGCTAATATTTCAGGGGGAAGACGCCATGTTCGCTCAGGATAAATAAGCGGTGTTGCATATTTTTGATAAGTCATAGCTTCTTTGGGATGGATGTTGCTCTGATATAATGCAACTTGCGAGCGTGTCCATGCCATTGCAAATTCTCTCTGAAACATATTGGGTTGCCGATAATGTTCAATATGTTCACGCAATCTTTCTTTTGAATGAGCTGCGAAAGTCCAAAAGATGAGTTCTACTTTTTCATGTGCTGGAATTTTTACATAGCAGCGGATAGAGATGATTGGATCAAGAACGCAGCCTTGATTACCACTGAAATGAGAATTTTTATCAAAGGCCGCTGGGCGATGAAGAGATCGACCACGGCCGATAAAAAGACGACGGTCAGTTTCAGCTTCTGCTTTTTGGATTATACCAGAGGTATCCGTAACAAAATGAGCAATATGAATATCAGGATCATCAGGAGCACGTTTGCGCCTTTTGGCAAAAATTGTTCTCCCTGAATCAGTGATTTCTGTTTCTATAAACATGCGTGAAAAAACAGGATGAGCACAATCAGTTTCTACTGTTGCAAGTGCTAATTCACCGTAAGAAGTAATTTCAATGAAGCGATCTTTGTTTGTTGTATTGATAAGTTGGAGGCGTCTACTTTCACCATCACCTTCAGAGGCAACAAGACATTCAAGTGTTGATTTGATTCCATTAACCGCTTTCGTATATTCAGCTTTTTCATCTGTAAAAATGCTGATCATTTCTTCATCAACAACGCGTGTTGGTTCACCCGTGAGAGACCACCAACGTTCATTATGTGTATCACGTAGGAAGAATAAAATGCCTTGTTGATCTTCTGTAGCATCGGGGATAAAGCGCGTGAGAGTATAATCATACCAACGGCTATAACCCGAGCCATTGGCTGTTAACATCGTAGAATAAACGCCATTCGATAAGAGCAAAGTTGCGCGGGGCTTAAGAAGCGGATTCGTAATAATACGCGTAGAGGTATCATCAAATTTTTCAGAATCATTGCACATAGGATTGGCAACTTTGGCGTGAATAACAGGAATTTGATGTGGTGCTTTTTCTTGTAATAACAGTTGCACAGCTTTAATCGCTGGATCACGGTGAAAACGATTGCGCATCCGTTCTTCAAAAATGATATTATTGATAGCAATAATGGACATGCCATGGTGATGTGCATAATAATTGCGTACAATGGCGTATTTTTCTCCTTCTTTCACACGGGAAGGAGTAAAATCAATAGAGTCATAATAACCATAATCCCCCAAAGCTCCAAGATCACGTAAGCGTTTTAAATTGGTTACAGCCTGGGTTGGCATATATTGTGCAGCCAAGAGGCTAGCATAAGGAGCAACGACAGTATTACGTGATAGGCCGCGTTGAAGTCCAAGGCTTGGAGCACCAAAATTAGAATATTGATAATTCATTAAGTGATCACGGGCATTAAATGCAGCTTCTGAAATGCCCCACGGCAGTTTTCTCTTACGGGCGTATTGTATTTGATGACGGATAACTAACCAGTTAGTTTGATTGAGTATCGATCCTAAAGGTTCATGCATAACAAGAGAAGGCATAAGATATTCAAATATGGATCCTGACCATGATAATAAGGCACCTTTCCAGCCAATTGGAATAAGAAATCGGCCGAGATGAAACCAGTGTTTGAATTTGATATCACCTTTAGCAATAGCAAAAAGGCTTGATAGGCGTGCTTCTGAAGCTAGGAGATCATAACAGCTTTCATCGAGTTTATTATCTTGAACACGATAGCCGATGGATAAGAGTTGTCGCTCAGGCCGTTCCAAAAAATCAAATTTCATGTCAAAAGCTATTTTCCGTGCTTTTTCAGCTAAAATATTTAATTTTTGACGCAGTTTTTCAGTATCATAATTATCAGTAATTTTGTGATTGTGAGCTTCGCAGGTCTCGACAAGGCATTTGGCCCAAGATAGTGCATGAGCAGATTGCGCTGTTTGCATTTTTTGATCGAGTTGATTGGTTAAACGCACGATATCATGAGCAATAAGCAAAAGGCTGAGAGGGAAGCAAGTTATTTTTTCTAATTTTTCTGCGAAAGTGCTGACGGAAGCATGAAAATGGATTACTCGTTTTTCGATTTGGTGACGTAAAGAGTGTAAATTATCTTGATTATTTGGAATTTCTTTTAAAGTTTCTTCAAGAATATCATTGACATCCAATAAGCCTAACAGATTGCTTTGTGTAAAAATACTAGGGACTTCAGCCCATTCATTTAAGGCTGAAGAAAGCGTGACTAAATGACCAGCAAGGTTTCCTGAATCAACGGTTGAAACATAGGTTGGTGATAGAGGTTTAAGAGTATCTGTTTCATACCAATTATAGAGATGGCCTCGAAATTTTTCCATTTTTTCAAGGGTATTCAATGTGCGCTCAATGCGCATAAGTGTTTCATTAGAACTAATCCAACCAAAATCATGAGCAGCAATAGTGGAAAGAAGATAAACTCCAATATTCGTAGGTGATGTGCGTTGGGCAATAAGAGGTTTTGGATCCTCTTGAAAATTATCAGGGGGCAAATAGTTATTACGCTCGTTAACAAAGGTTGCATAATACAGCCATGTCCTTCGTCCAATAAGCCGCAGAGTTTTTTTATCTTCTGAAGATAGTGTCAGAGTATCCTGAAATGTTTTTGGTTGGCTCACAAACCATGCAATAAAAGGTGAAAATAACCATGCTATGCCAAAAGGAAAAGCAATAAAGCTTGTTAAATTATGCAAGAGTACAGGCAATGCTATGGCGAAAAAACCAATAAGTGATGCTGGCCACATTGTCAGGGTATAAAATTTTAGACTATTCGGGATTGATTTTGTTGCAGCCGATGTTTTCCATTCAAGGAGATGGTGTTTTGAAATGAGCATACGGAAAAGTGTGCGGATAATCGCATCGGTCATAAAATAAGCTGAATGGGCCATAAATGCTGTTTTAAGAAGTATATTGGCTATCGTAGAAACAATGCTACTCATAATTGATTGGATTTGCCCGCGTGAAGAATATTCAATACCAGGCGGTATAAGTGATCGAAACATTCCTAAAATCGGGGAAATGAATAGACTGAGTAGCAAGAATGTTTGCCAAATAGTTGCTGTCTTTAATGGTAAAATAGACCATCCTATAATTGTAGCGATTAGCCACATGAGTGGTGTAAGAGAACGGCGCAGATTATCCTGCATTTTCCAGCGTGTTATGAGGTTAATGTGACGGTTCTCAAAGAGATAGGGCAATAATTGCCAATCACCGCGTGTCCAACGATGATGGCGAGCAACATCAACATTATAAGCTGTAGGATAATCTTCAATTACTTCTACATCACTAACTAGCGCGGCACGTGCATAGCCACCTTCTAAAAGATCATGACTGAGAACAGCATTTTCTTTGATTTTGCCAGCTAGTGCTTGTTCAAATGCATCAATATGATAGAGACCTTTTCCGGTAAAAGTTCCTTCTCCCAACAGATCTTGGTAAGTATCAGAAACAGCAAAAACATAAGGATCAAGACCACGATTGGCAGAAAAAACACGTTGTAGAATAGATGTTCCCTCTTCTGCCATGAGAGAAGGTGTAACACGGGGTTGTAAAATACTATAGCCTTTTACAACTGTTTTATGTTTAGGATCAAAAACAGGATGATTAAGTGGATAGTTAAGTTTACCAACTAATTTAGCGACGCTTTCAGGGGGTAGGATCGTATCTGAGTCCAGTGTCATAACGAAACGACAATCTAGAGGAAGATGAGGATCTGGAGGATAAAAACTGGTATTTTGATTCCCTCGTAATAAAAGATTAAGCTCATGAAGTTTGCCACGCTTACGTTCCCACCCCATCCAGCATTTTTCGCTAGCGTTATAAAGGCGTCGGCGATGTAAAAGGAAAAATAAAGGAGTGTTATCTTTGCAGTGGCGATGGTTAAGTTTAGCGATATTTGTTTGCGCATAAGATAGCAGATCAAGATCTTCTTGCGTTTTCTCTCGTGGGGAATCTACCCAATCTGTGATAAGTGCGAAATGAATAGCACCTTGTGGGTTAGCAAGATAATGGACTTCAAGATTGCGTATTTGCTCATCAATATAATCGCGTGATGTCATCAAAGTGGGGACAACAACCATTGTGCGTGCGTGCTTGGGAATACCCTCTTTATATTCATAACCAATCAGTTGGTTTGGTGGGATAAACCATGAAACAACAGTGTTGAAGAAAGCAAAAGCAGCATCCATAGCAGGAAAAAGCGCTAACGCGGTGAAAAGAAGAGTCATGGATGGTGTGAGGCTAGAGGTTCGTAAGAAAGCATAAACTGCAAGCAAAAGAGCAAACGTTAAAATAGAAACAGGGATTGCAATCATTCCTATCTGTAAACGGCTGTAGATGCGCATCCACTTCGTGAGAAAGGATGGATTATATCCGCAAGCTTTTTCAAAAATGTAGCGTCCATCATCGACAAGATACCACCCAATAGAGCAATGCTTTTCAACGGAGGAACTGTTTTGATGAGGAGTATATTCAAGAGAGGTTTGTGTCATCTCTACAGCTTTAAGTGTGACGTCTAGTTCACTCAGAGGCGAATGACGTGCAATTTTCTCTATCACTTTTCGATAGGCATTACGTGAGTGAGAATCAATTTCAGAAAAGTCACTGTTTTCACGCAAAACAAGGTCTACAGAACTGACAGTTTCAAACCATACTGTCCAGTCAATGTCATCAATAGTTTTGAGAGAACGAATAATATTGCCCATGGTGACACCGTCTGCTGCTTGACGGGTATGTTCATTGGCTGTTGTAATTTCTGGGCTACTGCCATGGCGACACAAATTTTTTTCAAGCCATGTTAATGCTGTTGTAGAATCAATGGAGGAACCCCGAAGACGATAAAATAAATGGGCTGAAAAGGTCGAATCAGTGATTAATTTTTCATAAAAAGTGAAAAGAGTATGTAATCTAGCTTCATCTTTATCTTTTGCGAGAGCAATTTTATCGGCTGCTTGATTGGCGCAATGGCGCATATGCTGAGCATGTTCAATATGCGATGAAAGACGGCGAACATTTTCAATTAAAATCATACGAATAATAGAGGGTAGAGCCCACAATTCGCCAATTTTTAAATAACAAACTTTTTGAAAGCCATTGACTATAGCCGTAAGTGTTTCTTGTGAAATTATGCTATCTGTATGGGCGATATAAAGCCAGGCTAAAGCAAAAATACGTGGAACTTCTGCTTTTTTTTCATAAGAGGGGAGCTGTTTTATAAATGATTTAGATAAGTTACAGCGTAGTTGTTGTATGGTTTTGTCGATGGTATAATGATTATCGATAAGCCATTGAGCAGAAGGTGCAATTGTCTCGTTGTTTCTGGCTGCAACATCACTGGTGTGAAAGGCGTGGAGAATGAGTTTAGCATTTTCAACCAATCGTTCGCGAAAATAGTTTTTTTCTTCATATTCGGGAAGTAAAATTTCTTGTCCAAAGGCCATATCATAGCCTAATTTATAGAGTTCTTCCTGCGATTTATAAGTCGAACGAATAGGAAAGTTGGTTTGAGAAAGAGAACCGATCTCTATTTGTCGGGAAAAGAACCATTTCATGCATAATTGTTTGAGCACCATAATATTTTTGTTATTCAAAGATACAATCTTTCTCTTTATCCAGTAAGTTTTTAGCATTTTATCCTAATAATGAACGGTACATAGAAAAAATAATTTTTTGTCCGAAAATGTTTGAAATTGTCTTACCAGACAAATAATTGAATTCTTAAGAAGATGTTCCATTGATGGATAAAAAAAGACCGCCCAAATAGGCGGTCTTCATTCTTAATAATTGATGATTAATCTTGTTCTTGCTTTTTTAATGCAGCACCGAGAATATCACCAAGGGAAGCTCCTGAATCTGTTGAACCATATTGAGCAACAGCTTCTTTTCCTTCCGCAATTTCTAAGGCTTTAATGGATACTGAAAGCTTACGCGTTTTTTTGTCAAATGCAGTAATACAGGCATCAACTTTCTGTCCAATAGAGAAACGCTCAGTGCGTTGTTCATCACGATCACGTGCCAAATCAGTTCGACGGATGGTTGTTTCTAAATTATGGTTAACCAATTTTATATCAATACCATTGTCATTGATTCCAATAACTTCACAGGTAACGACAGCACCTTTACGGAGCTCACCAGAGGCTGCTGCTTCTCCAACTTTATCAGAGGAAAGCTGTTTAATTCCTAGAGAGATACGCTCTTTTTCAACGTCAACATCAAGAACAACAGCTTTAACGACGTCACCTTTGTTATAAGTCTCAATGACTTGCTCACCAGGACGATTCCAATCAAGATCAGAAAGATGAACCATACCATCAACATCACCTTCAAGGCCGATGAAGAGACCAAATTCTGTCTTATTTTTGACTTCCCCTTCAACTTGCGAATTTATAGGGAAATTATTGGAGAAAGCCACCCATGGATTTTCGGATACTTGCTTGAGACCAAGGGAAATTCGCCGTTTAGAAGGATCAACTTCAAGAACAGCAACTTCTACTTCTTGTGATGTAGAAAGGAGTTTTCCAGGATGAATGTTTTTCTTCGTCCAGCTCATTTCAGAAACATGGATCAGTCCTTCGATTCCTGGTTCGATTTCAACAAAACAACCGTAATCTGTGATATTGGTAACAGAACCAGTGATTTTTTTACCCACTGGATATTTTTCGCTAATGCTATCCCACGGATCATTTTCAAGTTGTTTCATTCCGAGAGAGATACGATGTGTGTCTTGATTGATACGAATAATCTGAACTTTAATCGTTTGACCGATTGTCAGGATCTCAGAGGGGTGGCTAACACGTCGCCATGCCATGTCGGTAACATGCAAAAGACCATCAATTCCACCAAGATCAATAAAAGCACCATAATCAGTGATATTTTTGACCACGCCTTCAACGATTTGATTTTCTTCAAGGTTTTGAACAATTTCTGAACGCTGTTCAGCACGACTTTCTTCTAAGACGGTACGGCGTGAGACAACAATATTGCCACGACGACGATCCATTTTCAAAATTTCAAACGATTGTGGATTGTGCATTAAAGGGGCAACATCACGAATAGGGCGAATGTCAACTTGGCTACGAGGTAAAAAGGCAACAGCACCATCAAGGTCAACAGTAAATCCACCTTTTACTTGGCTGAAGATAACTCCATCCACACGCACACCGGCATTGAATTTTTCTTCAAGACGGAACCAACTTTCTTCACGACGTGCTTTTTCACGTGATAGAACAGCTTCACCCATCGCATTTTCAATGCGATCAATGTAGACTTCAACTTCATCGCCGATTTGCAACGAACCGTCTTTACCTTTGTTACCAAATTCCTTAAGAGGAATACGTCCTTCTACCTTAAGGCCAGCATCAATAATGGCCATGTCTTTTTCGATTGCGATGATACGACCTTTAACAACAGATCCTTCATTGAGATCGTTGGTTTGGAAAGATTCCATTAAAAGGGCTTCAAAATCCTCTACCATGGGATTGTACTGTGACATAAAAACTCCTAATACATACCTTTATTACAAAAGGCATTAGCGCTGGGTTAGTGTTGACATAGGATCATTCCATAATTTTTTCCTTTAAATGGGAAGAAAAATTAGCGCTAGATATGGAAATCACCTTGATGATTCTACAGAGCTGCTCGGGCTTTTATGAGAGGATCAATCAATGTACAAGCAGCTGCAAATGCTTCTTCTATACTCAATTCGGATGTATCAAGCAAGTGGGCGTTTTCTGCTGATTTAAGAGGACTTTGTTGACGAGTCATATCGCGTTCATCGCGCTGTTTTAAATCAGCAAGGATTTTCTGATAATCTGCGTGTCTTCCTCTTTTTAAAATTTCTTGATAACGGCGCTTTGCGCGTGTTTGAATATTGGCCACAATATAAAATTTTATATCTGCATCGGGACAAACAACGGTGCCAATGTCGCGTCCATCAAGCACGCTTCCTGGAGGAATTTTGATAAAATCCCGTTGCTTAGCGACAAGAATTTTTCGTACAGCTGGTATAGTTGCTATTTTTGAAGCGGCTTCGCCAATTTCATGAGCATTGAGAAGATTTGGATTTAAAATGTTAAGATCAAGTTTTTTTGCATGTGCAATGGCACTTGTTTCATCATCACAAGTCAATCCTTGTTGTAAAAGTGCATGAGCAACGCTACGATAGGTGAGGCCAGTATCCAAATGGTGAAAATGATAATGAGCAGCAATTTTGCGTGCTAAAGTGCCTTTACCAGAAGCGGCTGGGCCATCAATTGCAATGACAAAAGGGTTCAATGAATTTTGCCTCCAAGCTGGTTCATTAAGGGGATAAATGCTGGAAAGCTGGTCGCAATTACCCGTCTATCGTCAATAGTAACAGGTTTTTCTGATGCCAACCCAAAAACAAGAAAGCACATTGCAATACGATGATCAAGATGTGTTTTGATGCATCCACCACCTAGACCTTTGGATGAGTTTTGTCCATGGATAATGAGAAAATCTACACCCTTTTCGCAATCTACATGGTTAATTTTTAATCCTTGCGCAATAGTAGAAAGCCGGTCTGATTCTTTAACACGCAGTTCTTCAATTCCGAGCATGGTCGTCTTACCTTCAGCAAAGGCTGCTGCTACTGCTAAAGCAGGATATTCATCAATCATTGAGGGAGCTCGTTCTTTTGGTACAGTAACACCTTTTAACACTGATGATCTAACACGCAGATCGGCAATATTTTCTCCACCTTGTTGGCGTTGGTTTAAAAATTCAATCTTTGCTCCCATTTCCCACAATGTTTGGATAAGACCGATTCTAGAGCTATTTATGAGAACATTTTCAATTATGATATCGGAATCTTCAATAAGAAGAGCAGCAATGAGTGGAAAAGCAGCAGATGAGGGATCACCTGGGATATCAATACTTTGTCCAGTAAGATGTGGCTGGCCGTGCATATGGATGAAACGCGTGCCCTCTTTATTTGTTTCTATATCAAGTTTAGCACCAAATAATTCTAATATTTTTTCTGTATGATCCCGGGTAAGAATGGGTTCAATAACGGTTGTAATGCCAGCTGTATTCAGGCTAGCAAGGAGGATTGATGATTTAACTTGGGCAGAGGCTATAGGCAGGCGGTAGCAAATTGGATTAGCCATTTTGGGGCCATAAAGTGTTAAAGGCAAATTGTTCGATGTTGCTTCAATATTGGTACCCATTAAACGCAGTGGATTGAGGATACGCTCCATCGGACGTTTGGATAAGGAAGCGTCGCCTGTAAAAGTTGTTTTCATGTGATAGGAACTAACCATTCCCATGATTAAGCGGGCTCCTGTTGCAGAATTGCCAAAATTTAAAGGTTTTTGTGCTTGCAATAGGCAGCCATTACCAGTTCCGCGGATAATCCAAATACCGTTTTCCTTACGAATATGAGCACCCATCGCTTGCATGGCTGCAGCTGTATGCAAAATGTCATCGCTTTCAAGAAGTCCATGAATATGTGTTTCACCATTTGCTAATCCCCCCAATATAAGAGATCGATGAGAGATTGATTTATCACCTGGTATTTTAATTTTTCCAGAAAGAGCAGTTGATTTTTGAGCTGTTGCAGGTATTGCATTTTGCATGGAAACTATATCGATTTTATCTAAATTTGACAGAATTAGGTACTTGTTAGCACATGCTGTGATAAGCTTCATAAGAAAATTCGTGCAGAATATACATTTATCTTTGACAAACACATTGTTTTTCGCTTAAGCACCGTAAAAACTTGTCATTTAAAATGAAATAACTAACTGAAGAGGCACGGTCCATGGCAAATAAAGAACTTGGAACTAAGCGTGTTGACCCAGAAACGGGAAAGAAGTTTTATGATCTTAATCGTGATCCTATAGTGTCACCTTATACGGGGATTTCTTATCCACGATCTTATTTTGAGGTTGTAGCCGCTGAGGCAGGTAGTGAAGAAGACGCTGACACTGAAGAGCTTGATACAGTAGAAAAGTCTGCCTTTATGTTACTTGAAGAAGGTGTTGACGATTCTAAAGATGATGATATTCCTGATTTAGTGGATGAAGATGTAGATCTCGGGGATGATGAAGATACGTTCTTGTCTCATGATGAAAGTGATGAGGATGACGATATGACTGATATCCTTGGTAATAATGTTCTTAGTGATGATAATGTTTAAAAAAGGCAAGAGAATTTTGTATTCTTTTTATTGAAGACGAATTCTTCTTGATCTTAGACTTTTCTCGTTCTAAGAACTTCGTTTTATGCTTTATCTTGTTTTTGAAAGAGAATCTGCTTTTTGTGGGGCTATAGCTCAGCTGGGAGAGCGCTTGCATGGCATGCAAGAGGTCAGCGGTTCGATCCCGCTTAGCTCCACCAAAAATATCAGTATACTTTTCTTTGTAGCATAAACATTTGAAATCAGGTTTATGTACTGATTAAAAAGCGCTGTATATATAATAGTTATTAAATCTCTCTTAAAGAGATGATTCTTTTTCAAGTTTTTTAAGACGATAAAGTTCTTCTAAAGCATCTTTAGGTGAAAGCTCATCAGGATGGATATTTTTTAAAGCTTCTTTAATTGCGTCATATTTATCTGTTTTTTTATGTGTGGTGGATATTGTTTGAAGATTAAATAGGGGTAAGTCATCAATTAATTTGTGCCCTTTTCCAGCCATTTCGCTTTGTTCTAATTGATGGAGAACGTCTGTTGCGCGGGTAATAACTTCTTCGGGAAGTCCAGCAAGCTTTGCAACTTGTACTCCATAAGATCGGTCAGCAGCTCCTTCAGTCACTTCGTGAAGAAAGATGACATTACCCTCCCAATTTTTGACTTTCATGGTTACATTATGAAGGCGGTCGAGTTTCTTGGTGAGTGCTGTCATTTCGTGAAAATGCGTGGCGAGAATGGCACGACAATGATTAACTTCGTGAAGATATTCAACAGCTGCCCAAGCAATTGAGAGGCCATCAAAAGTTGATGTACCGCGTCCAATCTCGTCGAGAATCACAAGAGAGTGGCTACTTGCATGATTAAGAATAGTTGCTGTTTCAACCATTTCCATCATAAAGGTTGAGCGCCCTCGTGCAAGATCATCAGAAGCGCCGACACGGCTAAATAAACGATCAACAACACCGATATGGGCCGAAGTAGCTGGTACAAATGAGCCCATTTGTGCCATAATAGCAATAAGGGCATTTTGTCGCAAAAATGTTGATTTGCCTCCCATATTTGGACCTGTCAACAACCAGATTGCTGCATATTGGTGATTGTTTTTCGCAGAGAGATTACAGTCATTGGCAACAAATGGTTCTATTGCTTGTTTTCGTAGTGCTTGCTCTACGACAGGATGGCGTCCTGCAGTGATATGAAAGGTTAGAGAATTATCAATGATTGGACGACAATATCCTTGTTCTTCAGCTAAATACGCTAAAGCAACAGACACATCTAAAACAGCAAGTGCTTCAGAAACTTTACGAATGAAATCAGCTTGTGCGATAATTTCATTCACAAGCATATCGAAGATTTCAAGCTCAAGCGTTATAACGTGATTTGCTGCATGGGCAATGCGGCTTTCAAGTTCAGCAAGCTCTGTTGTAGTGAAGCGCATAGCATTCGCTATTGTTTGTCGGTGAATAAAATGCGCTTTTGCTTGTGGATTATTCGTGAGCGCGGATGCTTGTAAGGTTGTAACTTCAATGAAGTAACCTAAAACATTATTATGCTTGATTTTAAGTGTTTTAATGTCCGTTTCTTTAGCATATCGTACTTGAAGTTCCGCAATGATGCGGCGTGATTCATCACGTAAATTGCGCATTTTATCCAGCTCTTGGTGATAATTAGGGCGAATAAATCCTCCGTCACGCTTAAGAAGTGGAAGATCATCAGTCAATGCTTGATTGAGACGAATATGCAAGGCAGTAGGTAAGCGTGAAAACACTTCTTTCACATCACTTATTTCTTGGGGAAGCAATTTATTATTGAGTAATTGATTTAGCTCACTAATAATTTCAAAACCACGCCGAATTGTAGCGATATCACGTGGTTCTCCTCGACCAAGAGCTAAACGTGAAACGGCACGCGACATATCTGGCCCCCCTTTCAAAATAAGATGGGCAGCTTCTGAAAGAGAAGTATTACGCAAGAAAAAGGCAATTGAATCAAGGCGTTTATCAATAGCTTCAGGAGATGTTAGGGGAGAAATTAAGCGATCAGCAAGAAGACGTGAACCACCTCCTGTAACTGTGCGGTCAATGGTTTTTAACAAACTTCCGTCGCGTTGGCCAGATGTGGTTCGAATAAGTTCAAGGTTAAGCCTGGTAGCAGCATCAATGAAGAGAGTCGCTTTTTCATTCTGGCGTTCGGGACGCATGAGAGGGGGGCGATGGGTGATTTGTGTTTTTTCAATATAACGAATAGCAGCAGCAATAGCTGAAAGTTCAGGGCGTGAATAATCAGCAACGCCTTCAAGGGTTGATAATTTGAAATAATTGCAAATATCATGTTCAGCGGTGATTGTATCAAAAAGAGTAGCTGATTGAGGTGAGATGATATGACCAAGAACATTAAAAAGTGATTTCAGAGATTTGTCATGCAACAATGAATCGGCCACTATCACTTCTTGCGGGTCTACGCGCATGATATCTGTTAAAAGCTTTTCATGATGACTTTCTGTAACACGAAATATGCCAGTGGAAATATCAATCCAAGACAAAGCAAATTCTTCTCTATCACTAGTTTTGATGCGGGCAAGTGTCATTAGATAATTTGCGCGTGTTGGATCAAGGAGCTTTTCTTCTGTTATGGTTCCAGGCGTAACAAGGCGAACAACTTCACGTTGAACGATTGATTTTGAGCCACGTTTTTTTGCTTCTGCAGGATCTTCCATTTGTTCACATACAGCAACTCGATAACCACAAGCGATGAGTTTTTGCAAATAATCATCAGCAGAATGAACAGGAACACCACACATTGGGATATCTTTACCTAAGTGTTTGCCGCGTGTTGTAAGTGTAATTCCTAAGGCTTGAGAAGCGATAATTGCGTCATTGAAAAATAATTCATAGAAATCACCCATACGGTAAAAAAGCAGGCAATCATTATTGACTGCTTTGATTTCTATATATTGCTCCATCATGGGGGTAAGACGTTCTTGATGTGTGCTAGATGAGGTGAAAGACTGTAGAGTTACGTTACTTTTATGTTCAGTCCCTTTTTCCATTTTTCTGCGCTTATCCCTTTACGTCTTTTTTATTTACTTCAGTCCATATCTTCATTATCTGTGAATGAAAATATATGGTAAATTACCTATAGAGAATGAGCATAATGGTTTCTGGACTATGAATCAAATTTAAAATCAAATAGTTGAACCTATAAGCCAAGCAAGATTTATACTATTTTTGGAGAAAAATAAGTAAAATGAAAAAAAGTGAGCAAGATTACAAAACCCATAAAGCGGTTTATAGTGAAAATGAACAAAAAGCTCTTGATTTTCATAGTTATGGTCGACCTGGAAAGCTCGAAATTGTTGCGACAAAATCTATGAAAACGCAGCATGATTTGGCACTTGCTTATTCGCCAGGGGTTGCTGTGCCTGTTAAAGCAATTGCTCAAAATCCTGAGCTGGCTTATGATTATACAGCCAAAGGTAATCTTGTTGCTGTTATATCAAACGGAACAGCTATTTTAGGTTTAGGAAATTTGGGTGCTTTAGCATCTAAACCAGTGATGGAAGGAAAAGCAGTGCTTTTTAAGCGCTTTGCTGGTATTGATGCCATTGATTTGGAAGTTGATACGAATGATACGGAAAGTTTTGTCAATTTAGTGCGTCATTTGGAGCCATCTTTTGGTGGTATTAATCTTGAAGATATTAAAGCACCTGACTGTTTCATTATTGAAAATCGCTTATGTGAGATAATGAATATTCCTGTTTTTCACGATGATCAGCATGGAACGGCAATTGTTGCGGTTGCTGGTATGATAAATGCTTTGCGTTTAACAGGACGCAATATAGAGAATACGCGGTTGGTTTGCAATGGTGCAGGGTCTGCAGGTATTGCTTGTATTCAATTGCTTAAGGAGATCGGTTTCCGACCTGAAAATATCCTATTATGTGATACGAAGGGGATTGTTTATGAAGGTCGTGAAGAGGGCATGAATCCTTGGAAATCTGCTCATGCTACTAAAACAGATAAACGCACTCTTGCTGAAGCGATGGAGGGTGCTGATATATTTTTCGGGGTTTCAGCGAAAGGCACATTAACCGGAAAAATGGTAAAGTCAATGGCCCCGCGGCCGATTATTTTTGCTATGGCTAATCCTGATCCAGAAATCACACCGGAAGAGGTTATGCAAGTGCGTGATGATGCTATCATAGCAACAGGTCGATCAGATTATCCTAATCAGATTAATAATGTTCTTTGTTTTCCGTATATGTTTCGTGGTGTACTTGATGTCCGTGCGACAATTATTAATAAACACATGAAAATTGCTGCAGCAAAAGCTATTGCAGATTTGGCATGTGAGGAAGTGCCGGAGAGCGTTATGGAAGCTTATAATGGCCGTCGATTGAAATTTGGTCCGGATTATATCATACCCGTTCCATTTGATCCTCGTTTGCTTTCAGTTGTTTCAACTGCAGTAGCCTGTGCAGCTATGGAAAGTGGTGTTGCCAAAAAGAATATTAATAATTTAGAGGCTTATAAGCATGATTTGAATGCTAGACGTGACCCATTTTTATGATAGATGGTGTTTAATTGTCATGTTCATTAAGCATTAGAAATAAAAAAACAGGTTAAAGATACTCTTGGTCGTGCTAAAAAATGCTGAGATCTTTGAAGAAATAATTTCTTTTATCAATGGATTAGGATTATCAGGAATGAAAAATATTGTAAGCATTTCCAAATTTCAGCTTTGTAAACAACAAGAAGGCTATGGAATTTTAAGAGTGTAGTTATCTTTCATACAAATGGAGCCTCTATTATAGAGGCGATGTAGCAATATCCTTTAATGCGATTAACAGGGTCAACTCATTTTATGAAGCCTGGCTAATCATTACCTTAAATGATTAGTATAATGTCCAAGATTATTGGTGAAGCGCTATTATGAACTTTTGAATGGATATGATACAGATTTTATAAATATGATACTACCTATATTCTCGACAAATCTTGCTAAAAAAACAAAAATACCTAATTTTATGATCTTACCAATGATAAGAAAAGCAACAACAGAGTACACATGATTGTGCTAAAAGACTGTTAGGACGATTGTGTTGGTTTATCTTTTTGCTCTGCAGTAATACGTCGTTGAAATAGAGTTACAAAATCAATTGGATCGATCCACAGAGGTGGAAAGCCACCATTTTGAGTCGCATCAGATATAATTTGCCGTACAAAAGGAAATAAAAGACGGGGACACTCAATGAAAACCAGCGGCATAATATGTTCTTGTGGGATATTTTGAATATGGAAAACACCACCATAAACTAGTTCTACATGAAACAATATGTCATTATCATCATCGGCTTTGACTGAAAGTGATAAGACAACATCGTAATTATCATCACCAACTGGATTAGCATCAACGTTAATATTGATGTCAATTTTGGGTGATTTTTCCCGTGGACGCAATGACCGAGGAGCGTTTGGATTCTCAAATGAGAGATCTTTCAAATATTGAGTCAATACAGCGAAAATAGGTTTTTCATTATCATTATTTATTTCACCACCTTGAGCCATATTAAAAACCTTTCATTATCTTAGATAATTTGTTCTAACTCTAAAAATAAGTTGGTTATCATGCCTTGCAAAAGGTTGCAAGAAACGTCCTCATTATCTTTATTATTTTTCTGTGTCTGTTAAGTTTTTTTCATTTGAATGATTATCATTGCTTTTATGCCAAGGAGATTCTTTAGCATCATAGCTTTGATAATTTTCTGCGTTAAGCTCAATTATATTTTCAAATTTATTTTGAGTAGTTGTTTTAGCGTTAGCATTGGTTTTATTTTTTAATAATGAGAGGAGGGATTGAGCACAAGTGCGTACTGATTTTATAAGAAGTAATATTCCTATAATATCGCTTACAAAACCAGGAATAATGAGTAAAATTGCACCAATAAGAATAAAAGCTTCATCGCTTATATTATGGGTTGGCATATGCCCTTGAATAAGATCACGTTGTATATTTTTAAGAAGGTTAATGCCATAAATACGGAGTAAAATGCTCCCACTTATCATTGTCAAAAAGATTAAACTTAAAGTTGCTAAAACCCCAATTTCCCTTCCAACGAGGATAAAACCAGTAATTTCGACAAAAAGAGCGCAAAGGACAATAATCAGTAAAAAGCGGGGTTTTATATGATAAAATTTTGTCACGCGAAAATTCCCTTTTCAATATTTTATATAGAAAGAATTTATATAAGCACTATTGTTTTAACTTAAACAGGGAATCATAAATACAATTTAATTAACACTATTTTGAATGGCTTTGAATGGCGAATTAACTTATTTTACATGTGTATTGATAGATGTTATTGATTGCAATGTTTTTATGGATCATTTTTAGGTTTGGAGATTGACGACAATCATGGGATTTGATGTTGTATTTGTGATTGCTCTTGTTGTTATGGTTATTGTTTTTGTACAATTACGTAATGTATTAGGTAAACGTACTGGTTTTGAAAGACCTCCTTTCAATCCTTATTCTGGTCATTCTAAAAAACAGGTTGAAGCAGATACAACAGGTGATATTACCTCATTTCCTCAGCAAATTAATGCGCAAAAGGGTGATTTTAGTGACATTGACGCAATTGCACCAAAAGGAAGCGCATTAAATGACGGTTTGCGAGCTATTCGTCAGGCTGATTCTAGTTTTTCTCCTCAATTTTTCATAAATGGTGTTCAAGTTGCCTATGAAATGATCATGACAGCTTTTGCGCAAGGCAATCGCGATCAGCTTAAAGAACTTCTTTCTCAAAATGTTTTTGAAAGTTTTTGTAAGGCTATTGAACAGCGCGAAAAAAGAAATGAAAGAATTCAATTTACTTTTGTTGGGATTAATAAGGTTGAATTTATTGCAGCAGAAATGCAAAAAAGAGAAGAGTTGCTCACTGTGCGTATTGTCAGTGAAATTATTTCCGTGATTTATAATGAGCAAGAAGAGCGTATAGATGGTGATCCTGAAGCTATTGTAGAAATCAGAGATGTCTGGACTTTTGTTCGTGACAGTGTATCGAAAAATCCAAATTGGAAGCTTTTTGCAACGGAAGATGAAAGTTAAAATAATTTTTTGTTTATTTGGTGTTTTGAATAAGATTCAATAAAGTTGGAAGATCAAGTGGCCATAAATGAATGGGAAGAAAAACTAAAGCTATTGATTGCACAAGATCGTTTGTTGTGGGAAAAGGTTTGTCAGACTGTCATACCTCTTCATAGAGATTTATCTCCTTCCGTGCAAAAAGATATTGAGAATATCGGAAATAAAAAATTACAAGTGGCACAGGTCGCTCCACTCTTTCAAGAACCTCAACAAAGATCAGCGATGGTTAGGGGAAGAAAGGAGATGGTTGCGCAAACAGAAAAAATACAGCATTTCAATCGCGCAATATATCGTAAAGTTGCGAAAGGTCACCGTCCTATCGAAGCACGGATTGATCTCCATGGTCTTGTACAAGATGAGGCTTATTTTTCTTTAAAAGAATTTTTTCAGTCTTCTCAGCAGCGTGGATTGAGTCATGTTTTGGTTATAACAGGAAAAGGCCGATCACATGGGAGTGATGGTGCTTTGTATCGGTTTGTTCCTCATTGGTTATCAACGGCGGTTTTTCGATGCTATGTTTATGCATTTGAGCAAGCTAGTCCCCAGCATGGTGGCCGGGGTGCGCTTTATGTTTGGCTGCGTCGTTCTATCTAAAGGGCATAATGCTTTTGGCTTTATACCAGTTGCATAGAGTATGATGTTTTCGGGTAATATTTTGGAGAGACGCTGTAGGGTATAAAAGGCGATTTTTACATTACAGTTTTGCTTCTTTCGATTGATTAAGGGCAATATAGTGCAAATTATTTTGTTCTATCCATTTTAATGAAAATAATTTCATATATTTGTGAGCGATAGGAAAACTATAAATTTTCCGAGGTTAATCTGTAACGAATTCTAAAATTTCCTCTTGATTCCTTATTTAAGGTAGCGCTGATGAGTTATCTTTATTTTACAGGCATATAGGTTAAGTGCAGAGATAAAGACAGCATTGATATTCATATTCCGAAAGGCGAAAAATCCGTGTTTTTTGCTATTCTTTAATGAGAGAATAAAATTTTTCTCATCACAGAAAATATTTTTACGTTTTTGTTTCAGACAGTTCTTGTGGTTTGAAATGATGAATTGTTGAGCAAAATTCACATGTAACGGAAATTTTTTCATTTTCTGTTATTTGAATTCGTTCTTCTGAAGAAAATCCATCTAATATTTCTTTAATTTTCTCGTGGGAACAAGAACATTGAGCAACAATTGGGAAGGCTTTAAAAACTTTAACACCTTGTGCATGAAAGAGGCGGAATAATAATCGTCCAGTTCCCACTTGAGGGTCAGTAAGTTCTGTATTTTCAATGGTTTCAGTAAGCGCCTTAACTTCTTGCCATTGGTCTTCAAGTTGGTTATGGGTTTTGACTTCTTGTATTTTTTGATGAGAGGATGCTTGAGGCAGGAGTTGTGTTAAAATACCTCCTGCTCGCCAGCTTTTCTTCATTTGTCCTTGCTGGTCACGATGAATTAATGTAGCGACCGCTAAACGGATATTGGTCGCAATTTGTTCTGATTGGTCAAAATAAGTACAGGCAACTTTTTGTAAATTTGATCCATCTAATGCAACAATTCCTTGGTAGCGTTGCATATGGGCTCCTTGGTCAATAGTGAAGGCCAAAGTGCCTTTTCCAAGCAGCATTTCTGGAGATGTCTGATTGTCAATGATTGCTTGTTTTAAGCGTTCTTCATCAAAACGTGCATAACCTCGTAGATTAGAAGGAACTGTAAAATCGCATACTAACATATTTACTGGCCCATCGGAATGGGTTTGTAAAATAAGTTTGCCTTCAAGTTTAAGTGATGTGCCGAGGAGAACAGTTAAAACTAAAGCTTCTGCTAAAAGATATGAAACAGGTTCAGGATATTGATGTTGTGTAAGGATAGAGTTTAAAACCTCTCCGAGTTGTACAGCTCGTCCACGGGTGTCAAGTCCTTCAACTTGAAAGGGGATGACAGTATCCTCTCTGTTTAAGTCAATGTCATTGAAATGGATGTCATTTTTAGTCTGGTCGGATTTTTTTTTCATATCTTTTTTATGTTTGGTTTTGACAAATTATTATGTGGAGAAGAACGCATCTTGTAAACACCAAGAAAGAATTGCTTTTTGAATGTGAAGACGATTTTCAGCTTCATCAAATACAACAGAATGTGGTCCATCGATTACAGAATCTACAACTTCTTCGCCACGGTGAGCAGGAAGGCAATGCATAAAAAGAGCATCAGGTTTCGCTAGTTTTATTAAGGCTTCATTAACTTGATAGGGTTGAAAAATCGAGTGATTGCGAGCACGAAATTCTTGTCCCATAGAAATCCACGTGTCAGTGATAATGCAATCAGCATTTTCGACAGTTTCTTGCGGATTATGGGTGCATGTAATATGAGCGCCTCGTTCACGTGCCCAGTTGATATATCGTGCTTGTGGTTCGCTCCCCTGTGGTGTCGCAAAGCGTAAGTGAAAATCAAAAAGAGCTGTTGCTTCAATCAAAGAATGGAGAACATTGTTACCATCTCCTACCCAAGCGAATATTTTGCTAGCAATGGGGCCACGATGTTCTTCATAAGTAAGAATATCCGCCAAAATTTGGCAAGGATGTGTGTCATCTGTAAGGGCGTTAATAACAGGAACTTGGGCATATTGCGCCAATTCAAGCATTCGGTGATGTGCTGCAGTACGCAATAAGATAATATCTACAAAACGCGATAATACGCGTGCTGTATCAGCGATAGTTTCACTATGGCCAAGTTGCATTTCTGAACCTGTTAACATAAGCGTGTCCCCACCAAGCTGACGCATACCAATATCAAATGAAACGCGAGTGCGTGTTGATGGTTTTTCAAAAATCATTGCCAGTGTTTTTCCAACAAAGGGTTTTGAGGCTTTTCCTTCTTTAAAAGTTTTTTTGAGGGTTTTGGCGTAATCGATAAGAGTGCGCGCTGTTTGTGGAGTTAAAATAGATAAGTCGGTGAAGTGACGAAGAGCATGTGTCATAGATATTATATTTGTCTTTCTTTGTTAGTTTGCGAAAGATGATCAATTGCTTTTTTAATACGATGCAAGCCTTCACATACTTCGTCTTCAGTTATTATAAGAGGGGGCAAAAAGCGTACGACATTTTTGCTTGTACCAACGCTTAGAATATGTTCATTTTCTAATGCAGTGATTAGCTCTTGTTGAGGGACTACACATTGAACACCTATCATAAGGCCTGTTCCTTGAATTGCGCTGATCACATCAGGATAAGTATCAAGAAGGGTTGAAAGTCCTTGTTTTAGTTTATTGGCTACGTGTTGAACATGATCAAGAAAGCCTGGTTCTAAGACAATATCAAGGACGCTATTGCTAACAGCCATGCCAAGAAGATTACCTCCAAAAGTTGAGCCATGAGTTCCTGGTATCATACATTTTGCAGCTTTATCTGTTGCAAGACAGGCTCCTAATGGAAAGCCTCCTCCTAGTCCTTTTGCAAGGGTAAGAATATCGGGTGTGATATCACTCCATTCATAAGCGAATAATTTTCCTGTTCGTCCTATTCCGGTTTGAATTTCATCCAAAATTAATAACAGATCATTCTCATCGCATAGGTTGCGTAAAAACTTTAAAGTTTCATGAGGGACTATCCGCAATCCTCCTTCTCCTTGAATGGGTTCAATAAGGATGGCTGCTGTATTGTTATTAATGGCATTACGCAAAGCTTTTTCGTCATTAAAGGGAACTTGAACAAAGCCACCAGCCTTAGGGCCAAAGCCTTCAAGATATTTTTCTTGTCCACCGGCTGCAAGCGTTGCAAGTGTACGACCGTGAAATGCACCTTCAAAAGTAATAATTTCAACACGCGTTGGTTGACCTAGGGTATAATAGTAACGGCGAGCAGTTTTAAATGCACATTCCAGTGCTTCAGCACCAGAATTACAGAAAAAAACTTTATCGGCAAAGCTATTCGCACAAAGACGCATAGCAAGAGCCTCTTGTTCAGGGGATTGAAAAAGATTAGAAACATGCCAGAGTTTTTCACTTTGTGTTTTAAGAGCATTAATCAGTTTTTGGTGACCATATCCCAAAACATTGACAGCAATGCCAGATGTAAAATCAAGGTAACGCTCTCCTTTATCAGAAATAAGCCATACACCATCGCCTTGTGTAAAATGTAAATTACGTCGATTAAAGCTATTATAAAGTGACTGCGCAGAGGTTGTGCTCATCATTATTTCCTTTTTCTGAGCACTGTTCATGATAAATAAAACAACGCTGCATTTGTGAAGCAATGTAATCAATGCTTTATTAATGATAGACTATCGCGCTAATTAATAAAAGGTTTCAATAAACTGTATTTGCGTACAAGAGTCGAAATAAATACAAAGGTTTATTTATGATATTGATCTGCAAGTTGGGGAAAACACCTTAAAAGCACACTTCAAGAAGGAAAGGCTCTTGTCATAGAGTTATTGGACATTGTAGTTTAAATTAACAAACGAGATTATATATCCGTTTGCAAATCTCACGGGTTCAATGAAGTTTCGAATGCTTTGTTTCAAAGTATTAAGATACTTCGTTAAACTGTTTTAAATATGGTTAATACATTTGAGGTGCTTTTGAATATACCTCAATGGAATGATCGGAATGGAGTTCTGGTATGAGTTGGACACATGAGCGCGTTGAACTGCTTAAGAAGCTTTGGAATGAAGGTTTAAGTGCAAGTCAAATCGCTGCTCAGTTAGGTGAGGTTAGCAGGAATGCTGTAATCGGTAAAGTACATCGCTTAAAATTACCAGGACGTGTTAAAACAGTGCAGGTAGTGTCGCGTGCGCAAAAAACACTTACCGCTGATATAGTATCTTCAGTATCTAGAGTGCATCGTGTTACGCCATCGGTAACGCCAGAAATTTCTCCGTCTTGTAGTGTTAGAACAACAGCTTTAAAAGTAGATCTTATGACGCATGACACGACAGAAAATAATGATGTCTCTGCAACATCAAAAGTCGTTGTTCCTATGGCGCGTCATCTTAATCTTTTGCAACTGAGTGAGAATACATGTAGATGGCCGGTTGGGGATCCTTTATTATCAGATTTTCATTTTTGTGGTGCTGATTCCGGGGAAGGCAGTCCTTATTGTGTTTTTCATGCTAAGATAGCATTTCAACCAATTTCAGAAAGACGGCGGGCAAGAGTGTAATGCTCGCAATATATTTTGAGTTGAACATCAGATTGCATTAATTAAGTTTTGATTTGGTGGATATAAATTTTCTTTCTTTGAGAAGATGCTGTTATTTTCATTATTTGAGATTTGAGCTTCTTATTGAAATGAAGATGAAAAATTTTCTTCAACAAAATATGAGTAGGTCTTGAGTGCAACAAGAAAAATAGACATGTATTTTTAAGCGTACATAATTTAAATCAAAGCAGAATTTCTGCTTTGTTCGATTTTTAACAGTTCATTTGGGTAAAATGAGTGATTTATCATCGGATGATTTTTGTATAGTCGCTATGGCTTGTTCAATTTTGGGTAGGATTTTTTGCTGATAAATTTGCCATGTTAAAGGGCCAATATGTGTAGCGATAATAACGCTGTCTTTGTTTAAAACAAAAGTTTCCGGTGGTCCATATATGCCCCAGTTGATAGCGGTGTACCCTGAAGCATCAAAACCAACATATTTAAAAGGGTTACCAAAATTATTTAAAAAACGTTGGGCGTTATCTTTATTATCCTTATAATTAATTCCAATAAGATCAAAACGTTGATCTTTTGCGATTTCCATGAGAATGGGGTGTTCTTGACGGCAAGGTGGACACCAAGATCCCCAAAAATTAACCAATGTTACGCGTCCTTTAAATTCTTCTGAATTTAAATAATTCTCATTATTTAATAAAGGAAGGTGAATTTTAGGAGCTGGTTTTCTAATGAATGCGTTCGGAATGAAAGAGGCATCATAGAGATATTTTTTATCTATAGAGCTAAAAAAAAACGTGATCAGAAGGAGAAATAGCAAGAATGGTCCAAAAAGGCTCAATAAAACAAGCCAAGACATTTTTTTTCTAGATTTGGATGGAGCGGTTTTCATTGTATTTTTCTTTCCAAATCAGCTCTTTTGTTTGCAGTTGTTGCAGGATCTTTTTTTGGTGTGCGCTCTTACGAATGATATGTCCAATGAGACAAAGAAGAATTATTGCAGAAAGTACATAGCTTAAGACAACAATCTGTTCATGATGAAGGGTACCGAGGAGACGATCAATGCGTTGAGAAAAATTTTCCAAATGTTGATTTTGGATGTTATTTAGGTCGAGCATAACGAAGAGTCCTGGTTCTGAGTGCGGTCGGCTGCTTTATTTTGAAGTGTTTGTATATAACGGTAAGTGATTTCATTTTGCATAGCCAGTAAATGCAATATGATGAACAGAAAAGTAAAACAAAGAGTCATTGTTATCAATGGCCATAACATGGTGCTGTCAATTGTTGTGCCACCTGCGCGTAATAGTGATGCCGGTTGATGGAGTGTATTCCACCAACTGACAGAAAATTTGATAATGGGGATATTGACTGATCCGACGAGTGTCAGAATTGCTATAGCATATGCAGCTTTGACCTGGTTATGAAAAGCGCGAGAGAGCATGACAATAGCGAGGTAGATAAAAAATAGGATCAAAACTGATGTCAGTCTAGCATCCCATACCCACCATGTTCCCCATGTGGGACGCCCCCAAAGAGCTCCTGTCATTAAAGCCAAGGCTGTAAAGATTGTTCCAATAGGTGCAGCACATTTAAGGGCTATACTAGCAAGGTGATGACCCCAAACTAAGCTGCTGAGTGCGGCGGCGCTCATCATGATGTAACAGAGTGTAGATAACCACGCAAATGGTGCGTGAATATACATAATTCTGACAGTAATTCCCTGTTGATAATCATGAGGAGAATGTATAACCAAAGTTAGACCTAGAATAAGCAAAAACACTGTGATACTAGCTAACCAAGGCAAAATAGTGCTGCTGACCTGCATGAAACGGGTTGAATTTGCGAAGGCCAATTTCGTGTTTTTATTGTGCGATAATTTATCCATAAATTTATAATAGGCAGACTTTGGTTTCGCGACAATTTCTTTTTTACTCTGATAAATATTTAAGTGTTATCGCTGCTACAAAAGAACTAAATACACTAAAAAAGAGTGAAAAGGCTATAAGAAAAGCCAGGGCAGTAAAAAAAGAAACATTTTGTGTTGTTGGAGCTGTGGCAGTTGCAATGCCAAAGATCATTATTGGAATTGTCCATGGTAAAATGATGATAAAAATAAGGATAGTACTGTGTGAAAGTGATATTGCTAATGCCGCACCAATAGAGCCAATAAAAATGATAGCAGGTGTTCCGCATAAAAGGGTAAGCATTGTCGCAAAAATTGTCGTCATATCCAAATAGAGAGTAAATGCCAAAATAGGAGTCACAAAAATGATGGGCAGCATGGTTCCTAACCAATGAGCAAGGCATTTGGTAAAAACAATTAATGCTAAGCTTTGCCTTTGGTCAAAGAGGATAAATTGGTCGAGATTTCCATCATCATGGTCAGTTTGAAAAAGTTTGTTAAGGTTAAGGAGTCCTGCGAAAAGAGCCCCAAGCCACAACATGCCTGGACCTATTCGTGCAAGAATGTCTGGATCTGGCCCTATAGCAAAAGGGGTCATCATAATGATGGCAATGAAAAACAAAAGCCCTGTTAATAAAGAATTTTGTGGAGCTAAGGTTAGTTTGAGATCGCGCCAGAATAGAGCTTTCATTCTACTCTCTCCTGGGAAGGTAAAAAATTCTCTAGAGTAATCATATGGTTTTCAGGAAGACCAAGAGGCGTATGGGTTACCGCTATAATCATTCCGCCTCGGTTGAGATGATGTTGAAAAAGATTAGCGCAGATAGCTTGAGCATGATTATCCAGCCCGGATATTGGCTCATCTAAAATCCAAATAGGGCGATAAGATAATAAGAGGCGAGCGATAGCTACGCGTCTTTTTTGACCAGTTGATAAAACGTTGAAGGGTAAATGTCCAAGATCGGCAAGACCAACATCTGCAAGGGCCTCATAAGGTTGGCAAAGATTTTGACCATAAAATTCTGCCCAAAATTTCAGATTATCGATAACTGATAAAAAAGCTTTCATGGCATTTTGGGTACTAAGATAATGGCATGCAGCTGCTACAGGGTATGTTTGTTTTTGGTCCTGAAGCACGACATGACCTTCAGAAGTTTTAAGAAGACCGACAATGATTCGTAGCAATGTAGATTTTCCAATGCCATTTGGACCTGTGATTGTCATGAGTTGTTGCGTGGATAAACAAAAAGAAAGGCCTTGAAAGAGAATTTTTTCATTTCTATACGCTGTTAAATTTTTGCCCAATAACATCATGGATTGCTTATTCTCTCCTTTGTCTCTGTAATTCTTATTGTATTATAAAGCAAAAAACATATTTTTTGTGCAATTGTATCTAGAATAGTTCTAAGAATAATTCTATAAAGCATGCACTACACTAATGATTGGTGTGAAACAGATTTTGGGGCTAATCTCCAAATTTGCTAGTGAGAAGACGGGGAATGGATAGCGGAAAAGTTTTATACCCGCATTCAAGTTGCGACTTGGCTTGTGGTTTGTATTATTCATTCTGGGAAGCGAGTGATTTGATAGTATGAGGGTGAATAGCCATGTCTCAAGTTGATAGTTTTAATTGTCGCAGAATTTTAAATTTTGGTGGCAAAGAATATATTTATTATAGCTTAATTGAAGCGGAAAAAAATGGACTTGAAAATGCTTCCCGTTTGCCATTTTCGATGAAAGTTCTTCTTGAAAATTTGTTACGATTTGAAGATGGTCGCACAGTCAAGAAAGAGGATATCCTCAATATCGCTAAATGGTTAGGTGATAAAGGTCGTGCTGGTGCAGAGATTGCTTATCGCCCTGCACGCGTTTTAATGCAAGACTTTACTGGTGTTCCTGCTGTTGTTGATCTTTCTGCAATGCGTGATGCTATGGTTAATCTTGGGGGTGATGCTAACAAAATCAATCCTCTTATTCCTGTTGATCTCGTTGTTGATCATTCAATTATCGTTGATCATTTTGGGAATCCGAAAGCATTTAGTCAAAATGTTGAGCGTGAATATGAACGTAATGGTGAACGTTATCGTTTTCTTAAGTGGGGACAGAAGGCTTTTCAAAATTTTCGTGTTGTTCCTCCGAGAACAGGGATTTGTCATCAGGTCAATCTGGAATATTTGGCGCAATGTGTGTGGATGAAGGATGAGAATGATTGTCAGACAGTTTATCCTGACACGTGTGTGGGAACCGATTCGCATACAACGATGATTAATGGTTTAGGTGTTTTAGGCTGGGGTGTTGGGGGTATTGAAGCAGAAGCGGCAATGTTAGGACAGCCGGTTTCAATGTTGTTACCTGAAGTCATCGGTTTCCGTTTGACAGGGAAGTTGAAGGAAGGTGTAACTGCTACTGATTTAGTTTTGATGGTTACGCAAATTCTACGTAAGAAGGGTGTCGTTGGTAAATTTGTTGAATTTTTTGGTCCTGGTTTAGAGCATATGACACTAGCGGATCGAGCAACGATTGCGAATATGGCACCTGAGTATGGAGCGACGTGTGGTTTTTTCCCCATTGATAAAGAAACAGTGCGTTATCTCAATATGACAGGGCGCGATGAACATCGAATTGCTTTGGTAGAAGCTTATTCTAAGGCACAAGGGATGTGGCATGATGAAAGTACAGCTGACCCTGTTTTTAGTGATACAATTGAATTAGATATGCGAAGCGTTGTATCCTCTATGGCTGGCCCCAAGCGTCCTGAAGGACGTATTGCGTTGGAAAGTGTAGGGCAGGGGTTTAAAATGGCCTTAGTTGAGGATTATAAGAAAGTCAGTGGCCACAATGATCGTTATAGGGTTGAGAATGAACACTATGATCTTGGTCATGGGGATGTTGTGATTGCTGCAATTACTTCTTGTACGAATACGTCAAATCCTAGTGTTCTTATTGCAGCGGGTCTTTTGGCGCGTAATGCTGTTGCAAAAGGTCTTAAAAGCAAACCATGGGTTAAAACGTCTTTAGCACCGGGTTCACAAGTGGTAGAGGCTTATCTTCTTAGTTCAGGTCTTCAAAAAGGTTTAGATGCTTTAGGATTTAATTTAGTAGGGTTTGGATGTACAACATGTATTGGAAATTCTGGTCCGTTGCATCCAGCCATTTCTAAAACGATTAATGATAATAGTTTAATTGCTGCAGCAGTTCTTTCAGGTAATCGCAACTTTGAGGGACGTGTGTCGCCTGATGTGCAAGCAAATTATTTGGCTTCGCCACCGTTGGTTGTTGCCCATGCTTTAGCAGGGACAGTGTGTAAAGATTTAACTAAGGAGCCTCTTGGTGAAGGTTCAGACGGTCAACCGGTGTATTTAAAAGATATTTGGCCAACTTCTGAAGAAGTACAGGAATTTATCGAACAAAATGTTACGCGTGAAATTTTTGTTGAGAAATATGCTGATGTGTTTAAGGGGGATGAAAATTGGCAAAAAGTTCAGGTTCCTGCTGGTGTAACTTATTCCTGGGATGATCAGTCAACTTATGTGCGTAATCCCCCTTATTTTGAGGATATGCAAAAAGTTCCTGGTGCATTAGCAGATATTAAAAATGCACGAATCTTGGGTTTGTTTGGTGATAAAATTACAACTGATCACATTTCCCCTGCGGGTTCGATCAAGCTTGATTCACCTGCTGGAAAATATTTGACTGACAACGGTGTTAAAGTCACTGATTTTAATCAATATGGAACGCGTCGTGGGAATCACGAAGTTATGATGCGTGGAACCTTTGCCAATATTCGCATTCGTAACTTTATGCTAGGAGAAAATGGTCGTGAAGGGGGGTATACAATTCATTATCCATCAAAGCAGGAAACAACAATTTATGATGCAGCAGTGTCATATAGGCAGAACGGAGTTCCACTTGTTGTTTTTGCAGGTATTGAATATGGCAATGGGTCATCTCGTGATTGGGCGGCTAAGGGCGCTAATCTTCTTGGTGTAAAGGCTGTAATTGCTCAATCCTTTGAGCGTATTCATCGGTCTAATCTTGTTGGTATGGGTATTGTTCCCTTTGTGTTTGAAGAAGGTGCAAGTTGGCAGTCGTTTGGCTTAAAAGGAGATGAACAGGTAACGATTGAGGGAATCAATGATTTGAAACCTCGTCAAAAGACTAAAGCTACAATCACTTTTATGGATGGAACAGTAAAAATTATGCCCTTGTTGTGCCGTATCGATACTGAAGATGAGTTAGATTATTTACATCATGGTGGCATTTTGCAGTATGTTTTGCGTCAGTTAGTGGTTTAAACAGAGCATATCTGTTTAAGAGCTTAATAAAATCGTGGTAAAAGCGCTTTATTTTTACTCTTGGTTTTTGAGAATTTAATTGACGTCAACCTTAAGGTTACGTTATAAGCTCACAATTAGCAGATAGCTTTAGTTTAATTATTATTTGTTTCGGTATCGATGTGGCTTAGACTCATTTTACCGATGAGTAGAAAAGAGAGATTCATTTATGGCGAATACACCTTCGGCTAAAAAGGCGGTGAATAAGATCGCAAAACGCACGCAAGTTAATAAAGCTCGCCGTTCTCGCGTTCGCACCTTTATTCGTAAGTTTAATGATGCTTTGGCTGGGGGTGATAAAGCATCTGCAGAAACGGCATTTAGAAATTGTGAACCTGAAATTATGCGCGCAGTTTCCAAAGGGGTTTTGCATAAAAATACTGCAGCACGGAAAGTGTCACGTTTGGTAAAACGTTTGAAAGCAATCAGCGCCTAGAGCTTTTTTCATTTGATATAGAAAGCCAGTACCTGCCGTGAGGTACTGGCTTTTTTTATTTACTGCTGGATTATATTGCAAAATGGTTTACCCATTTAAAAATATACTAAATTTATGAAATCCAGATAGTTATCCACAAGAATTGTGGATTTTAATAGAGTCTTTTTTTGTCAAGCTTTTTTTTATTTTTTTTGACATGAGCAGATTTTTTATTATTGGTAAATTTTTTGTAAAAAAAAGTTAATTGAATCAATAAGTTTTCTTATTCTTTTATAAAATTATAAATTTATTGCGGATTTTTTTGGTCTTTTGATTTTATTTTGACCTCTTGCATTTTACCTCTGCTGTTTTGTATGGTTCTTGTGGAAATTGAAAATGCACAAGATTTATGTCAGCTCAGTATTATGGTGTTGAGTAGGAAATTTTTTAATCCAGGATTGTGTAAATCTTTGATTTAAATAGGCTTTGTGTTTGGTTTTTGAGTTTCCTTATTTATATATCTCCGTATGGAAGAACGTATCGTATGATCAGTGTAAGGTAAATTTATTGGTCATCTTTATCAATGAAGCCGTGAGGGTGATGTCCTGGGGGAGGATAAGAAGTCTTATGGGGAAGGGTGTTCTACTCTGCTTCAATTTCTTTGTTTAGCAAAGTGGGAGTATGGTTTTTATCGATATGAAAATGGTGGATAAATTGAGTTCGAAAGTTAGTTCCTTAAAAAGAGTTTCAGTGGATATCTTATCGACGGAGGAAATGGTAAATAAAATGATGGATATCAGTGAACCAGTTAGTGCAAATACTTCTGTGGAATATCCGGTTATTTCAGAAGAGGAAGGAGCAGCTGCTTTTGCACGTGTGATGGCGCAGTTGAAAACGCAAGTTGGTATTGAAGCTTATACCAGTTGGTTTGGCCGTTTGAAGCTTTCCGAATATAATCGTAATCTTGTGAAACTTTCTGTTCCTACAGCGTTTTTACGTTCTTGGATTAATAATCATTATGGCTCTCTTTTAACCGGTTTATGGAAGCAGGAAAATTCTGCGATTCTTCGTGTTGAAGTTATTGTTCGTGATATGAAGCGTGTTGCGAAAAACGTTGTGTGCAGGACGAATGGTAATCCTGTTCTTCCTATGTCGGAGAAATCAAACGCTTTACCTTTAGTTGAGAATTATACAGAGAATTCAGCAAGGAATACGCAAACGGGGGTTTTTGGTTCACCACTTGATTCTCGCTATACTTTTGACAGTTTTGTTGAAGGGGCTTCTAATCGTGTTGCATTAGCAGCGGCGCGTTCGGTTGCTGAAGGGCATAAAAGTGCTTTGCGATTTAATCCTCTTTTTATTCATGCGTCTGTTGGTTTGGGAAAGACTCATTTATTGCAGGCTATTGCTGCCGCTGCTTTAAAGCGTTTGACGTCTACGCGGGTTATTTATTTGACTGCTGAATATTTTATGTGGCGTTTTGCAACAGCGATTCGCGATAATGATGCTTTGTCTTTTAAAGAACAGCTTCGTGATATTGATCTTTTGATCATTGATGATATGCAGTTTTTACAAGGAAGGTCGATTCAGTATGAATTTTGTCATTTGCTCAATATGTTGCTTGATAGTGCAAAACAGGTTGTGGTTGCAGCAGATCGTCCGCCAGCAGAATTAGAATCGTTGGATCTTCGGGTTAGATCTCGTCTTCAAGGAGGGGTAGCTCTTGAGATTGAAGCACCGGATTATGAAATGCGTTTGGAAATGTTACGCCAACGATTAAAGATAGCACAACAAGATGATAATACGATTGCGATTTCTGACGATATTTTGGAGTATATTGCTAAAACGGTTTTAGGATCAGGTCGTGATATTGAAGGAGCATTCAATCAATTATTGTTTCGTCAGTCTTTTGAAACTGATTTATCATTGCAGCGGGTTGATGAATTATTAGGCCATTTGACCCGTTCAAGTGAGTTAAGGCGAATTCGAATTGAAGAAATTCAGCGTACTGTTGCGCGCCATTATAATGTTTCTAAGCAAGATTTATTGTCTAATCGTCGTACTCGTACGATTGTTAAGCCAAGACAAGTAGCGATGTATTTGGCAAAAGTGTTAACACCTCGTTCATTGCCTGAAATTGGGCGTCGTTTTGGAGGACGTGATCATACAACAGTCTTGCATGCAGTACGTAAAATTGAAGATTTGGTTTGTGATGATCAGACTTTAGCTAAAGAGCTTGAATTGCTTAAGCGATTAATTGGAGAGCAGACTGTATAGCATTGATAACTTTAATAGAAGAATAGAAAGTTGATGAGATTGACTATTTTTGCTTATGCAGTGCCTATTGCCATTTTAAAAGAGGTTGAATAAAATTTGATTTGTGATTCTTTTAAGGAATCAAAGACTCTTAGTTTAGCAAGTTTCTAAAGTTATGAAGTCAATGATCAACGGGGATTTTTATGCGCGTTACAATTGATCGCAATCAATTTTTAAAGTCTCTTGGCTGTGTTCACCGTGTGGTTGAACGTCGTAATACTGTTCCTATTTTGTCGAATGTACTCATTGACGCAGATAGTGATGGTATGCGCTTAAAAGCAACAGATCTTGATTTAGAAATTACGGAATTTTCAGTTCCTCACATTGAGCAAACGGGGGGAATCACTGTCCCAGCGCATTTGCTTTATGATATTGTTCGTAAGCTTCCTGATGGTAACGAGATTATATTAGCTGTTGATGCAGACCGCCCAAACACAATGTCTGTTATCTCTGGTTTTGCTAATTTTCGACTTCAAGGATTTCCTAAAATGGATTTTCCTGAATCCCTTCCAGGTCAGTTTAATTTTCGTTTTTCTTTATTAGCATCAGATTTAAAGCATCTGCTTGATTGTACGCAATTTGCTATTTCTACTGAAGAAACGCGTTATTACCTTAATGGTATTTATTTTCATATCGTTAATGATGGCGCTTTGAAACTGCGTTTAGTTGCTACTGATGGTCATCGTTTAGCACAAGTTGATATGGAAGCTCCTTCAGGATCCGAGGGTATGCCAGGTGTTATTATTCCTCGTAAAACCGTGGGGGAATTACAAAGGCTTCTCTCAGAGGAAGCTGATAATTATGTGTGTATAGAGCTTTCAGAAACAAAAATTCGTTTTTCTGTAGGGTCTGTGGTTTTGACATCAAAATTAATTGATGGAACATTCCCAGAATATCAACGCGTTATTCCTCTTGGAAATGATAAAAAATTGACTGTAAATCGGCGGGATTTTTCTTCTACTGTTGATCGTGTTTCTACGATTTCAAGTGATCGTGGACGTGCAGTAAAGTTGACGATTGAAAATGGGCAGTTAAGATTTGTGGTAAATAACCCTGATTCAGGGAGTGCAGAGGATCAATTGGTTGCAGATTATGCGTCTGATCCGCTTGAAATAGGCTTTAATTCACGATATCTCCTGGATATTGCTGCGCAGCTTTCAGGTGATGAGATAGTTTTTATGTTGGATGAAGCTGGAGCGCCAGCGCTGATTCGTGATAGTCATGATACAAATGCGCTTTATGTGCTGATGCCCATTCGTGTTTAAGGATGATGTGTTTTGCAATGCAGTGCTGGCCATGTGCATAGAGTGGCAGTAACACAGCTGAAGTTAGCGCATTATCGTAATTATCACTTTTTGAATGTTAATTTTTCAAGCCGACATGTTGTTTTTACTGGTCATAACGGCGCGGGTAAAACCAATTTACTAGAAGCACTGTCTTTTCTTGCTCCTGGCCGTGGTTTACGGCGTGCAGCTTATTCTGATGTTAGCTGTTCTAGGGGTGAGGGAGAGGGGTTTGTTGTGTTTGCTCGCCTTCAATGTGCTCTCTATGGTGAAGTGAGTATTGGTACAGCTTTGGAAGCTGGTGGTAGCAATCGCAGGTTACACATCAATGGTGAGAATGAGGCGTGTGATTGTTTGACAGATTATTGTCATATTAGCGCATTGACTCCTTCTATGGATGGGCTTTTTATGGGACCTACACTCGATCGACGCCGTTTTTTGGATCGTATGGTTTTGGCTATTGATTCCTTGCATGGTCGGCGTATAGCTGATTATGATAAGGCTATGCGCGCACGGAATCGTTTATTTGCAGATGGAAATGATGATCGTGCTTGGTTTAACGCTCTGGAAATGCAGATGGCTGAGCTTGCGACAGCTATTGCAGCAGCACGGATTGATGTTGTTCAGCTCTTGAATGATACGTTTGTGCAAATGTCAGCATCTATACCTTTTCCAAGAGCTTTTTTACAAATTGATGGTTCTTTGGAGGAAGCTCTAAGGAAGATGTCAGCAGTAGATGTTGAAGAGGAGTTTCTAGACCGATTGCGTCGCAATCGTGCAATGGATCGTGCTGCTGGACGGACACTGGAAGGACCACATCGCACAGATTTGCAAGTTTTTTATGCTGATAAAAATATGGCTGCAGCATCATGTTCAACAGGTGAACAAAAAGCTTTGTTAATAGGCTTAGTTTTGTGTCATGCGCATCTAACAGGTGTGATGTCGAATATGGCGCCTATCTTTCTTCTTGATGAAATGGCTGCCCATCTTGATTTTTATCGGCGTGCGGCTTTATTCGATATTCTTGATGATCTAGGTGGTCAAACATTTATGACGGGGACAGATCGTATTTTGTTTGATTCCTTAAAAGGACGGGCAGAATTTTTTGAAATTGAAGATGGAGCTTTGTTAAAAGAAGAGATATGCACTTAAGTTGTATAGGCTAATAATTGAAAAAAAGAGGCTTATCATGTCCACGGTTATAACGATTTTAAATGGCCCTAATTTAAATTTTTTGGGTAAACGTGAACCAGAAGTTTATGGCACTGAAACTTTAGAATATATTGAAAAATCTTGCCAAGATTATGCAAAAAAGCTTGAATTTATGGTGCAATGTCATCAAACTAATTGTGAAGGTCAATTGGTGGAATGGATACAAGAAGCAATTGGTATGAGTGCTGGGTTGATTATTAATCCAGCTGCTTATGGTCACACATCTATTGCGATTTTTGATGCGTTAAAGATGTTTTCAGGGCCCATAGTTGAGGTTCATTTATCGAATATTCATCGACGTGAAGCTTTTCGTCATCATTCTTACGTTTCTGCAAGCGCAGACGCTGTCATTGTTGGATGTGGTCATGAAGGATATTTGTTTGCTCTTGAATATATCGCTAAACAACTTAGGTATGGGTATAAAAAAAGAAGCAATCAAACACTGTTAACTTAAGTATTTAGAATTTTTGATAACTTTTTGTTGAATAAATAAAGTATGCCTATAATAATGCCATTATTGTTTTCGGTAATTTCCAAGCATATAATGGGACAGGTAAGATGAGAAGCTTTGTTAAACAGATAGAGATGCTCACAATTTTGGGAGTAGGGTTGCTTTTATCTGGTTGCAAGATCGATGTTCTTCAGCCGGCAGGATATGTTGCGCGCCAACAGCTTATTTTGATTGCTATATGCGTTTTTGTTATGCTTTGCGTTGTTATTCCTGTGATGGTTGCAGTGATTGTTTTGGCAATAAAATATCGTGCTTCGAATACGAAAGCAGATTATCTACCTGATTGGGGACATTCAAATAAAGTTGAAGCTTTTATGTGGGGTGTTCCAATTGCGATCATAGTGATTCTAGGTGCTTTGACAGCTTATTATACTTATAGGCTTGAACCCTCAAATCCTCTTCCAGTGGAAGTTGCTGGTGAGGAAAAGCTTTTGCAAGTTAATGCTGTAGCCTTAGATTGGAAGTGGTTATTTATTTATCCGGAATATGGTATTGCATCGATTAATGAGATTTATGCACCGAAAGATCGTCAGGTGTTACTACAGTTAACGTCAGAAAGTTCTCTTAATGCTTTCTGGGTACCAAAACTTGGTACTGTTCTCTATGCTATGCCGCAGATGAATTCTAAATTGCATTTAGTTGCTGATGAAAAAGGAATATTCAATGGAAATTCAGCAAATTATAGCGGTGATGGTTTTTCACATATGCGTTTCCATTGGCATTCTGTGTCTTTGGAGGATTTCAATGATTGGGTGACCAAGGTTCGAGATAATGGTCAAAAGCTTGATCGTGTATCTTATCGTCAGCTTGCTATTGCGCCTCGTATGAATGATATTGCCGCGAAAGAAAAAGATGCTGAAGTGCGTTATTTTGCACCTGTTGAGAAACGGCTTTATTATCGGATTGTTAATCGGTGTGTTGATGAAAATACGATATGTAATGAGGACTTAATGAAGCGTGCTGCTGCTCAGACACTTTGGGGTGCCCTTTGTTCTGTTTTTGATCCGGATGCTATTTAGGAATTATTAATTGAGTAAAAACCCTTTTTAAAAGAAGGGTTTGTTTAAAACTGAAATTATTTTTATACTGAAATTATTTTTATTGGGCTGAAAAATGTTTGGAAGACTCACAGATCCTACAGCAGGTGCTTTTCATGCACTGACACATGAGCCGATTGTTCTTTATACATGTATTGCAATTGTTCTCGGTGGTATATCCGTTGTTATTGCTTTAACAGTACTTGGTTGGTGGGGTGTATTTTGGCGAAATTGGGTCACAACAGTTGATCATAAACGTATAGGCATTATGTATGTCGTTCTTGGCATTATCATGCTGTTTCGTGGTTTTGCTGATGCAATTATGATGCGGACACATCAAGCTTTGGCACTTGGGAGTGAAAAATCAGGTTATTTACCTCCGGATCATTTTGATCAAATTTTTTCAGCTCATGGTGTTATTATGATTTTCTTCATGGCAACACCAATTTTATTTGGTCTTTTCAATTATCTTATACCGCTTCAAATTGGTGCTCGTGATGTTGCATTTCCATTTGCAAATAATTTCGGATTCTGGATTACAGTTGCTGCAGCGATACTAATTAACGTATCGCTTGGTATTGGCAATTTCGGTCGGGGGGGATGGCTTATGTATCCGCCCTTCTCAGGATTGCAAAATAGTCCAGATACAGGGGTAGATTATTATTTATGGTCGCTTCAGCTTGCTGGTATTGGGACGACTATGGGATCAGTTAATTTGATAGCAACTATAATTAAAATGCGTGCTCCTGGGATGACCATGCTGAAAATGCCTGTTTTTTGTTGGGGTGCTTTCGTTAGTAATATTCTTATTGTGGTTATTTATCCTGTTTTAGCTGTGGCGTTCCTATTATTGGCGGGTGACCGTTATTTAGGTATGAATTTCTTTACCAATACAGCTGGTGGTAATCCAATGGTGTGGATTAATTATGTCTGGATTTTTGGTCACCCTGAGGTTTATGTTTTGGTTATTCCTGCTTTTGGAATTATTTCTGAGATCGTGCCAACTTTTTCTTCAAAACGTCTCTTTGGTTATGCTTCAATGGTTTGGGCGATTATCGTTATTTTGGTTCTTTCGCTTCTTGTTTGGGGACATCACTTCTTTACAATGGGAGGTGGTGAAGCTGTAAATACCTTCTTTGGTATTGCGACCATGATTATTTCGATCCCAACCGGTGTGAAAATTTTTAATTGGCTGTTCACAATGTATAAGGGGCGGATTCGCTTTGAACCTCCGATGCTTTGGTGCATAGGAATGATATTTACATTCGTTGGTGGTGGATTAACCGGCGTTTTGATGTCAATTGTGCCAGCTGATTGGCAATTTCATAATTCTCTGTTTTTGATAGCACACTTCCACCATACAATTATTGGAGGTGTTGTCTTTGCTTATTTGGGTGGGTTAGCTTTCTGGTTTCCAAAAGTTTTTGGTGTTAAACCAAATCGCGCTTTGGGGATTGCATCTTTTTGGTGCTGGTTTGTTGGTTTTTATTTAGCTTTTTTCCCAGTTTATATTCTTGGTTTAATGGGCGCTACGCGTCGTCTGCAACATTACATTGAACCTGGTTGGCAGCCGATGTTTATTATTGCTGCACTGGGTGCTTGTATTATCCTTATTGGTATTCTCTGTCTCGTGTTGCAAATTGTTTTGGCAATTTGGTATGGTGTTAAACATAAAGGGCGCTTACCAGTAATTATTAATGATCCTTGGGGTGATGCGCGTACGCTTGAATGGTCTGTTTCTTCACCTCCTCCTGATTATAATTTTGCAATTATTCCAACAGTGCATGCTGAGGATGCTTATTGGGATATGAAAAAGAGAGGCTATCAGCGTCCAACAAGTGGGTTTTCAAAAATTCATATGCCTGCAAATACATCGGCTGGAGTTATAGCATCATTCTTTTCATTAATTGTTGCTTTTTCTCTCGTTTGGCATATTTGGTGGCTTGTGGTGATTGGGCTCATTGGCTTTATTGCGACAATTATGTGTCGTTCATTATTGGGCAATCATCATGGTTATTATATCCCTGCTGAAGAGGTGCAAAAAACGGAAGATATTTTCACAGCTGTTCTTAAAGAACAAGGAGTAAAAGCATGAGTGTGATAACAATGCATGATGATCATCCGCATGAGCATCACCACGACGATAGTTCGACAATGATATTTGGGTTTTGGGTTTATATCCTGTCGGATTTGGTTGCTTTCTCAACGCTCTTTTCGAGTTTTGCTGTATTTTCTGCTGCTTATGGTGGAGGAAAGGCTGGCAATGAATTTATTAATTTAAATTTTGTTTTGGCTGAAACCGCTGTTTTATTGCTGTCATCACTGACTTATGGATTTGTGATGATACAAGTTCATAAGTGTAATCTTGCTGGTGTGCGTTTATGGATGGCTGTTACCTTTGTCCTTGGATTGATCTTTATTGGGATGGAAATTTACGAATTTCATGAACTTTTGCATGAAGTGTACTATTATGATGCTACTGCTTATGCTGGGATCGATCTTGAAACAGGTAAGCAGATTTTTGGGCGAGAAGTTCTATCCGCTTATTGGTCTGCATTTTTTGCTTTGGTTGGTATGCACGGTCTTCATGTGAGTGCTGGTCTGCTTTGGATGGTTGTGATGTTTATTCATTTGCGTCGTAATGGTTTAGATCAAGATAATAAAACACGTTTATCGTGCCTTTCAATTTTTTGGCATATGCTTGATATCGTTTGGATAGGTGTTTTCACAATGGTTTATTTGTTAGGAGCATTATAATGAGTGAGCATAACGAAACACATGATCCAAGTATTCGCTCTTATTTAGTTGGATTTGTTCTGGCTGTAATTTTCACTTTTTGCTCTTTTATACCCGTGATGTACGGTATGCTGGAAGGGTGGGCAATTAGCACAAAGGTTATCTATCTTATCGGCATGGCCATTATTCAGATTATCGTGCAGATTATTTTCTTTTTGCACTTGAATTCTGGTCCAGATGCAAAATGGAATTTTGTAGCTTTGTGGTTTGCAGTGACGTGTGTCACCATTATTATCGGGGGTACTTGGTGGGCCATTTCTCATTTGAACTATAATATGATGGGGGGATCAGGGCGTATTGTTGAGCCAGAGATATTAGACCAGAGACATTAGAAATGGATGTAACTACACCTAAAGAGTCGTTTCCAAGTGCAGAGATACCAGAGGAAAAGTTATTAGATACGCAAGTGCCAGAAGATCGTTTACCAAATGCACCGATGCTAAAGGAACAATCGTCAGATACAGAGCAACTACCAAACGCGTCACAGGTCCAGGAAAGCCGTTACTAGAGGGTTCGTTGCCTTTCAAGGAATAAGAGTTTTAATTTAATTCTGAAGATATAGAGATGACTCTGCTTACTGCAGAGTCACGTTCTTTATAAATTCAAAATATCTTTTAAAAGTCTTGAAGAGTTTTTAAAATAAAAATTTTGGCTATTTTCCGATATTATGAATCATTATTCTTCTTGAGATTCTTCGCTTTGCTTTAATTCTTCAAGCGTTGGCGTAGACATAATATTATATCCTGAATCAACATAATGGATTTCACCAGTAACACCTGATGATAAATCAGAAAGCAAATAAAGAGCAGATTTCCCGATCTCATTGATATCTACAGTACGGCGTAGTGGTGAATTACGACGCTGATATGAAAAAATTGCTCGTGCGGCCGCAATACCATTACCTGCTAAAGTTCGTACAGGACCAGCTGAAATTGCATTAACGCGGATATTTTGGGGACCAAAATCTGCTGCTAAATAACGTACCATAGCTTCTAATGCAGCTTTAGCAATACCCATAACATTATAATTTGGAACAACTTGCTGCGAGGCTCCATATGTCAGTGTTAAGAATGCACCACCATGAGGCATGAGCTTACTAGCATATTGCGCGACTTCAGTGAAAGAATAAGCCGATATTACCATTGTACGTTCAAAATTTTCACGTGTTGTAACATCAACATAGCGCCTTTTTAGTTGTGCTTTATCGGAAAAACCAATAGCATGGACAACAAAGTCGATAGTTTTCCATTCTTTTTCAAGGCACTTAAAGACATAGTCAACGGTTTCAATTTTCTCAACATCACACTCAAATAATAATTTGCAACCAAGTTTTTCTGCTAGTGGCTGGACACGTTTTCCAAAAGCTTCTCCTTGATAGGTAAATGCCAACTCAGCACCGGCTTCGGCTAATTGACATGCAATACCCCAAGCAATTGAATGATCATTGGCAACTCCCATAATAAGGCCGCGCTTGCCTTTCATCAAACCTTTCATATTATTCTCCGTAAGATTATGTTTTGCAGTCAGCTAAAAATTTCCACTCATGCATAGCGCTGAAAAACAAGCGTTGCATTAGTACCGCCAAAGCCAAATGTATTTGATAATACGGTATTAAGTTCTTTATGATCAGAGCGTTTACGGATAATTGGCATATCTGAAAAAGCAGGATCAAGCTCTTCAATATGCGCGCTTTCGCAAATGAAATTATGATTCATCATTAACAGTGTATAAATTGCTTCTTGAACACCCGCTGCGCCTAAAGAATGACCAGTTAAAGATTTTGTAGCGGAAATTGGGGGACATTGGTCACCTGTTCCAAAGATACGGCGAATTGCTTCTATCTCAGGGGGATCACCAACAGGTGTTGCTGTTGCATGGGGATTGATATAATCAATTTTATTATTTACGGTTGCAAGCGCCATGCGCATGCACCGCTCTGCTCCCTCTCCAGATGGAGCAACCATATCATGTCCATCTGATGTAGCACCATAACCAACAATCTCACCGTAGATTTTTGCACCGCGTGCCTTAGCAACTGCTAACTCTTCAAGAATCAAAACACCCGCTCCACCAGCAATGACAAATCCATCACGATTCATGTCGTAGGCACGTGAAGCTTTTTCTGGCGTATCGTTATATTTGCTAGACATAGCACCCATGGCATCAAATAAAACAGACAATGTCCAATCTAGATCTTCACAGCCACCTGCAAAGATACGTTTTTGTTTTCCATACTGTATCAGTTCATAAGCATTGCCAATGCAGTGACTGGATGTAGCACAGGCTGAAGAAATTGAATAATTAACCCCTTTAATTTTAAAAAAAGTTGCAAGAGTTGCTGAAGCTGTAGAACTCATTGCTTTAGGCACAGCAAAGGGACCAACACGTTTTGGACCTTTTTGGCGTGTAATGTCGGCAGCCTCAACAATTGATCGCGTTGAAGGCCCTCCAGAACCCATAATAATACCGGTGTGCTCATTAGAAACTTCGTGAGGTTCTAAACCTGCATCAACAATTGCTTGGTCCATAGCAATGTGATTCCATGCTGTTCCACGACCATGAAAACGCATAGCTCGCCGATCAACAAGTGCTTCTATATCGACATTCGGTTTGGCATAAACATGACTACGGAATCCTAATTCGGCATGTTCTGGTGCATAGGAAATTCCAGATTTTGCTGCGCGCAAACTAGCTAAAACATCCTGTGTTCCATTCCCAATTGCCGAGACAATTCCCATTCCTGTTACAACAACACGATGCATTTACATCTCCTTGTTTCATACAGAGTGACACAATGTTCTATCTGATTGAAATATACTAATCTTCTTTAAACAGAGCAACACGCAAATCACTGGCTTTATAAATGGCTTCTCCATCCGCCTTTACCCATCCATCTGCAATTCCTAAGACTAAATTTCCACGTCGAATACGTTTAAAATCTATTCCATATTCAAGCAGCTGAATTTTCGGAGTTATCATACCTGATAATTTCACTTCGCCCGTTGATATAGCGCGCCCTTTTCCTTTTTCGCCCAACCAACCAAGAAAAAAACCTGTTAATTGCCACATAGCATCTAACCCAAGACATCCTGGCATAACAGGATCGCCAATGAAATGACAAGCAAAAAACCATAGATCTGGCGTTATGTCAAATTCTGCACGAACCATTCCTTTATCATATTCACCACCAGTCTCATTGATTTGAGTGATTCGATTAATCATCAACATTGGTGGAGCAGGTAGTTGAGCATTACCCTTACCAAACATTTCGCCGCGAGCGCAGCTCAGAAGCTCTTCATAAGTGTAGCAAGACTTTCTTTCAGCCATTGTTATTCCCTTTATTTACGTAATTTTTCTGCGCTTCGTATCAACTTGCTTTTTAGAGCAAATTTTAAAGAGAAGGAAATGATTTTATGCTATTTTAAAATGACAAAAGATCTTTTTTATGCATCTTACACTCGAAAGGCTATTTTTGCATAAAACGAAAAGTTCATACTTTGTACTCTCCTTATTTTATTGAACTTCGGACCTATTAAATATATTAGATCCTATTTAAATATAGATGTGATGCAGTTTATAATATGTCAATGGGTAAAACAATTTAGAATTTGGTAAAAAAATATCCGTGAGAAAGTTGTGAATTATCATTCTTTATCTGAACTGGAAGAGCATTTACGTAAAAATGGTTTGCGATTAACACGCCAACGATTGGAGCTTGCTCATATGATTTTTTTTCAAGGCAATCGCCATATTGCTGCTGAGGAATTATATGAAGAAGCAATTAGATCAGGCGTACCCGTGTCTTTAGCAACTGTTTATAATACGCTTCATCAATTTACTGAAGCCGGTTTATTACGGATTATTGCTGTAGAAGGTTCAAAAACTTGGTTTGATACCAATACATCTGATCATTATCATTTCTATATTGAGGGCGAAAATCGTATTCTTGATATTCCTTATAATGTAGAAGGATCTCCTATTATTGAAAATCTACCTCAACCACCTGAAGATATGGAAATTGTGCATGTTGATTTGATCATTCGGTTAAAACCCAAAATCCAGTCTGATGATCAAGAATAGGTCCGTTTGATAAGAGATAAAAACTCAACATAATGGGTGTTAGGACAATTTGTTAATTTTTAATTTTTTCACCAGGATAAATCCCCCATAATTGGGTTTGATGAAGCCATCCACGGACTTTACCAATACTCAATTCACACCAGTATCCATCACATTGACGAATATTACCGATAATATTAGGCTCTACTTCTGCAACAAGTGGTGCATTATCTGTTGGCGTTTTGCGTAACATAAGCCTTTTTGTTTTATCTTTTTGCCATGGAATGGTTATAGCAGTTCGTTTCCCCGATAAAAGTGATTGATAAACCCATCCCTCGTCACCCTCGGCATCACGAATTTTACGCCATTGATCATATTCTTGAATAATTTCAATAGGCAAGCCTTTCTTTTGGTAAGTAAAGACAATGGCGTAGTTGCTACCAGGGCCGACGCGGACATTAACACGGGCAGGTTTAATTGAAACAAATCGCGGGAGTGGCAAACCACTAGGGCCAAAATTTTTATTCAAAACCTCTGCATATGAAAAGGTGAGGGAAGCGAATAAAAATCCTCCTGTTATGGACACACATGTTAGGAGAACGAAAAAGCGAAACCAGAGAGAATTTTTCACGTTTAAATCCCTTTGTTGTCTTCTTTTATAGATATGTAGTTATAAGATTTGGAAGGCATACTCAAAAGTTAATTCAAGCTGTGGCATACAGCTAGTTAAAGAGATCTAAATAATTGGCAAATTGCTATAAAATCAGCAAAAATTCATCATAGTCGTAATGCATTTTTTCTTACGAAAACTGCAGATATGTAAGGCTTTTGATACTAAACAATACACCTATAACATAAAATATTTTGATTAAATTTTTATGTCAACAGATGTCTCAATGAGAGAAAAGCTACGCTTTTTTGCATATAGGAAAGTAACAACGTACCGCATCACTCTGATGAGTTGGAACAGTCTGGTGATGCGAGATGTCGTAAACGATGTTGATAGTATTTTTAAAATGGACGGCGTCTTGCTACAGGATATCCATCTTTTTTGGCAATACGTGCGATTGCTTCCTCTAAAGGTTCGATCGTAACATACATCGAGTTGCCATTGGCATGAATGATATTTTGATAATCGAACATAATAGCAACGTGGCCTTGCCAGAAAATTAAATCGCCTCGTTGAAGATTTTCATTTTCTGAGAGTTGTTTTCCTATAGTTTTTTGCTGCATGTCAGCATCACGTAAAACCGTGTGACCAGCCATCATCATAGATAATTGAACAAGCCCTGAGCAATCAATTCCAAAGCCACTGACACCACCCCAAAGGTAAGGCGTACGGATAAGAGTTTGTGCAACGGCAACATAATCTTCATATACATGTTCAATGGATCGAAGATGTCGGGAAATAATAGCCGTTCCATCTTCAAGAACAGAATAGAGTGTATCACGGACTTCAACTTCATCAACAACACTTACCTTGCTTCCCATAGATAAAGTTCTTTTTACGGGGCCACGTAGTTCAGCTTGTGAATACTGAAAGGTTCGTGGCACAGAAACGATGTGCGTTTGTTTTGTTGTTGGTATCTCAAGAGCTTGTGTATCAATGTAACCTACGTAACCATCTTTGAGTGATTGACCCCATGACCGAGTTTCTCCTTGTTCAAATATCAAGAGCTCCTCCCCGAAAAGACACTCCGTTTGCATTTCGCTTGTTGTACTTTTATCTTTAAACAAACCAGCAACAGCTACACCAACACGCTTTTTTTCTCCTTGAACGAAGCGTTTGGCAGTGACTTCTTGCTCAAGGCGTTGGTCTGCAAGATCATCTCTGAATGCGTGTAACCGTGGATCTTTATGTTCCATCTAAATTACCTTTCATTTTTTTAAAATAGGACAGTGAGTTATGTTGATGTTTTTTCTTTCGATATAAATGGTATGTTATCATCTATTTTTAAGGCAGGATTACAACATTATTTTGATTTTATATAATTTAAGATCTTGATAAATCATTTGTCTTATAGTTTTTTTTAAAAAAATCATAAAGAGCGCGTATAGCTTGTGCTGTGCCACCAGCAGGATAGCCTGGTTTTTCTTTTGGTACCCACCCAAAAAGATCAAAATGAGCAAAATGTTCAGCTTTTTCAACAAAATAGTTAAGAAATAAAGCAGCAGTTATAGAGCCAGCGAAGCTGTCACCCGTTGTGTTATTGAGATCAGCAATCTGTGATGATAATTTCTCCTTATAAGGCTTCCAAAGAGGCATTTGCCAAAGAGGATCAGCAACAGAGTGAGCAGATTGAGAAATCTCTTGTGCCCATAGAGGATCATGACAATAAAATGCAGGAAGGTCTGGACCTAATGCTACGCGAGCAGCTCCTGTTAAAGTTGCCATGCAAATCATAAATTGAGGGCTTTTTTCATCACCATAAGTGAGTGCATCAGCAAGAACAAGTCGACCTTCGGCATCTGTATTGCCAACTTCAACACTTAAACCTTTACGACTTTGAAGAATATCGCCTGGTCGGAAGGCATTAGCAGAAATTGCGTTTTCAACAGCTGGAATCAAAACTTGTAAACGAACAGGCAGTTGTGCATCCATTATAAGTTTAGCCAGTCCTAAAACATGTGCTCCTCCCCCCATATCTTTTTTCATGAGCAGCATGTTTTTGGCTGATTTAATGTCCAATCCTCCAGTATCAAAAGTTACACCTTTGCCAACTAATGTTATTTTGGGGTGATTTTCTTGTCCCCACTGTAATTCAATGAGTCGTGGTGCGATGTTGCTTGCTCGTCCTACAGCATGAATCATTGGAAAATTTTGTGTTAAGAGCTCATCTCCACAAATGCTTGTTACATGAGCATTATAGGTTTTTCCCAGTTGGCGTGTTACTGTTTCCAAGGTTTCAGGATTCATATCATTTGCAGGGCAATTAATGAGATCACGAACAAAAAAGACAGTTTCAAAAATGCGTTTGAGTTCGTTAAGATTAATGACATTATTGACATGGATTGATAATTGTTTGGAAGAGGGGTTTTGGTGATAGCGGTTAAATTGATAGCTTCCTAAGGCTAATCCCAGATAGCTATTCATTTCATTTGCTGCCGTTCCTTCCAAATGCCAATGGCCCGTGGGCAGGTGTTTAGCAAGAAGTCCAGTGATGAAAGGCTCTTCATCATTGCCAAGCCCAAATAAAACTTTTTTTAATGTTCCTGTTTCATGAGGCACAAATAATATTTGTCCTGTTTTTCCAGTAAAATCATTAACTTTCATCCACGCAGTTGTTGACGCATCAAATGATAAATCACTAAGATTTTTTGGGTGTATTAAGAAGATAGGACAGCTGTTGTCAGCACGTTCTGAAGTAAAATTGATTTGGTATTGTTGCATATTTTTTCGGCCTTTATAATTTTCGAAGTGCGACATATTCGACTAAATGGTTTTTTCCCTTCCGTAGAATGAGGTCAGCTCGGGATCGTGTTGGCAATATGTTTTCTTGTAAATTTTTTAGATTGATTGTACGCCAAATATTTTCAGCAATTTTTAAAGCTTCTTCTTCGCTTAATAGTGCGTAACGATAAAAGTAGGATTCAGGATTTTGAAAAGCTGTTTTACGTAAACGTTTGAAACGTTCCAGGTACCAGTAGCAAATCATATCTGTTTCAGCATCCACATAGATCGAAAAATCAAAAAAATCTGATACAAAAGGCACAATTCTTTTATCATTAGGAAAACGATTAACTTGAAGCACATTGACACCCTCAACAATTAAAATATCGGGATGGTCAATAATAACCTTTTGGTCTTCTAATACATCATAGGTTATATGTGAATAAAGTGGTGCGCTGACCTTGCTAATGCCGGCTTTTATAGCAGAAAGAAAATGCAGTAATTTTTTAATGTCGTAAGAATCAGGAAATCCTTTACGATTCATGCGATTTTTTTTCTGCAATACAGCATTAGGATAGAGAAAGCCATCAGTCGTGATTAAATCGACTTTTAGGTTGAATGCCCAACGTTTCAGAAGTTCTTGAAGAATACGTGCAGTTGTTGATTTTCCTACTGCAACAGAGCCAGAAATACCAATGATAAAAGGATTTTTTTTAATATTTTCTTGATGCAAAAATTGTTGACGCTTTTGGAATAGATTCTGTATGGCTTCAACATGACATGATAGCAAACGCGCCAAAGAGAGATAAATGCGTTGCACTTCTTCAAGGTCGACAGGATCATCAAGTGATCGTAAATGTTTAATTTCATCGAAGGTTAAAGTCAGTGGTGTATCTGCGCGAAATTGAGACCATTCTTGTGCAGTGAAGACTTTATAAGGAGAATATTTCTCATACATGCACCGGATCAGGTCATCTTCTTGATCAGTTTTTGACATAGAGGTCCCAAATTATTATTATTGGCTGAGAATTTCTTTTGCTAGGTGTTGTTTCTAATAGTGGCAATAATTAGGAATGAAAAGACAGTTCTTTTTTTTCAAAAAGCTTTTATTGGGCACATTTTCTTTTAATATATTGTTTAGCTGATAGTCCAATCATTCCAATGTGTACTGATTTGTTCTTTCGATAAACCTTGTGCCAAAAAAGCCCATAAAAGTAAACGCGCTTTTAATGCTGATAAATAACCAGACATGAGAACACCAGAAGCAATCATATCGATTTCTGAACCTTTATAGCCATAAGTTGTACGGGTGGTTGAGCCATCATGAGAACGGCTCGCGATGATGATTGGTATTTTAGGGGCATAGTGTCGTACAATATCTGCTTCTTGAAAACTGCAATGACCTGAACCAAAACCAGCTATAACGAGACCTGCGTAATGTCCGCTTTCAAGACAAAACTTCATGAGGTTTGTGTCAGACGATAAAGAGGAATATAAGAGTGCCACTTGGTGGTCATGATTGTGAGGACGCTCGAAAGTTGTTGGGAAAAAATTTTGGTTATTAAAGTAAAAAAAATTTCCTTCTAAAATTGTTCCTAAAGTGCCTGCCGGACCTGATTGAAATGTTTCTACTTTGACGGTATGGCTTTTTTGTACCCAATAAGGTGAATGAATTGTGTCATTCATCACAACTAAGACGCCTCTGTTACGGCTTTGTTGGTCAGTAGCAACACGAATTGCAGCTAAAAGGTTAGCGGGTCCGTCAGCACCTGCATCAATGGGTGTACGCATAGCACCAGTTACAACAATAGGTTCAGGTTTATTCCAGTAAAGAGAAAGAAAAAAAGCTGTCTCTTCTAATGTATCAGTGCCTTGTGTTAAAACAATACCATCTGCACCAGCCTTGATTTGTTGTGTTGCCCACTCTATTGTATCAAAAAGGACTTTAAAAGATAGAGATCCACTTGGCAATTGTGTTAATGTTTGCGCATGAATATGAGCAATATTTTTTAAACTAGGAATATTGTTAATTAGTGCATCTGAAGTCACAATTGGCTGCATTTTTCCACAGCTATCCGTTGCCATTGCAATTGTTCCACCCAATGTTCCTACTGCTATCTTTCTCATAATTTTCCTTTTAACAATGTGTGCTGTTTACAAGAGTTATTTAGCAATAATTTGAATGAACAACAATTATGTCATTGTCTCTGATTCAAATAAATTGAAAGATGCTTAGTCGTTGTGTTTTTTAGTATATGTCCTTAAATAGAGATATTGGTGATTAGATTTTATATCTAATGAAGGGAAGTAATATTAAGGAGTAGCTTATGAGAGAACATAAGCCTGATAGAATGTATGGGACAACTATTATCACTGTACGAAAAGGTAGCAAAGTTGTTATAGCTGGTGATGGTCAGGTTTCGCTTGGGCAAACAATTATGAAAAGCAATGCACGCAAAGTGCGCCGTCTTGGGAAAGATGGAACAGTTATTGCTGGTTTTGCAGGGGCTACGGCTGATGCTTTCACATTGTTAGAACGTTTAGGAATGAAGCTCGAGCAGTATCCTAATCAGCTTATGCGTGCATGTGTAGAACTTGCAAAAGATTGGCGTACTGATCGCTATTTGCGTCGTCTTGAGGCGATGATGCTTGTAGCTGATAAAAAAACAACCTTAGTTTTAACAGGCCTTGGTGATGTATTAGAGCCAAAAGATGGGATTATGGCGATTGGTTCTGGGGGTAATTTTGCTCTGTCAGCTGCGCGGGCACTTATGGATATGGATTTAGATGCAGAAGCTATTGCACGTAAAGCCATGAATATTGCTGCTGAAATTTGTGTTTATACCAATGACAATTTTACCATTGAAACATTGGATACAGAGTTGTCTTCTTTGGAGAAAGTTATTTAAATGTGTGTTGTGTTTTCCCCTCGTGAAATTGTTTCTGAACTTGATCGTTTTATTATCGGCCAAAAGGATGCAAAGCGTTCTGTTGCTATCGCATTGCGCAATCGATGGCGTCGACAACAACTTGAAGGGCAGATACGTGAAGAAGTGATGCCAAAAAATATTTTGATGATAGGGCCAACAGGAGTCGGTAAAACAGAGATAGCGCGTCGATTAGCGAAACTTGCTGGGGCGCCTTTTGTGAAAGTAGAAGCTACTAAATTTACAGAAGTTGGTTATGTCGGGCGTGATGTTGAACAGATTATTCGTGATCTTGTTGAAATAGCAATTTCTCTTGTGCGTGAAAAAAAACGCGATGAGGTGCAAGAAAGAGCGCATATTAATGCTGAAGAGCGAGTCTTAGAAGCTCTTGTTGGCAAAACGGCAAGTCCTGCTACGCGTGACAATTTTCGTCAGAAATTGCGTGCAGGCGAATTGGATGACAAAGAAATTGAGATTGAAGTAGCTAATAATAGCAATAATAGTGCGCCAACTTTTGATATTCCTGGCATGCCAGGTGCACAAATGGGCATTATGAATTTGTCAGATATTTTTGGTAAGATTGGTGGTCGTACAAAAATACGTAAAACAACTGTGAAGGATGCTTTCAAACCATTAATTGATGATGAATCTGAAAAGCTTCTTGATCAAGATCAAATTATTCAAGAAGCATTGTGCATTACTGAAAATGATGGGATTGTTTTTATTGATGAAATTGACAAAATTGCAACCCAAGATGGCGGAGCTGGTGCCGCTATCTCGCGTGAGGGGGTACAAAGAGATCTTTTGCCTTTGGTTGAAGGAACAATAGTTGCTACCAAATATGGGCAGATAAAAACAGATCACATTCTCTTCATTGCTTCTGGTGCATTTCATGTATCTAAGCCATCTGATTTATTGCCAGAGCTGCAAGGTCGTTTGCCTATTCGTGTGGAGTTAAATGCTTTAACGAAAGAAGATTTACGGCGTATTCTTACCGAGCCTGAGGCCAGTTTGATTAAGCAATATATTGCTTTAATGGCAACAGAAGATGTGCATTTAGAAATTACTGACGATGCTATTGATACTTTAGCTGATATTGCTGTTGATTTAAATGCAAGGATTGAAAATATTGGAGCCCGTCGTTTGCAAACAGTGATGGAACGCGTTTTAGATGAAATTTCTTTTACAGCACCTGATAAAGCCGGTACCTCATTTAAAGTGGATGCTACTTATGTTAGACAATCTGTAGGTGAACTTGCTTCTGATGTCGATCTTTCTCGTTTTATTCTTTAGGCGCTATGATTTGTTTATCAGCGTGCTTCGATAACTTTGAAGCCATTTGCTTCTTCATGTATAAAAATTGTGCGAAAAAGGCTTTTTAACAATATTTCATAAGGGAGGTGGTGGTTTGCAACAAGAAGCAACCGACCTCCCGGTTTTAGATATTTTGCAGCATTTGTGATGAAATGCTTCCCTAATGAAATATCTGTCGTGCATGGTGTGTGAAATGGTGGGTTTGAAATGATGGTGTCGTAAAGGTCTATGATGGGCTCATGAACAATATCATGCCAATAAAAATTAATCGGAATAGGACTTGTAATATGCTTTATATGCTGTTTGGCTGCTTCTAAAGCATTATAGTCTGCTTCATAAAGGTCGAGTGCTGTTAAGCTTTCGCTCATTTCAAGAGCAGAATAAGAAAGAAAGCCCCAGCCAGCACCAAAATCAGCCGTTTTTCCAGAAATAACTTTTGGCATATGACGGACCAGCATAGCAGATCCTGGATCAATACGACCATGAGAAAACATACCAGAAGTGGTTTGAAATTTATTGTCAAAACTAATCGGAAATGAGCGCAAATGTTGGATATTGTCTTGATTTATTTGTTGCGGCACTTGAAGCCAAAATACAAGACCGTGATTTTTGGATAATTTATTGCTGATAGGAATAACTTTTTGAATCCATTTCATCATTGAGACTGCACCAGTGGTCTTTTTTCCACTGATAACAATCCATCCCCCTGGTTTAACATGTGTTAGCAAATCAAGAAAACGGTCTTGATTGAAACAACGATATTTATTTAAGTGTAGAAGTCCACCATCATAATATGTGCAGTTTTTGTTTATTTGGGGGTAGCAACAAAATTTCGCGTCAATAAATTTTAAAAAATCTGGGCGCCAAGAAGTTATAATTTCAAGATTTTGTATCCATTGTCTGTCAGGGACTTCAGTGATACCAAAACCCAGCCAACATTGGTCTGGGTTAGGGAGGGAGAGGTCATAGTTTTTAAAGGGTAAAAACAGTGACACATTTAACTCTTTCAAAGAGAAATATTATTCCAACATTGTAAACGACATTTTACTTTATGATAAAAAAGAAGATCAATCTTCTTTTTTCCTATTATGACGCTTTTTCTCAGATTTATTCTTTTCATCAGGATTTTGTTCTTTTTCTGTTTTTATCAAGTCATCCTGGGGTATTTCTTTTCCAGTTTGTTGGTCGACAACTTTCATCGATAACCGGATTTTACCACGTTCATCAAAACCCATTAATTGAACCCAAACCTTATCTCCTTCTTTAACAACATCGGTTGTTTTTGCAACGCGTTTCGATGCGAGCTGAGAAATATGAACGAGCCCATCATGTGAGCCAAAAAAGTTTATAAATGCACCAAATTCTGTAGTTTTGACAACTGTTCCTTGATAGATGGTACCGACTTCAGGTTCATCAACGATTGAATGAATCCAACTTTTAGCAGTTTCAATGGATTTAGTATCAGGAGAAGCAATTTTAATCGTTCCATCATCTTCAATGTTGATTTTTGCTCCAGTTTGTTCGACAATTTCTCGGATAACTTTACCACCAGAGCCGATAACTTCGCGGATTTTTTCTACGGGAATGGTCATCATTTCGATACGCGGAGAAAATTCGCTGAGCTCAGTACGTGCATCGGTTAAGGCTTTTGCCATTTCGTTGAGAATATGGTTTCGGCCATCTTTAGCCTGCTCAAGAGCAATTTTCATAATATCTTCAGTGATACCGTCAATTTTTATATCCATTTGCAAGGAGGTAATACCATTTTTTGTACCTGCTACTTTGAAGTCCATATCACCAAGATGATCTTCGTCACCCAAAATATCGGAAAGAATAACAAAGCGTTCACCTTCTTTAATTAAACCCATTGCAATACCAGCAACAGGACGTGCTAAAGGAACACCAGCATCCATGAGCGCGAGTGAAGTGCCGCAAACAGTTGCCATTGAAGAAGACCCATTTGATTCAGTAATTTCCGATACGACACGAATAGTGTAGGGGAAAGCTTCTTTTGTTGGCAACATAGGATGAATAGCACGCCATGCCAACTTGCCGTGACCAATTTCACGGCGGCCAGGAGAAGAAAGACGTCCTGTTTCACCTACTGAAAAGGGGGGGAAATTGTAATGGAGTAAGAATGTTTCTTTACATACACCTGTTAATAAATCGACATATTGTTCATCTTCGCTGGTTCCTAATGTTGCCACAACAAGTGCTTGTGTTTCACCGCGGGTAAATAATGCTGATCCATGTGTACGAGGTAAAATACCAACTTCTGACTGAATTGGACGTACGGTCGAAAGATCGCGTCCATCAATGCGTTTTCCAGTGTCAAGAATATTCCAGCGAACAATTTTTGCTTGTAACCGTTTGAAAACAGTTGCGATTTTATCTGCAGTTAGCTCGCAATTTACTTCCATTTCTGGCGCAAACTTGCTGAGGATTTCTGTTTTGATGGCATCAATCGCATCATAACGTTGCTGTTTATCAGTGATAGTATAAGCTTTTCGTAGATCTTTTTCGATCATTTTAAGCATAGTTTTTTCTAAGTCAGAGAAGTCTTCGGGGATAAACTCGCGTGGTTCTTTTGCAGCAACTTCAGCAAGCTGAATGATTGCATCAATCACCGGTTGAAAGCCTTTTTGACCAAATGTGATTGCACCCAACATGACTTCTTCAGATAATTCATGTGCTTCTGATTCAACCATTAAGACGGCATTCTCTGTTCCAGCAACCACAAGATCAAGTTTTGACTCGGGCATTTCATCAAGAGTAGGATTGAGGACATAGTGCCCATTACAATAGCCAACGCGAGCACCAGCAATAGGACCCATGAAAGGAATTCCTGACAAGGTCAATGCAGCAGAAGCTGCAATCATAGAGAGAATATCAGGATTATTTTCTAGGTCATGCTGTATAACGGAAACAATAACTTGCGTGTCGTTTTTATAATCATCAACAAAGAGAGGACGGATCGGACGATCAATTAAACGTGAAATTAAAGTTTCATTTTCACTCGGACGGCTTTCACGTTTAAAATAACCACCAGGTATTTTGCCAACGGCATAAGTTTTTTCTTGATAATTAACGGTGAGTGGAAAAAAGTCTTGATCTGGTTTTGGAGCTTTGGCTGAAACAACAGTTGCTAAAACTACGGTTTCGCCGTAGGTAGCGACAACTGCACCATCAGCTTGGCGTGCAACTCTTCCTGTTTCGATGGTGAGCGGCCGGCCGGCCCACTCAATTTCTACCTTATGGGTTTTAAACATTTTTTATCCTTAATAGCCAGGTGTTCGCATTGACTCGGTGCACACATTCTGATTCTATGTGTTATGTTTTTAAAGCAGTGGGCAAGATCAACAAAATGCGTTTGTTTTTCACAAGGGGAGAAGCACATTACAATTTAAACACAAGGTTATTGGTAACTTTGCCACATGACAATTTCCTATTAGCTTTCGGCTGAAAGCAATGAACTGAAATCAAGAGGGTAGTTTTTGTAAAACAAAAACATATACCCACTTTTTTAACGGCGTAGGCCTAATTTTTCGATAAGCACCTGGTAACGACTATGATTAACTTCTTTAAGGTAATCAAGAAGGCGACGACGTTGAGAAACCATCTTTAAAAGACCACGACGAGAATGGTTATCTTTTTTATGAGATTTGAAGTGATTGGTCAAATTAGAAATACGCTCAGAAAGAACAGCAACTTGCACTTCTGGTGATCCTGTGTCACCAGCTTTGGTTGCGTATTCTGTAATAAGCTCTTGTTTACGTTCAGCTGTAATCGACATCGTGTAATCCTTTCAAACAATGAAGAAACAAAATCACCCGTAGCCGAGATGTCGTTCAGCAGGGGTCGTTAGGTCACAAGAGGAGCAAAAATTCTCACTCACTGTGACCACTTATATAGGAAAGAAAATTAAAATGCTAGTCTTTGTGAGAAAACCTTAAAGATCTTCTTGAGCAAAATGTTACCAACATGGGAGGGATTATTATTTTTATAATCATTGTGCTACAAAAGCTGATGCACAAAAGTGCATAATATCTTAATCGATTAGTGTATCCAGTGATACAAGATTGCGCGTAATTGAGCAGCATAAATAATACCACAACATAACCACAGTTGATGATTCATTATAGAGATTTTACAGACCAATAATCTTTAAAGTGTACATTTGAATGCGAAGTAATGAGGATGGATTTATCTTATGTGTTGGTTATAAAAACTATTTTTTGAAGCTATCTTAGGATAGAAATTTATAAAGTAGTAAAAATTCGTTTTGGCTTGAATTGATTTTGATCAATAGTGCCTATAGCAAGCAGTTGGGCTTTATAGGTTACACAGATATCAATATTACTCGTTGGCATGTTTTGATCACATAAGAGGATTGAATTTCCCATTCTAACACGCTGTGCTTGAATTTGGTTAAGGGTATAATGAGCAAGACACTTTAATGCAACATCTGTTTCAATTAATAATCCATCAAGTGTAGAGAAATTTTGCTTGAGAGGTATACAATTTTCATCTGTTGTGTTTTCGTGTGGTATTGCAGCTTTTAATGCATCCCATGTAATGAGATCATTTTCACAAAAAGGCGCGACTGCAGTACGGCGTAAATCAGCAATATACCCATAACAACCAAGATCATGTCCCATATCGCGTGCTAAGGAGCGCACGTAGGTTCCTTTTCCGCATGTCATTTCAAAGATGGAATATCCTTGATCTGTTGTTCCAATGAGTTCAAGGGAATCAATTTTTACTTGGCGGGGTGGAATTTCGAAAATTTCACCTTCACGTGCTAGATCATAGGCACGGTTGCCGGCAATTTTGATCGCAGAGAATTGTGGTGGGGTTTGCAAAATAACACCCGTATATTTAGGTAAAAGAGCAAAGATTTCCTCCTGTGTTGGTCGTTTAGAGGATGTTTTAGTCACCACTCCTTCTAGATCATCTGTAGAGCGTTCTTCTCCCCAAGCTACATGAAAATGGTAGGTTTTTGTTCCTTCCATAACATAAGGAACAGTTTTGGTTGCTTCTCCCAATGCAATAGGGAGTAAACCAGAAGCAAGCGGATCAAGTGTTCCTGCATGTCCTGCTTTTTGTGCATTAAAGAGCCGTTTGATTTTTGAGACGGCTTCTGTTGATTTCATTGCTTTTGGTTTATCAAGAATAACCCAGCCAGAAATAGAACGACCTTTTTTTTTAGATTGCCGTGACATATTTTAATCTTCAGGCTTATGATGATGAAGATCGCGTGCTACTTCAGGTAAGCGAAGTAAAGCATCAATTTTTGAAAAATTATCGAAACTATTATCAAGCCGAAAACGTAATTCAGGCATATATTTCATTTGCCGCAATGAAGAACTGATTTCTCCACGGATAAAGCGACTGTGTTTATTCAAAACTTTAATGAGAGTAGCACGAGAAATGTCATCAACAGTATTCAGAAATGAAACAAAGCAAGTAGCAATTTTTAAGTCTGGTGACATGCGTACTTCAGAGACAGAAAAAACAACATCTTTCAAAGCATCATCAAGCAAAATACCTCGCTGTAGCATATGAGCCAACGCATGGCGAACTTGTTCTCCTACTCTTAGTTGCCGTTGAGATAAATCTGCATGTTTCATTGAAATTATTACCTTTGCTGCAATTTCTGTTCCCTTTTTCATTGTAAAAGAAGAAGCATAAAGACATTAAATTAGATCCAATAGCTTTCCTTATTTTACAGAAAAGAAAGCTATTGGGTAATTTTATAATGTTCGATTAACATGCTCAACTCGAAAGATTTCAATGGTATCGCCTGCACGCATATCTTCATATTTTTCAAATGCTATTCCACACTCTTGACCAATTTGCACTTCATTGACTTCATCTTTGAAACGCTTGAGTGTTTTAAGTTTTCCTTCATGAATAACAATATTATCCCGGATAAGACGAACACCAGCTCCTCGTTCTATTTTACCTTCTGTGACTTGACAGCCTGCAACTTTTCCAATTTTTGTAATGTTAAAGATTTCTAGAATTTCAGCATTACCAAGGAAAGTTTCGCGTTTCTCTGGTGAAAGCAACCCTGACATAGCTGCTTTGATATCATCAACAAGGTCATAAATGATATTATAATAACGAATCTCAATTCCTTGTGTTTCAGCTAAATCACGTACTTGTTTATTGGCTCGAACATTAAAGCCAATAACAACAGAATTAGAGGTTTCAGCGAGAGAAATATCACTTTCAGTAATACCTCCAGCACCAGAATGAACGATGCGTGTCTGCACTTCCTCATTTCCTAATTTTTCTAATGCTGCAGTAATCGCTTCTATAGATCCTTGAACATCTCCTTTAATGATGAGTGAAAACTCTTTAACGCCAACAGTTTGTAGTTTGGTCATCATCTGTTCAAGAGAACTACGAGAGCCAGTTTTGCGGGCTGCAGCTTTATCACGTGCTAATCTTTGGCGATATTCAGCAATTTCACGTGCTTTTGCTTCGTGAGCTACAACAGCAAAGCGGTCACCCGCTTGTGGTGTACCTTGCATACCCAAAATTTCAACTGGTGTAGAAGGACTTGCTGTTTTGATGTGGTTGCCATGATCATCAATCAAAGCACGAATACGTCCCCATTCATTGCCAGCAACGATAATGTCAGAAAGATGCAATGTACCTTTTTGAACAAGAACAGTTGCAACCGATCCACGTCCTTGATCGAGTTTTGCCTCGATAACTATACCATCTGCGGTTCGTTCTGAATCCGCTTTCAGATCAAGAATTTCAGCTTGCAGGAGAATAGCTTCAAGAAGTTTATCAAGGTTTTGACCAGTTTTTGCAGAAACTTCAACTTCTAAAGTTTCCCCACCCATGGTTTCGACAAAGACTTCGTGTTGCAAAAGTTCTGTACGCACTTTTTGTGCATCAGCAGTTGGTTTATCAATTTTATTGATAGCGACAATAATAGGCACATTAGCAGCTTTTGCATGATTAATTGATTCAATTGTTTGCGGCATGACACTGTCATCAGCAGCGACGACCAAAACGGCAATATCGGTAATTTGAGCACCACGAGCACGCATAGCTGTGAAAGCAGCGTGTCCAGGTGTGTCAATAAAGGTAATCTTTTGTCCATTTTGTTCAACTTGATAAGCACCAATATGCTGTGTAATACCACCTGCTTCACTAGAGACAACATTGGCTTTACGAATAGCGTCAAGAAGAGAGGTTTTTCCATGATCGACATGGCCCATTATTGTTACAATTGGTGGACGTGTTTTCATCTTTTGAGGATCATCATCCACATTAAAGATACCTTCTTCTATATCCGATTCTGAAACACGCTTAACTGTATGACCAAATTCGATAGCAATAAGCTCAGCAATGTCTGCATCAATAACATCACCAGGCTTCATCATTTGTTCTTGTTTCATGAGAAATTTAATAACATCAACAGAGCGTTCAGCCATACGCTGTGCGAGTTCTTGTATAGTGATGGTTTCAGGAAGAATAACTTCCCGAGAAATTTTTTCTCGTGGTTCTTGGTTTTGTGCGCGTTTAAATTTTTCCTGTCGACGACGCATTGCAGCCATTGAGCGGCCACGCGAGTTGCCTTCTTCATCCAGCGCGCTATTAAGGGTGAGTTTTCCACGGCGGCGTTCATCGGTACCTTTTATAATTTTAGGTGCACGTATTTCTGATTTTGAAAGATTAGCACGTCGATTATATTTCTCATCGTCGTCATTTTCATCTGCCTTACGTTTGCTGGCAGCTGTGTTTTTAAGCGTGAGAGCAGCTTCTATCGATTCTATTGGAGAGACTGTAGAGGAAAAAAGAGGCGTTGGTTTTGTAGTATTTGAACTACTTTTTTGTATTTTTTCCTTATGAGTTTTTTGCAAATGCAAACCTTCTTCACTCTCTTTGGCTTGTTTTTCTGCAGCCTGCCTTTCTGCAATTTGTTTTTCTGCAGCTTGTTTACGGATTATCTCGTCTTGGATATGCGCTTCTTCTAATGCACGAAGTCTTGCATCCATTTCAGTTGATGAAAGATTGCTTTGAGCCGTAGGGGTAACAAGCACTGGTTTTTCGATTCGTGGCTTGGAACGCGGGGGTGCTACATGCGGTTTAGTAATTGGTTGTGGCATTTCAGTTTTTTCATCAGGACGCGCAATCTTACGCCGTTTGGTTTCGACAACCACAGCTTTTGTACGACTATGATTAAAATTTTGTTTGACCGTATTTGTTTCTGATCCCGACCGTTTTAGAGTTAGCGTCTTTTTAGCTGTTATTTTGTCATTATTATTTTCACTCATTGCATTTCCTTCACGGCTTTTGCCGTCATCTCATCAAGCTTGTTGCGCTTGTCCTCACGATAGGTGATCAGTTTGTATATTATTTTGATAAATCCGTCTGCAGCCTTTGTATTTAATAAGGCTGCATGTATCACATGATTAGTCCCAAAAGCCATACTCATTTCATCATTTGTAAATAAAGATACGGCTTTTACAGTATGATTTGTTTGTCTTTGTAACGCATGAATAGCTTGTGAAATTTTTTGTATTCCGTTATCTGTTGCTTCTTTTGCATGAAGTACAAGAGCGGCTTGACCAGAACGAATAGCCGCATCAACTTTAGTTGCACCTGTAACTATAGTTCCTGCTTTTCGTGCCATAGAAAGTGCACTAAGAGCTGATTTTAACAAGAGTTTATCCACAATACTAGGAAGGTTTACAGCAACCTCAACATCTGTTTTAAAACTTTTGCTAAAACTTTTGCGTTTGACCGCTTCTTCAATGGTAGCGTAGTGGCTAGAAACCCAAACACCACGCCCAGGTAAATTAGCTTTAAGGTCGGGGACAATTTGATTGTTTGGACCAATAACAAAGCGGATCAGCGTTGTTGCTGAAGCGCTTTTTCTTGTTACAATGCAGGTCCGTTCATTCATTTTAAAGTGTATCCACGTCCGAATTACTGATTTCTTGATTTTCCTCAGGATCTTCTGTGGTAAGATCAGTTTGAGTTATCCAGCCTGCTTGCACACGTGCATATAAAATCATAGCTTCTGCATCAGCACGTGTGATATCAAACGGGGTCAAGATACCAGGAAAATTTTGTGTTTGACCTTTTTTGCGTTCTCGCCAACCAACTAGGTCGTCAACTGCATAGCCTGCAAAATCATCCATTGTTTTGACGCCATCTTCGCCAATGGCAATTAACATAGCATTTGTTATACCAGGAAGTGTTTGCAATTCATCAGCAACGCAGAGACTTTTGCGTTTTTCATCCAGTTCTTTTTCTTTATTTTCTAGATATTCGCGTGCACGTTTTTGAATTTCTGTAGCAATTTCACTATCAAAACCATCGATGGAAGCGATTTCATCAAGGCCAACATAAGCAATTTCTTCAATGGAAGAGAATCCTTCCGAGGCCATCACTTGTCCAACTATTTTATCAACATCTAAGGATTCCATAAATAATTTGCTACGTTCGGTGAATTCTTTTTGACGATTTTCAGATTCTTCTTGTTCTGTTAAGATATCAATGTTCCATCCTGTTAATTGTGAAGCCAAACGAACATTTTGTCCACGCCGACCAATAGCAAGGCTAAGCTGGTCATCAGGAACAACAACTTCAATACGCTCCGCATCCTCATCAAGAATGACTTTCGAAACTTCAGCAGGTTGTAATGCATTCACAACGAATGTTGCAGCATCCGGTGACCAAGGAATAATATCGATTTTTTCACCTTGTAATTCCGCAACAACAGCTTGAACTCGACTTCCTCGCATTCCAACACATGCTCCAACAGGATCAATTGAACCATCGCGTGAGACAACAGCAATTTTGGCACGGGAACCTGGATCACGAGCAACGGATTTAATTTCTATAATACCATCATAAATTTCTGGCACTTCCATGGTAAAGAGCTTTGCCATAAATTGAGGATGTGTACGTGAAAGGAAAATTTGTGGCCCCCGCGGTTCACGATGCACATCATTAACAAAGGCACGGATACGATCTCCATAGTGAAAGGATTCACAAGGGATCAACTCATCACGACGTACAACAGCTTCTCCGCGTCCTAGGTCAACAATGACATTTCCATATTCTACGCGTTTGACTGTACCAGAGATAATTTCACCAACTTTGTTTTTGAATTCTTCAAATTGATGATTGCGTTCTGCATCACGCACTTTTTGCACAATAACTTGTTTGGCCGATTGTGCTGCAATACGCCCAAAGTCCATAGAAGGCAGAAGGTCAAAAATAAAATCACCAATTTTTGCATCTGCTTGGTGTTTTAGCGCGTCAGATAAAGAGATTTCCGTTGTATAATCCTCAACAATGTCAACTATTTGAAGTAAACGTTGTAATTTGATTTCACCTGTTTTCGAATTAATTTCAGCACGGATATTGGTTTCCTGACCATAACGCGAACGTGCTGCTTTCTGAATAGCATCGGCCATTGCAGAAATGACAATTTCACGGTCAATTGACTTTTCGCGTGCAACAGCATCTGCAATTTGCAGAATTTCAAGCCTGTTAGCGCTTATAGCCATCGATTTTCTCCTTTTTTGTGCCACATAATGGGCATTGTTCTATTGATATTAATTGCTAAAATTTATCTCGGATTCTGAAATGTTGAAATCATCTTCAGGAATTAGTTGCTGGCGTAAATTTTTATCTTTTTTTAATGCATCGCGAATAAGTTTATCAGTAAGCACTAAATGCGCATTGGTAATATTAGAAAAAGAGACATACACTGTTTCTTCTTCAGGGGCTGCATCAATATTTAAAATAAAGCCATCTTGAGTAACATTTTCAAGCGCCCCACGAAATTTCCGACGTCCGTTAACTATTGTCCTCGTTTCGATTTTTGCAGTATATCCCTGCCAATGAAAAAAATCCGATTTTCTGACTAGCGGGCGATCAATACCAGGGGATGATATTTCTAAGTGGTATTTACGTTCAATAACATTTTGCACATCAAGAAGTGGAGAGATTGTTTTACTAATAATTTCGCAATCTTCTATTGTCATAGTGCCATCAGCACGTTCAGCCATAATTTGAAGTGTTAAACCATTTAAACCGAGAAGTTTTACACGAACTAAACGATAGCCCAAAGGCTTAAGTAATGGTGCTACGAGAGCGACGACAAGTGCTTCAACTCCATCTTCTTCAAACAGGCGCGGCTCGTCAATATCGTCCATTATTTCAGTTGCATTTATGTACTGCATCAAAACTTCTTTTGTTGGCTTTATAACATTAAAAAAGAGCGGATCCAAACGGCCCACTCTTTATCATAAGATCAAGAATTTTCCCAACTGTACTCTTAAATTCAAAATTTTTCAAGTCATCTGTAACCAAAGCATTTCATCATTTATTTTTTGATAAAAGTGAGATAAGTAGGTACTCTATTTTCACGCAAAGCTTTTGCTTCATAGCGGGTACTTGGCCACAGCGGATAAGGAATTTTCCAATCTTTAGGAGTGTCCGATTGCCATTCAAAGCTAATGTGATTTGTAAAATAGTATAGTGTCCAATTTACATAAGTATCTATATCGCTAGCAAAGCGGAATTTTCCACCCTTTTTAAGAACTCGTGCAAAACGATCAAGATTTTTTACATTGATAAAACGTCTTTTCCAATGCTTTTTTTTAGGCCATGGATCTGGATAGAAAAGGTCTATTCCATTCAGAGATTCTTCTGGTAGCCAATCAAGAAGGTATGTAGCATCATCATCATAAAGCCGAAGATGATTTTGATGTTGCGTATATTTTTCAAGATACATCAACATTTTTGCCATGCCATTGATAAAGGGCTCTACACCGATAAAACCAGTTTGTGGGAAACGTGCCATTTCATGGCATAAATGTTCACCTCCTCCAAAGCCGATTTCAAGTCGGATTTCCTTAACTAGATCGGTAAATAAGGATGTTAGATCTGAGGGTGCAGGCTTATTTAGATCGATATTAAGAATGGGAAGAAGTGTCTTTATGGATGTAAGTTGGTTACTACGAAGCTGTTTCCCTTGTCGGCGACCAAAAAAGGCTTTATCTATACATGGTTTATGAGCAATCATGATTTTCTATCGTTGCTTTGAGAGCTTCAATCAAATCGGTTTTTTCCCATGAGAATGAACCATCCTGTTCTGGTTTACGCCCAAAATGACCATAAGCCGCTGTTTTTGTGTAAATGGGCTTATTGAGTCCAAGATGTTTTCGAATACCTGTTGGCGAAAGGTCCATTATTTTGCTGATTGCAGCCTCGACAATTTTTTCATCTACTTTTCCTGTGCCATGAAGATTAAGATAAACGGATAAAGGTTGCGCAACGCCAATAGCATAAGAAAGTTGAATAGTGCATCGTTCTGCTAAGTCTGCTGCTACAATATTTTTAGCTAGATATCTTGCAGCATAAGCTGCAGAACGGTCAACTTTTGTTGTGTCTTTACCTGAAAAAGCCCCGCCGCCGTGAGGTGCTGCACCACCATAGGTATCAACAATAATTTTGCGTCCGGTCAGTCCTGCGTCGCTTTGAGGACCGCCAATAACAAATTTTCCTGTTGGATTAATGTACCAACTACAGTGATCAGAAATAGGAATATCTTGTAAGGCCTTACGAATATAGGGTTCAACCACTGTGCGGACTTTATTTGAATCCCAACGTTCATCCAAGTGTTGTGTCGAAAGAACAATCGATGTTACTTCTGCAGGTTTTCCATTTATATAGCGTATTGTTATTTGGCTTTTGGCATCTGGTCCCAGTTTTCCAGTTTCTCCCTCTTTCTTATGACGAGCCACAGCGAGATACTCTAAAATTTTATGTGCATAATAAATTGGTGCAGGCATGAGATCTGGGGTTTCACGGCAAGCGTATCCAAACATAATGCCTTGATCTCCTGCTCCTTCTCCACTCTGATAATCGTCAGTAGCGTTATCGACTCCTCGTGCGATATCAGCTGATTGCGGACGCAAAAGAACATCAATTTTAACAGTTTTCCAATGGAAGCCTATTTGTTCATAGCCAATTGCACGAATGGCGCGGCGTGCAACTGTTCGAAAACGGGTAGGATTAATAACAGGGGTACCGGTTTTATCAAGTATAAACTCCCCATTTTTATCTTTTTTTAAAAGCGTATCAGGAACACGTATCTCACCAGCAATGACAACGCGGTTTACACTTACTAAAGTTTCACAAGCAACGCGAACAAACCATGGATCAGTGCCTGTTTTCTCAGCTTCTTTATAGATCATATCAACGATTTCATCAGAAATACGATCGCAAATTTTGTCAGGGTGTCCTTCTGATACCGATTCACTTGTAAAAAGATAACTTTGACGCGGCATAAGAGCTCCCTTAAAAGAAAACTGATACTCTACAGATAACATTTTCCCCTATTTGCCAATCTTATGGCAAATCGTCAATGCTGATCAATAAGGTGATATGAAAGAAAAAATAAATTTTTACTTTTATAATTTGTTTGTCTGATCTTCTTCAGAAAGAGCCTTGGCCAAATCAATAATTTTGCGACGCACTTTAGCATCTAGTATATTGGTGAAAGCACGCATTAATTGGATCCCTTCATTACTGGAGCAAAAGTCCATAAAATTGCTATCGCTCTCAGCAAAACTCTCTTCAGGTTGATTATTAATGCCTTTATCAAAAAAATAAGAAACAGGGACATCCATAATTTCTGCAATTGCCTGAAGACGACTCGCGCCAACACGATTTGTGCCTTTTTCGTATTTTTGGATTTGCTGAAAAGTAATCCCTAATTGTTCACCTAATTTTTCTTGGGTGAGACCCAACATGTTACGACGCAAACGAATACGGGTTCCAACATAAATATCTATTGGATCAGGTTTTTTTCTAGTTTCGGTCATAATGCAACTCTTTTATTTTCAGCGCTTTGTTTCCAAACCAATATTAGGTGCACGTGAGGTCAGTTTATCATAAATTAAGATAGCATGTAATACTCTTCCCTGGCGTTACTGGTACGCATAACATGACATTTGTACATAAGAACTCAATCATTAAAGTTGTTTTGCAGAACCAAAACTAATGCGGCACAATAACATAAGAATGAATAAGATGAAAGTAGAGAATATTCTGCACTCATTGTCCCATATTGGGATGATTGGTGATGGAATTGGCGAATCAAGAGAGCCAATAACATTTAGTTTAAGAGAGGAAATGATTCGTCCATAAGGATCAATTACAGCAGATATTCCATTATTGGCTGCTCGTATGAGAGGGATGCCTAGTTCAACAGCACGTAATTGTGCTTGTTGCAAATGTTGATAGGGGCCGGGTGTTACACCAAACCATGCATCATTTGTAACATTAATAATAGCTTGAGGGGGAGAGCCTTTGAAAGTCATTTCATTAGGAAATATAACTTCATAGCAAATGAGTGGAAGATAAGAAAATCCATTAGGCATAGTAACAGTTTTTCTTACAGTAGATGCACTATATCCACTCATAGTGTTAGCAATGGCATGCAATCCAATTTTATTCAATAAACTTTGATAAGGGATATATTCGCCAAAAGGAACCAGATGAAGTTTATCGGAAGTATTAAAAATATTGCCTTCTGAATCGATAACTTGAATTGTATTAAAATAGTTTATTGAGGCGTTAGAGGAGCTAGTGCGTACGGCACCGACAATAGCTGCTTGTTGTGATTTGAGAAGAGAGGCGATTTGCTTTGTAATAGCAGAAATATCATTTAGAATATAAGGAACAGATGTTTCTGGCCACACGATAAAGTCAGGTTCTGGGGTTTTGTTATTTGTCTGTGTTCTGCTTAAATTCAGATGAGTTTCAAATATATTTTCTTGTGTAGCACTGTTTAATTTTTTGCTTTGTTGAATAGAGGGTTGGACGATGCGTACCCAGTAGCTACTGTTTTGATAATCCGCTATATTGGGTGCTGTATCTAAACGGTAAAATCCAAAGCTACTATGGATTAACATAAGAAAGAAACAAAAAAAAAGCGCTCCGCGTTTTTTTTCATTTGTTAATAAAACAGTAGGTAAACTGTAATCTAGAACGGCAAGAATATTCATTCCATAAAGCCCTATGATAGCATTTGATTGCATAAGCATTGGGGTTGGCATGGCTGTGTAAGCGATGGAATTCCAGGGGAATCCTGTAAATAGGGTAGCGCGCAACCATTCTGCTAATCCTACCGCAAAAGCCAATACAAAGAAACGTGCTATTCCTTTTGTCCATAATAAGCTAACAAGTAATCCAGCAAGAAACCAATAAAGAGCAAGGCAAGCAGGAAGACCAAAAATAGCGAATGGGATGACCCAAGCAAAAGCAATCGGATCTACCAGCAAGGCATTGCTTAGCCACCAAAGGCTAAAAACAAAATAACCGAAGCCAAAATTCCCACAGGTAAGTGCACTTGTTAAAAGACGTGTTTTTTTGTTTTGAATGGTGTTTATTGCATCAAGTAAAACAACAAAAACAGGGAAGGTTAAAAAGCTGATAGGGGTCAGAAAAAAGGGTGGGAGCGCAAAAGCCGTAAGACCACCGCATAAAAAGGCACATATTTGCCGTTTCCAACCGGTGACAGAAAGCAGGAAAGATGTAAACTTTTTAAAAAGTACATCGCTATTCTTTTGGCGTAGAATTTTCTTTAAAGTTGTCATTTTCTGAAATGCGAACGATACGTAATCGTTTAATTCGGCGTTTATCGGCTTCTAGAATACGGCATCGGTAACCAGGGACAGCTTCGATGATTTCACCTTTTGAAGGAATACGATCAAGAACAGAAACAATTAAACCACCAATGGTATCGACTTCATCACCGTATTCCCCTACGATGAAATCAGGACCAAGAGCTTTTTCTACATCTTCCAGTTTAGTTCTTGCATCAACAAGCCATTTATTATCAGGTTCACGCACAATAGCATTATCAACACTGTCATGCTCATCTTCAATATCACCAACGACGAGCTCGACAATATCTTCCATAGAAACTAAACCATCCGTGCCACCGTGTTCATCAATGACTAAAGCCATTTGCGTTCGTGTCATTTGCATACGCGTTAATAATTGTTTTGCAAGCATAGAACTAGGAACAAATAAAACAGTTCGAACCAGGTCTAACTCACCAATTGGACGGCTTAAATGTGTGTGGTTTAACTGAAGTGCACTACTGGATTTTTGCCCATTGTGAACTTCTCTGGTAATAAAGCGGGTCATATAGTTCAAAATATCGCGAATATGAATCATGCCTCGAGGATCATCTAAAGTTTCAACGTAAACAGGCATACGAGAATGACCAATTCTTTCAAAACACTCAAAAGCTTCTCCAAGAGGGGTATTTATGTCCAATGCTTCAATTTCAGAACGCGGAATCATAATATCATCAACACGTGTTTCACGCAGGCGTAAAATATTGTGCAGCATGATGCTTTCTTCAGATGAGAAGAGTGCTGTGCCATTTTCATTATCAGCAGCGAGTGCATCGATGAGGTTATTATGCAGAGACGTATGGTTGCGTCCATGCAAAAATGAAAATAAGTAGGTTAGTAAGGAATTTTTTTCTGTATGGCTTGTTTGTTGAGGATGAGACCTTTCAATACTAGAAGATGTTTGACTGCTATTTTGTGTATTCACTTTCTCCGCCATAATCTTAAAATCTTCTAAACTTTCTTTATTGTAATAGATGTACGAAATTCTCTAAACTTTAAAGTTGTAATATTGATCCTTAAAAGTCACTCTTGTATCATTTTAAAGTAGCTCAGTATAGGGATTTTTTATTGCTATCTTTTGTAGAATTTCTTTTTCTAGCTCTTCCATTTGATAGGCTTCATCGTCTGTTTCATGATCATAACCAAGGAGGTGAAGGATGCCATGAACAATCATATGTGTTAAATGATCATGGAATGATTTTCCTTCTTCCTCAGCTTCATACACAATTGTTTCTCTTGCAAGGACAATGTCACCAAGCATTGGTCCAGGATTTTGTCCAGCTTTAAGAGGAAAAGCAGGAAAAGATAAAACATTAGTGGGTTTGTTTTTATTGCGCCATTGTGTATTAATTTGTGCCATGCGCATATTATTCGTAAACAGTAAACTAAGCTCGCTTGTCACTTGAGTTAATGAAAGACGATCGATTGTAGCGATTAGTGCTTTTTCGGTAATAGTATACAATATTTTTTCATCACCCCATTCAGCATTTTCAATAGTCATATTAATAGAAATCATGATAAATTTAAATCATTTTGTTGATGGAAACATGAGGGTGATATGTTTGTCTTTGTTCATTCGAGTCTCGATCATAAGCGTTAACAATAGAAGCAACAAGAGGATGGCGTACGACATCTTTTTCATCAAAGCGAACAATCGCAATATTCTCTATATTTGAGAGAATATGTGTTGCTTCCACTAAACCTGATTTTTGCCCTCTGGGAAGATCAATTTGGCTGACATCACCTGTTATAATCATTCGGGATCCTTCTCCAAAACGTGTGAGGAACATCTTCATTTGCATGGGAGTGGTATTTTGCGCTTCATCAAGGATAATCGCTGAGTGAGCAAGTGTTCGCCCGCGCATGAAGGCAAGAGGAGCAATTTCTATGATTCCAGAAGCGAGAACACGTTCCACTTTTTCAGCAGGCATCATATCATAAAGGGCATCATAAAGTGGCCGTAAATAGGGGTCTACTTTTTCCTTAAGATCACCAGGAAGAAAACCGAGATGTTCTCCAGCTTCAACGGCAGGGCGAGAGAGAATAATCCGCTCAATGATACCGCGCTCTAGGAGCATTGCAGCATGGGCAACAGCAAGGTATGTTTTGCCAGTTCCTGCTGGACCTATAGCAAAAATAAGTTCAGCGTTTTCCATAGCTCGCATATAATAATCCTGCGTTGGGGTACGAGCGTGGATTGTTGTTTTGTAAGTACTTAATCGCGCAGGCACACGTTTTGTTGCAGATTGAGTTGTTTGCGGAAATTTTTGCTGTTCATTTGGCAAATTTGCCATAACAATTGCACTTTCTGTATCTGATAAAGTAAGTTCTTGACGTGTTTTAGCAAGTTCACAAAGCTGGTCGAGTACGCATTGTGCATGTTTTGCAGCTTTAGCTTCCCCACGGATTAAAACTGTGTTACCGCGTGAATGAATATCAAGCCCAAGTCTTTTTTCAATGTAGGAGAGATTTTCATCAAAGGCTCCAAAAATTATTTTTGCGTAGTGATTGTCTTCAAAAGCCAAAACAATATGATCAATATTTTTTGAGTTAATTTTTTCAAAAATATTCATATTTACAAAGGAAGAACTTCTTTTCTTTTTGGTATTTCTTAGTTTTTCGGTTGATATTTTCAACCTATTCTCCTATATTTTTGACTGTTATACGCGTCATTTCAGCGAAATTCATGAAGCAGTACGCTGCTTTTTCTATAAAACCCACACTCAAATATAATCTCTTTCTCTAAAAATAAAAGAATTTTTATACTGTAAATAAAGCTTTAAAATTTTTTTTCATGAATTAGCTTTTTCACCGACAAAACTGTTTGAGCTTGCATTTGTAATCTGAATTGCCATCACAGTACCAATAGGGGCTTGTGTATCCACAACAACAGGTAAAAGCCAAGGTGAGCGCCCCACAATTTGTCCAGGGTGGCGACCATCTTTTTCAATAAGGACATCAGTTGTTTGACCAATTTTAGAGCGTAAAAATCTATGCTGTTGGTCGAGAAGAAGTGCTTGTAAACGTTGAAGACGATCATTTTTCACTTTTTCATCAACCTGATTTTTCATTGTTGCACCGAGCGTTCCAGGACGGGGTGAATATTTGAAAGAATAGGCTGAACTATAGCCTACTTGTTCAATGAGTTTGATGGTTTCTTCAAAATCGTCGTCAGTTTCTCCTGGAAATCCCACAATAAAATCACCTGAAAAAGCAATATCAGGCCGTGCGGTGCGAATTTTTTCAATGAGATTGAGATAATCAATAGCTTTATGTTGTCGATTCATTGCTTTTAAGATGCGATCTGATCCCGATTGAACAGGAAGATGCAAGTAAGGCATCAGTATATCAAGGTTTCTGTGTGCTGCAATGAGACTTTCATCCATATCACGGGGATGACTGGTTGTGTAGCGCAAGCGCTTTAAGCCATCAAGTTTAGCAAGATGATAGAGAAGGTCACCAAGACGCCAAGTTTTGCCGTCGGTACTTTGTCCATGCCAACCATTAACATTTTGTCCAAGAAGTGTAATTTCTTTGACATCAGCTTCGATAAGTTGGCGAGCTTCATCAGTAATTTGTTCAACAGAACGTGATATTTCAGCGCCTCTTGTGTAGGGAACAACACAAAAGGTACAGAATTTGTCGCAGCCTTCTTGAACTGTTAAAAATGCGCTGACTCCTCTTTTTTGGACAGCACGTTTATTATGAGGTGGTAAATGATTAAATTTATCTTCAACAGCATAATTTGTTTCAACAATTTTTTTCCCTTGTTGAGCTTGTTGTAATAGTTCTGGTAGGCGATGGTACATTTGTGGTCCAACAACCAGATCTACCGTTGGAGAACGGCGTAAGATTTCATCTCCCTCAGCTTGAGCGACACAACCAGTAACACCAATCATCAAAGGTTTTTCAGATGTCCGTTTTTGGCGCATCATGCGCAAGCGACCGAGGTCAGAATAGAGCTTTTCTGCTGCTTTTTCACGAATATGGCATGTATTAACAAGAATGAGGTCAGCATCATTAGGTGTTTGTGTCGTGACATACCCTTGCGCGCTGAGACTATCATTCATTCGTTGGCTATCATAAACGTTCATTTGGCATCCATAGGTTTTAATAAAAACCTTTTTGGACGCAATAGGAGGCGTATTTTTCGAGTTTGATTGTTTCATAGTTCATTGTTAAACATTTTTTATGCAAATCTCAATCTGTTTGCTTAAAAGTTTTCTGCATAATGATGGCATCTACGAAACCATCTTTTGAAGGATAGTAAGCAAGACGTTTGGAAATTTTTTTAAATTTGAAGCGTTGATAAAGAGCTAAAGCAGAAAGATTGGTTTCTTCCACTTCTAAAAAAAGTTTTTTAGCGCGCTCATGATAAAGATGACGAAGGGTATGATCAATGAGAAAATAGCCAATTCCTTGCTGACGATGATGAGGATGAACCGCAATCGTTATGATTTCTGCTTCATCAAGAATAAGACGGCATAAACAAAATCCAAAAATTTGGTGAGGTTGCCCAATAGGGCAGGCTTTGTAGCCAAAAATGGAAGGATCTTTTAAAAAAGTATCAAAAGTTTGCTCTTTCCAGGTTGGAATAAAGCAACTTTGGTGAATTTTATGAAGAGCTGCACTGTCATCAGGCTGTAGAAATGTGATCCAAAAATGCTTTTTTGTTAATGAAAATTTAGCCATTATTTTTTCTGGGCAAGGCAAAATTGGTTTGTTGTTTTGCATCAGCATCACGTAAATAGAGTGGACGAGGTGAAGCTTGTGGTTGCTTATTGGAAGCAAGGTGAGCATAGATTGCGATGTCAGCTGTTTCACATGCGACTTGATCTGATATGATCACCGTGTTTGTTTTATCGTTCTGGTTCTGAATGTGTAAAGCAACGGTGTTGGTTGCTGAACCCGTTAATATGGTTTGTGGTGGTAGATCTGCAATAATATGCTCAAGCGTCTTCAGGCTAGGTTCACTCAATGCTGTGAGATCTTTATTGAAATTTTGATGATAAAATATCCCTCTGCCAGCTTCAATGATAACAGCAACTGCTGATAAGGTATCTTCATTGGGGGCTTGTTGAAGTGCTTGTGCTGCTAATGCTTCAAGTGAGCTTATCCCGATAGCTGGTATTTCTAATGCTAGTGCTAGAGCTTTTGCTGTCGAAACACCTACACGCACACCCGTAAAAGATCCAGGTCCAATATTGACGGCAATGCGATTAATTTGATTAAGAGTGATATTGGCATTGTGAATTATTTGGGCGATTTGTTCAATAAGTTTTTCAGCGTGGTTTTTGTTCATGCGTTCGCTGATGCGCGCAACAACTGATGTGTGATGAATAAGTGCAACGGTGCAGTGGGTGAAAGCAGTATCTATAGTAAGAATGAACATAAATACCTTTTAGCTGAATATAGAGATAAACAAAAGATTAGCCATAGCTTTTTAAGTATTTTTGTTTTGTTAGTGTATTTTGGAATTCTACAAGAAAAAGTGATACCAATGTATAAAATTTTAGAAATATTTTATCATGATGATTTACAAATTATATTGAAGAAAACGCAGTTGGATTCTCTAATCAAAAGGAGCAGTAATAGATAAAATAAGATGATGGATAAGCGGAGATAATTTTAAAAATTGGTTCTTGCTCGTAAAGCTGCAGCTAAAGTCCCATCATCAAGATAATCTAATTCTCCACCTACTGGCACACCATGGGCAAGTCGGGTAATTTTAATGGAAAAGTTGGAAAGTTGATCAGTAATGTAATGAGCTGTTGTTTGCCCTTCAATAGTGGCATTAACAGCGAGAATGATTTCTGTAATTGGATCTTTAATAACACGGTTTATTAAGGAGGTAATGTTGAGCTCATCGGGGCCTATACCATCCAATGGAGATAATCTTCCACCTAATACATGATAACGTGCTAGTAAAGTTCCTGCGCGTTCAAGAGCCCAGAGATCAGAAATATCTTCAACAACAATAATCGTTCCATTATCGCGTCGAGGGTCTGTACAAATTGAACATGGATCAGTGGTATCGATATTACCGCAAACAGAACAAATGCGGACTTTATCGACAGCATCTCGTATTGCGGTTCCCAATGGTTCTAAAAGTGCTTCTTTTTTTTTGATAAGGTGAAGTGCAGCACGGCGCGCTGAACGCGGACCAAGTCCTGGTATTCGCGCTAAGAGATGAATAAGACGCTCAATCTCAGGACCTGTAATATGTTTAGCCATGCTATCTGTTATTCTGAAAGTTTAAACCAAAGTTAATTCATGAAAATGGGAGCTTAAAACCTGGTGGAATTGGTAGACCTGCCGTTATATTTTGGGTTTTTTCTGCCATAGCTGTGCTAATTTTTTCTTTAGCTTCGTTATGGGCTGCCATGATAAGATCTTCAAGAATTTCAGATTCTTCAGGTTTGATAAGTGAAGGATCAATTTTAACTTCTGAGATAATATTTTGGCCATTTAAGGTAATGCTGACAAGTCCACCGCCTGCTGTACCTGTGACTTTCAGATTCACCATTTCATCCTGAATCTGCTGCATTTTTTGTTGCATTTCTTTGGCTTTTTTCATTATGTTTGTCATATCATTCATAGCAATTTGTCTCCTCATTTTTCATTCGGGTTATTATTTTCATTTTCAAAGCTATTCAATGTTAAATCAAGATCATTTTCTTGTTGATTTAGACGAATATCAACAATTTTTGCTCCTGGAAAATGGTTGAGAATTTTTACAATATCAGGATTTGTTTGTACATCAGAAAAAAGGGCTTTTTGGGCAGCTGAATTTTCTTCCTGTAAAGTTGGTTTTCCTCCCTTATTGACCAAAGTTATAGCCCAGTGTTGTCCAGTCCATTGATGTAGCATTTTTTTGAGATCACGAGCAAGTGAGTGTGGAGCGTCTTCAGCAAGTCTCAACACGATATGCCCTGGTTCAAAAGAAACAGGGTGAATAAATTCTGTGATAAGCAATTTGAAGTGGATGTCACGATGCTGGTCAGCCAGTTTAACGATATCATGCAAAGAATTGATAACGAAAGGGTGTTGTTCTGATTCTTTCACTGTTGATGAGGTAGAGAATAAATTTGCGGAATCTGGTAAAGATTCAATCATCGAAGAAATTTCTTCTGTCTTAAGAGAGTCTGCGCTTTTAGAAGTTTGAAACCCTAATGATTTTGAGAATTGTGAAGAAAAATCAGGTTTGTTGTCTAAAGGTGTTGTTAGATTGCGTTGGTCTTTTTGTGAGTTTGAGCTTTGTGAAGCAGAATGTATATGTGCAGTTTTTTCCTCTATTGTGTTGTTGATGTTTTGCGTCTCTTGATGAGAATGATTCTGAATAGTTGTGAGGGAAGAAGAAAGATTTTGTGTAAGTTGTGTTAAAGCTTCATCAAGTGTTGGTAAATCAGTAGCGTGGGTGAGACGAATTAACAACATTTCAGCAGCTTGAAGAGGGCGTGCTGCTTGGTTGATTTCTTGCAGACCTTTGAGCAACATTTGCCAAGTTCGAGAAAGAACGCGGATAGAAAGTTTTTGAGAAAAATCTAAGCTTCGTAAGCGCTCATCCTCTGTCAAAGATAGATCTTCCGTTGTTTCTGGTATCAAGCGCAATCGTGTAACCAGATGATTAAAGTTAGCTAATTCTGCTAATACAGAAAAAGGGTCAGCACCTGCATCGTATTGACTGCGTAATTCGTGCAATGCACTAACAATATCTCCTTTCATGACATAGTCAAAGAGGTCGATAATACGTGCCTGATCTGCTAGCCCTAACATTGTGCGCACAGCAGTGGCATTGATTTTGCCATTGCTATGAGCGATTGCTTGATCAAAAATGGATAATGCATCGCGTACAGATCCTTCTGCAGCACGGGCAATTATTGATAACGCTTGTTCTTGAACTTCAACTTTCTCGTGTTGAGCAATTTTATGCAAATGTGCTACCAGAGCAGATGATTCGACACGTCGTAAGTCAAAACGCTGACAGCGAGAAAGAATCGTAATAGGAACTTTGCGAATTTCTGTTGTTGCAAAAATAAATTTTACGTGCGGTGGTGGTTCTTCCAGTGTTTTCAATAAGCCATTAAATGCTTGTGTTGAAAGCATATGCACTTCGTCAATAATATAAACTTTATAGCGTGCAGAAACAGGGCAGTAACGTATTTGTTCAATAATCTCACGAATATCATCAATACCAGTATGCGAAGCAGCATCCATTTCTATGACATCGATGTGGCGACCTTCGATGATTTGTGTACAGTGTTCACCGAGTGTATTAAACACCGTTGTCGGTTTGTTAATATCTTTTGTTTCGTAGTTGAGTGCTCGTGCTAAAATGCGGGCTGTAGTCGTTTTTCCTACGCCACGAATTCCTGTCAATATCCACGCTTGCGCAATACGTCCTGCTTCAAAGGCGTTAGTAAGGGTGCGAACCATTGTTTCTTGACCAATGAGGTCAGAAAAATTTTGAGGCCGATATTTACGAGCGAGAACGCGATAAGGTGTTGCTGTCGGCATATTGTTTATCAATGGTTCCAGTTTTAAAGGCTTTTTTGAGTATATCTCAATAATATAAAGATACAGATTAAAGAGAATATTCTCATATAAAAAAACTTTTTATCAAATCAATTTATTTTCTGTAAGAAAATGGAACTATTTATTTGAGAATATCCAAAATTTCTCAGTTTATTAAACAGCATAACCATAAAGAGATTTAAGATACTGCATTAATCAAAAAGTAGATAGATAGTTGATTTGATGAGGTAGGAAGCTGACACAATGACCCGTACCAGAACTCGTTGGGGCTGCTTCTTTCCAGACCTGACCCGGTTGGCGAGCGGTTCGTCCACTTGCAGCCTCCCAGTTTCATATTGTCGATTTATAACCAAAAATCAAGCTAAGAAACAAAAAATATGGCAAGAATAATTGAAAAGCTTTCCTTTGTTTAATTTTTTATTTGAAATAAAAGGCACTAACTTCTTCCAGTGTTTTAGTCGCTGTTTTTGTTACGCTTGGGCAATATAGAGAATACACAAATTCTTGGTTTAAGACAGGATATTATTTTATTGTTAGCATGTAATTATTCAGATAATTCAACTAAAAGAGAAAATGTTATCAATCTCTATGAATATAGGAGGAAACTGGCTATGAGCCCAGAAATGATAAAGGTTCAACTTGTTGAATAGTCCATCCAATGCGCAATTATTGCCGAATATATATGAGAAACACAAAATTTAAGGAACAGGAATGGTCACTCCATTTTTATGCTAAAATCTTGCGTACTTTTTCAAGGTCGTGGTGTGTATCGACACCTAAGAGAGCTGTATCAACAATTTCTACATCAATACGCATATTATTTTCTAATGCACGTAATTGTTCAAGTTTTTCACGTTGTTCGAGGGTGGATGGTTTAAGTGATACAAATTTTTCAAGCGCTTTGCGTCGATAGGCGTATAGCCCAATATGATGATACAGAGGGCCATTGCCATAAGGAGCTGTTGCACGGGTGAAATAGAGTGCGCGGAGGCGATTTTGAGCAATCGGTGTGCCAATAATTTTGACAATATTAGGATTGTTTTTTTCATTATCTTCAATAATCTCAGCACCCAAGGTTGCAATATCTGTTAAGTTGTTTTTTAAGAGCTGTAAGACACTAATAAGAGCATTGGGTGTAACCGTTGGCAAGTCACCTTGTACATTTAAAATAGCATTGTAACGTTGTTCAGGATCAATGCGGGTTAAAGCTTCATAAATACGATCAGATCCTGATTGATGATGAGTATGCGTCATAACATATTCATGGCCGTAAGCTGTAACGGCTTGAGCAATTGCATCATGATCTGTTGCAATGATGGTAGGCCCTAGTGCAGCTTCTTTTGCTCGTTCTGCAACATGAACAATCATTGGTTTCCCAGAGATTTCAGCAAGAACTTTTTCTGGAAGACGGGTTGACCCCATACGGGCAGGAATAAGAATAAGTGGTTTAAGAGTCATTGCAAAAGTTCCAAATGCTTTAGTTTGATATTCCTGTATTATTGTAAAGGATAATGAAAAAGCTTAAACTTAAGGTGATGTAAAAATATGAACGTTAAATTTTAATGAATCGATTGATATTCGCTTGTTGCATTTGTGTTTGTTTGTTACTGCCAATTGTTTTGGTAGGGTTTTTCTTTATTTACCATGTCGTTGATAGTGATTCTGAACAGGTTCAAAAGTCCCATAACATTAAGGATAATAAAACGATTCAAGAAACACAACATATGTCTCATCCTCCTCTATTATTGAGTGATCGCCTTCAACAAGGAAATATTGAAAATGGGCGTAAGCTTTTTCGTCAATGCGCCATATGCCATGCATCTGAACGTGATGGAGCCAATCGTATTGGTCCACCACTTTGGGGGGTAGTAGATCGACCTTTCGCAGTTATGAAAGGTTTCACATATTCAAAGGCATTACGGGAAAATTCTGATAAGAAATGGGATTTTGTTACTCTGGATCGTTATCTTCAATCGCCTCGTAAAGAAATTCCAGGAACAACGATGTCTTTTCGTGGGGTCAAAAATGATCAAGATCGTGCTGACCTTTTGCTTTATTTGCGCAGTCTATCTGATCATCCTGTTCCTTTATTAGGTCATGAAAATGGTGAACAGAATTAGTTTATGTTAACAATGTTTAATTTAGGAGCATATATAGCAAGTTTTTTTCTGTTATTTTGGCTGCACAGATTTATTAAAAGATTTGTTATCAATCCACTATTTGGAGGAGTTGATTTAATGCAGTTTTGTCAAAAGGTGAAAACAAAAAAATGCTAGCCTATATTCTGCGGCGTTTTTTACTAATTATACCAACGCTTATCGGAATTTTAACGGTAACGTTTATCATTATCCAATTTACCCCTGGTGGGCCTATTGAAAATATTATTGCTCAATTGCAAGGGATGGGGGGTAATGCTGCGGGGTAAATAGCTGGGGAGTGATATTGGTCTTTCTTCCCAGGTGGTGTTGGATGGCGTTTAATTGAATCATCTGCCCATGGGGATTTTAAATATCGTAGTGCACAAGGGTTGGATCCAGAATTTATTGCTAAGCTCGAACAGCAATTTGGTTTTGATAAGCCGCCTTTGGAACGTTATTTGACAATGCTTGGTAACTATTTGCGTTTTGATTTTGGAGAGTCTTATACACAAGGGACGTTCGGTTATTGCACTTATTAAAGATGATTTACCTGTTTCTCTCTCTTTAGGTTTTTGGCATTTATTAATTTCTTATGCTATTTCTATACCACTGGGAATTCGTAAAACTTTCAAAGAAGGATCTTCTTTTGATATTTGGACAAGTGCTATCACTGTTATTGGTTATGCGATTCCGAATTTTCTCTTTGGTATTTTTTATTAGTTTTCTTTGCTGGTGGGTCTTTTTTTGATTGGTTCCTACTGAGCCATTTAATTTCCGATAATTTCGATCAATTACCTTTTTTAGGAAAAATATTTGATTATCTACATCATTTGTCTTTACCATTGACAGCGATGATTATTTCTTCTTTTGCGACAACGACCTTGACTAACAAAAAATTATTTTCTGGAAGAAATTTGCCAACAATATGTCATTGCAGCTCGTGCGAAGGGATTGAGTGAGCGCTCGATACTTTATGGTCATATTTTTCGTAACACCATATTAATATATTAATTTTGGCAGCTGGTTTTCCTGCAGCTTTTATGGGATCATTTTTTAGTGGGTCTTTATTGATTGAAATGCTCTATAAATGGCATGGAGTTTTTGGGTTATACTTCTATTGTTTATCGTGATTACTCTGTTGTATTTGCGACCCTTTATATTTTTTCGCTGATTGGTCTTATTGTTAGTCTCATTTATGATATCATTTATATGCTAATTGATCCACGCGTTGACTTCGATAAAAGGGAGTTATGATGGAAAAGACACAACATCGTAAAGTGTATAACTCTAAATTAGAGAAACAGCCTTTTTGTCTCCGTTGAATGCACGTCGTTGGCGTAATTTTAAACAAAATCGTCGAGGTTTTTTGGTCACTGTGGCTTTTTTTATTTTTGTGTTCTTTTTCAGCAGAATTTATTGCCAATGACCGACCGTTCCATTATCGCTTCTTATAAAGGGGAGCTCCTTTTTCCTGTTTTTTGTGATTATCTTGATGAAAAATTTGGTAGAAGTTTGGCTGTAGCAGATTTTCGTGATCCTTTAATTCAAAGTGAAATTACAGAATATGGTTGGGCAGTATGGCCACTGGTTCGTTATTCTTATAGTACACTAGTCAGTAATAAAACTACAGCATTGGCGCTTCTTTTTTGGTTAGAAAGTACAGTGTATCAATTATTCATAAGGGGGTTCCGATCCAGATTGTACCATAAGTCGGTGGAATTGGCTTGGAACAGATGACCCTGACACGTGATATTTTTGCACGGGTTTTATATAGTTTTCGATTATCAATAATTTTTAGTATTCTTCTGATAGCTATTTCTACTTTTATTGGGATTATTGCGACGGACAGTTGATTATGTAAAGGCTGTTCACGATGTTGATATTACTATTCGTGCTGGTCAAACGCTTTGTGTTGTAGGTGAATCACGTTCAGGAAAAACCACTTTGGGGCTTGCGCTGATACGGATGTTTATTTCTGAAGGTCATATTAATTTTGATGGCATTGACATTAGTAAGTTTACTTTTAAGAAGATGTATCCTTTGCGTCGTCATATCCAGATTGTTTTTCAAGATCCTTTTGGCTCACTTTCACCGCGTATATCTGTGAGTGAAATCATTACTGAAGGGTTATCGATTCATGAATCCAAGCTTTCCTATTTTGAGCGCAATGATCGTGTAGTCGAAGCGTTGTGTGAAGTTGACCTGGATTCTTCTATACGAGATCGTTATCCCCATGAATTTTCTGGTGGACAAAGGCAGAGAATTGCTCTTGCACATGCAATTATTCTTAAGCCGCGCTTTATTATGTTTGATGAACCAACATCATCTTTAGATATGAGTGCACAAGCACAAATTATTGATCTTTTACGTCGTCTACAACAAAAGTATTGCTTGGGTTATCTGTTTATTAGTGATGATTTGAAAGTTGTTAAGGCACTTGCTCATGAAGTGGTTGTGATGCGTAATGGAAAAATAGTTGAGTATGATTTTGCGGATCGTATTTTTTCTTGTCCTCAAAATTCCTATACGCAAAATTTAATGGCTGCTGCATTTTCTTGAGAAGTTGGCCGTTTGTAGAAAATTGTATTAAATTTTGCTGATAGTCCATTATAGAGAAGGATTTTTCCTACCAAGGGATCTCCAATATTTGTAATAAGTTTAATGGCTTCCATTGCTTGTAGGTTGCCTATAACGCCTGGTAAAGTCCCGATGATTCCAGCTTCAGCACATGTGGGTATTATGTTGGCATCTGGTGGGTTAGGGAATAAATCACGATAATGAGGATTATTGTCTTTATAGGGCATGAGTACTGTTAATGAGCCATCAAATCGGTTTATAGCACCACTTATTAGAGGTTTAGACAAAAGAGCAGCACGGTCAGCAAGCAAATAGCGTGTTGCAAAATTATCACTGCCATCGATAATTATGTGATAAGCACTAAGCAATGTATCTACATTACTCTCATCTAAGCGTAAATTATGTTTTTCAACTGTAATATGAGGGTTTATTGCCTTTATAGTGCTTTCAGCACTGACAGTTTTATATTGGTGAAGTGTATTCGTCGTGTGGATAATTTGACGATGTAAGTTAGAAAGTGAAACGATGTCATCATCAACAATTCCAAGTGTTCCAACACCTACTGCAGCAAGATAGGTTAGAACAGAAGAGCCAAGACCGCCTGCGCCGATAACAAGAACACGGGCAGCTTTGAGTTTTTGTTGTCCCGCTCCGCCAATTTCAGGCAAAATAATATGGCGCGCGTAGCGCTCAATTTCTTCTTCGCTAAATTTTTCGTCAATTTCTTGTATCATGAGCTTTCTCCTGTCATAGTCTTTTTATCGTTTAATAAGTTTATGGCTTATTAAGCCAGTTTGCTTTCAGCAATAGGAGATTTTACTGATGAAAATTGCGTTTCAGATGGATCATATTTCAACGATTCAAATTCAAGGAGATACGACATTTGCACTTGCTTTGGCAGCGCAAGAACGCGGACATCATCTTTTTCATTACACACCGGATCGCTTATCTATGCATAATGGCTGTATCATTGCATGGTTAGAGCCATTAACTGTGCATGATAAAGAAGGAGATCATTATCAATTAGGGAAGCCTGTACGCACAGAATTAATGGATATGGATGTGGTTCTTTTACGCCAAGATCCGCCTTTTGATATGCATTATATCACGACAACTCATCTTCTAGAACGCATTCATCCTAAAATTCTGGTTGTGAATGATCCGGTATGGGTACGTAATAGCCCAGAGAAGATTTTTGTTACGGAATTTTCTGATTTAATGCCAGAAACATTAATTACAAAAGATATTGAAGAAGTGAAGGCATTTAGAACAACAGTTGGTGATATTATTATTAAACCGCTCTATGGTAATGGGGGAGCGGGTGTTTTTCATCTGAAACAGGATGATCGCAATTTGACATCGCTCTTAGAAATGTTTGAAAAAAGTTATCGTGAACCTTTTATTGTTCAGCGCTATTTGGATGGGGTTCGAAAAGGGGATAAACGTATTATTTTGCTTGATGGTATGCCTGTCGGGGCGATTAATCGTGTTCCAGCAGAAACGGACGTCCGTTCTAATATGCATGTTGGAGGTCGAGCAGAAAATACTGATTTGACTGAACGCGATCATGAAATTTGTGCACGTATTGGTTCAGTCTTGCGGGAACGTGGTTTTTTTCTTGTAGGAATTGATGTGATTGGGGATTATATAACGGAAATTAATGTTACTTCTCCTACAGGAATTCGTGAAATTAAACGCTTTGGTGGTGCAGATATAGCCTCTCTTTTTTGGGATATTATTGAATCCAAACGTTCGCGTTAAATTTGTTTGAATAGATGGCTAAAGTGTGATTTGGTTATAAAGTAACAAACATTTTTTGATTGTGTGGTATGCTGCAGATTGTAAACGAGCATTTAAGTTGTTTCAATGATACTAAAAAAGGCCTTTTAACATTAGGGAATTTATAGATGAGTAAATTATCATCGGTTGGAGTAGGACTGATTTTCATGGTTACATCGTTGGTTGATGTTAGCAATGCTCGTGATCGAATTCAGATTGCAGGTTCATCTACAGTTTTACCTTATGTAAAAATTGTTGCTGAGACATTTGGAGAAGTTTATCCTAATTTTAGGATTCCAGTCGTCGAATCGGGCGGTTCAGGTGCTGGTATTAAAGAATTTTGTCGTGGTATTGGAAAGAGTACAATTGATATTGTAAATACCTCACGCGCAATGAAACCAAGTGAGTTACGATCTTGTTTTGATGCTGGTGTAAAAGATATTGAGGAAGTTCGCATCGGGTATGATGGGATTGTTTTTGCAACAGATATTAGTGGTCCTGATTGGGAATTACGACCAATAGATATTTATAAAGCTCTTGCTGCTCAGGTTATGGTGAATGGAAAATTGCAGCCAAATAAGGTAAGAAAGTGGAGTGCGGTTAATAGTGCTCTTCCTGATTGGGTGATTGCGGTTTATATCCCTGGTGAAAAACATGGAACACGTGAAGTTTTTGAAGAAAAATTGCTCATTGAAGGCTGTAAGGACAGTGGAGCCGTTAAGGCGATGAAAGCTTTAGGGATGAATGATAAAGAGATTAATGCTGCATGCATTGCTGTGCGTAAGGATGGGAAGGCTATTGATATTGATGGAGATTATTCTGAGACATTTGCTCGTCTAACTTCTCACAAAACAGGTATTGGTGTTTTTAGTTGGTCTTTTTATGAAAATAATGCTGACAAAATTAAGGTTGTACGTATTAATGATGTTGAACCAATCACTGAAACAATTTTCAGTGGTCAATATCCAGTTTCGCGTCCGCTTTTCTTTTACGTTAAAAAAGAGCATTTAGGCATTGTACCAGGTTTATGGGAATATGTTGACTTTTTCCTTTCTGAGGAAATGATTGGTCCAGATGGTCCATTAGCTGAATATGGTTTGGTTATTGCTCCTGAAAAAGAACGGCAAGAACAACGAGATTCTTTTTCTGCGAGTACAGTGATGACTTTGAAGTGATTTTCTGAGTTTTGATATATAGATTCTTCTGTGTTGCTTTTTTGTAAACATTAAAAGATAATATGCCCGTGTCTCTGGTTATTTCACTGCTATTAATTTTGGGTTGTATAGGCTTTTGCATTTCTTATATGCGAGCTTCTCATCTTGAGTCGACAGGACTCAAAATGCATTCTCGTGCACATTATTATGGTTGGTGGACATTTGTAATGATTGTTATTCCAGCCCTTGTTTTTTTAATGTCTTGGCATAGTGGGAGTTTAGTTTACTTAGAATATAGTGCTTTGCAGGAAGTTGAGGCTGTAGAAGAATCTATAATAGAAACTGTTAATCGTGATATTGTTTGGGCGACTATTTGTAGTTTAGTCAAAATTATGCACAATTTTGAGGAGATTCTGTCTATTGCTTCTTATGGAGATGTGCGGACACAATTGTTAGCAAAGGGATTTGTTTTGCCCGTAGAGGCACCGGAATATGTGTTGCGGATAGCAAAGTCGTGGTACTTTTTTTCTGAAAAATTGCAATTTATAGGGCGTATTTTACTTTTTATTATTGCGTTTGGTGGCTTTGTCTTTGGAGTGATGCATGTTGCTCCACATCAACGTGTGCGCAATAAAGTGGAGCGTTTAATTATTATTGGGTTGTTTTGTGCATCTACGATGACGGTTTTAATAACAATCGGTATTGTAGCTTCCATGTTTTTTCAGACGGTTAGTTTTTTTCAATTTGTGCCGTTTTCAAATTTCTTTTTTGGGACGGTTTGGGATCCCCGTTTTTCAGCTAGTGGTTCTGGGGATGAGATCGGACAATTTGGTTTAATACCGTTACTTGCCGGTACATTTTATATTGCGTTTGTGGCAATGATTTTTGCTGTTCCTGTTGGGTTATTTGCTGCTATTTATATGGCTGAATATGCTTCTAGTAAATTACGGTCAATTGTAAAACCACTATTGGAAGTACTTGCTGGTATCCCAACAATTGTTTATGGTTTTTTTGCTTTGATGGTTGTTGGACCTTTTTTGCGTGATCTCTCTATTGCTCTTTCTGGTGGAACTGGTTTTATCATGGCCCAAAGTGTTCTGACTGCTGGTTTAGTGATGGGAATTATGCTCATCCCATTTGTTTCATCTTTATCGGATGATATTATTACTGCTGTTCCACATTCTTTGCGTGAAGGTTCATATGGCTTAGGAGTAACGCAATCTGAAACGATTAAAAAAGTTGTTATACCAGCAGCACTTCCTGGGATTGTGGGAGCAATTTTGTTGACAGCATCACGTGCAATCGGGGAAACAATGATTGTCGTTTTAGCAGCAGGTGTTGCAGCGAATTTGACTCTTAATCCATTTGAAGCAATGACAACGATGACAGTTAAAATTGTTAATCAATTGACCGGTGATCTTGAGTTTAATTCACCACAAACTCTTGTAGCTTTTGCTCTAGGGATGACGCTTTTTGTTTTTACTCTTTTGATGAATATTTTTGCTCTTTACATAGTGCGTAAATATCGAGAGCACTACGAATGAAAGAGCATTCTCTCTCTCATCGTAGAAATATTGGCCTAAAACGTCGCTATTGGGCTGAGCGTCGTTTTCGTGCTTATGGTTTAATCGCCATTTTTATTGGTTTGTCCTTTTTGGCTATTCTTTTATGGTCTGTGATCAGTCGAGGTTATACAGCTTTTTTTCAAAGCGAAATGGCATTATCGGTTTATTTGGACGAGAAAATAATTGATCCAAATGGACAACGTATGATCAATCCAAAAATATTAATGACTGCCAATTATCCGCTTCTTATAAGCAATGCTTTAGCTACAAAACTTGGAGTAGATCACAATGATCAGGTATTGATGCGCAATGTTAGCCGCATGTTTTCTCATGGCATACGTGTTCAGTTGCGTGATATGGTGATAAAGAATCCAAATCTGATTGGAACAACACAAAAAATTAAAGTTTTAGCGGCAGCAGACATTGACTCAGCTTGTAAAGGGCAGATTAATCTTCATGTTACAGGAAAAAATCGCAAGATTTTTGATCAAAGAATAGAGTGGATGAAGCATTTAACGGATGATGGTACGCTTTATCAGGCATTTAATTATGGTTTTTTTATATCGGGTGCATCAAGTCGCCCTGAGACTTCAGGATTAGGTGTCGCCATCATGGGCTCTCTTTTTATGATGATTATTGTTTTAATGGGTTCATTGCCTATTGGGATGGCAACAGCTATTTATCTTGAAGAATATGGGCACAAAAATAAATTGACAGATTTGATAGAGATTAATATCAATAATCTTGCTGCGGTTCCTTCGATTATTTTTGGTCTTTTAGGGCTTTCTGTTTTTATTAATGTGTGTGGGATGCCGCGTTCAGCGTCTTTTGTTGGTGGGCTTGTTTTAACTCTTATGACATTGCCAACAATTATTATTGCTACCCGTTCTGCTTTGCGGGCTGTTCCGTTTTCTATTCGTGCAGCAGCTTTAGGGTTGGGAGCATCGAAAACGCAAATGGTTTTCCATCATGTTGTTCCTTTAGCTGCACCTGGTATTTTGACTGGTACAATTATTGGTTTAGCCCAGGCATTGGGAGAAACAGCACCTTTACTTTTGGTTGGGATGGTTGCTTTTGTTGCGAATATTCCTACAACGCCGATGGATCCAGCAACTGCTTTGCCTGTTCAAATTTTTATGTGGGCTGGTGAGGCAGAACGAGCTTTTGTCGAAAAGACATCGGGTGCTATTATTGTATTAATGATTTTTCTTGCTGTTATGAATATTGCAGCTGTTCTTTTGCGGCGACGATTTGAGCGGCGTTGGTAATTTAAAGAAAGTTTTTATATTAAATAAGGTTAGGTCTGTAATGAAGATCAAAATGCGCGGTCAAAATGTGAAAGTTTTTTATGGAGGGAAAGAAGCGCTTCATGGCATTACTCTTGATATCTTAAAACATAAAGTTACTGCGTTAATTGGCCCTTCAGGCTGCGGGAAATCAACTTTTTTACGTTGTTTTAACCGTATGAATGATATCATTGAAGGCGCTAAAGTAACGGGTCTTGTTACTTTAGATGATGAGAACATCTATGATTCTCAGATTGATGTTGTAGAATTGCGCACACGTGTTGGGATGGTTTTTCAAAAACCCAATCCTTTTCCAAAATCTATTTTTGAAAATGTTGCTTATGGGCCAAGAATTCATGGTTTAGTGAAATCCCGTGCTGAGTTGCATGATGTGGTTGAAAAAAGTTTGAGACAGGCTGGGTTATTTGAAGAGGTAAAAGATCGCCTTCATGGGGCAGGGACGAGTTTGTCAGGAGGGCAGCAACAACGTTTATGTATTGCGCGCGCTATTGCGGTGAATCCTGAAGTGATTTTGATGGATGAACCATGTTCAGCTCTTGATCCAATTGCAACAGCACGTATTGAAGAACTTATTGATGCGTTACGGGAAAATTATACGATTGTTATCGTAACACATTCAATGCAACAAGCTGCGCGTGTTTCTCAATATACAGCTATGTTTCATTTGGGGCATCTAGTAGAAGTTGGTGAAACTGAAATGATGTTTACTTCACCGAAAGAGGAACGTACGCAAGATTATATTACAGGGCGTTTCGGGTAAGTCGAATTGAGGAGTATACGATATGTCTATGAGTCATACCGTCCGTTCTTATGATGTAGAGTTAAAATATTTAGCAGAAAAAATTGTAGAGATGGGTGATTATGCGGAGAGAATGATTGAATGTTCTTTGGCATCGATTGTTTCTGATGATCTTCATCTTGCTGCTAAGGTAATTTCTGATGATTTATTTTTAGATGAAGCAGAACGTGATATTAATGAAAAAGCAATGACGATTATTTGTAGACGTCAACCGATGGCTGTTGATTTGCGTGAAATTGTTGGTGCTATTCGTATTTCTTCTGATCTTGAACGGATTGGGGATATGGCAAAAAACATCGCTAAGCGAGCGGTTGCTATTTCAGAAATACGTCAACCAGCTGCTTTTTACCGTGGGCTTGAAGCGATTACAGCTTTGGCACTCAATCAGCTAAAAGAAGTGTTAGACGCTTATACACATCGATTATTGGATCGCACTGATGCGGTACGTGACCGTGATAATAAAATTGACGCTTTGTATACGTCTCTTTTTCGGGAGCTTTTGACTTATATGATGGAGGATATGCGTAATATTACAGTTTGTACGCATTTGCTTTTTTGTGCAAAAAGTGTTGAACGAATTGGAGACCATGTTACCAATATCGCTGAAACACTGCATTATATTATAACAGGTCATTATATGTCCTTTGATCGCCCTCGTGATGACCTTACGTATGAAGTTGGAGTGAAAGATAAGAAAATAGATTAAGCGCTAGTCTTGAAAGAAAATGAAAGTGGGCAAAAGAATATTTCAGACATTAATAGTTGCTTCAGCGATTAAGAATAGAATAATTTATTAAATACGCATCATGCGGGTAATGAAATATCCTTTAGATTAAGATTTTCTTATTATTTTTTATATATTAGTTCTCCCTGATTACTCTATGTATTAAGATCTTCTGAAAAGCTAATAATTGGCGATATATATTTCTTCAATTTACATTTAGAGTTTATCCTCATTTTATTGTTTTCAGAAACATAGGAACTTATTGCATAAGATGAAAAAAAATCGTTGGATTATGATTGTTGCACTTTCTTTATTATCGTTTATTACGGCGGGCTGCTCTGCAAATTATTTGGGTATAAAAAAGGTAGATGATAATAAAAAAGCTAAGGAAACTGTATATCCACTGACAGAGCGCCAATGTTTGATGCGTGCAATGTATTTTGAATCCAATCGTTCAAGTCGTGAAGGTATGATTGCTGTTGGCACGGTTGTTATGAATCGTGTTAATTCAACGGCTTATCCAAAGACAATTTGTGGTGTTGTTGGTCAGCGCAAACAATTTGCTCCTGGTGTGTTAACGCGTCCTATGACTGAGCGGGCGTCTGTTGCTCGTGTTAAAGAAGCAGCAGATGCTGTTTTACGTGGTGAAAGAGATAAAAAAAGTAAAAACGCCATGTTTTTTCATACCGCTGGATTGTCTTTTCCATATAAGAATATGCACTATGTTCGTGTAGCAGGGGGAAATGCTTTTTATGAAAAGCGGGCGCGTAATGGGTCGCTTCAGGTTCCTATTAATGACCGCCCTTACGATGTTTCTTTTGCTTTTGCTCAAGAACGTTCCGGTAATGTACCGAGCTTTGTCGATTTAGATCTGGACAAGAGAGAAACAAAAGAAAATGAGATTCAAAAAGCGTTTGCTTCAATGGAGGTAAAGCGGAAAAATAAAATAGATATATCTTCTTCTTTTGCTGTTGCGCAACTTAGTACAATTCCCATTCCTATGCCTTCACCTAATCGTACTGATAGGATGCAGGGTAGTAAATTAGTTCAGGTGTATGCTATTCCTTCACAAAGTAAGTTAAATGCAGTTGTTGCAATGTTAGAAGAGCGTTACAGAATTCGATAATTGTTTATAACCAAAGAGGTATTGGTGATGTGCTTTGACATTCATATGAAGGCGATTTTTCCTGAAATGCTTGATCATCTTGCAGAAGTTGCAGTAAAAGTAGGGCTTAATCTACAAAAAGGACAAGATCTTGTTCTGACGGCTCCAGTTGAAGCTTTACCTTTGGTACGACGTATTGCTTATCATGCTTATAAAGCTGGTGCTGGTGTTATTACACCAATTTTGGGCGATGAAGCTCTGGTATTAATGCGCTTCGAAAATGCACATGCTGAAAGTTTTGATTGTGCACCTTCTTGGCTTTACGAGGGAATAGCGAAAGCTTTTGAAAATGGTGCAGCGCGTTTAGCGATTGTTGGTGATAACCCCTCACTTCTTTCTAATCAAGACTTAGATAAAGTAACACGGTTGAATAAGGCCTCTTCAATGGCTTATAAACCCGCTCTTAACAAAATATCCAATTTTGCTATTAATTGGTCAATTATTGCTTATCCCACAGTAGGATGGGCTAAGACGATGTTTCCTGATTTGCCAGTTGATGAAGCCGTTAAAAAATTAGCTGATGCGATTTTTTCTGCTTCACGCATTATAGAAAATGATGCAGTGCATGCATGGAATGCACATAATACAAGTTTAAAAAAGCGTTCATCATGGCTCAATGAGCAGCGTTTTTCTGCTTTGCATTTTACAGGGCCCGGCACTGATTTAATCGTTGGTCTGGCTGATGAGCATGAATGGCAGGGGGGAGCTTCTATAGCTCAAAACGGTGTTGTTTGTAATCCTAATATTCCAACTGAAGAAGTGTTTACTACCCCTCATGCTTATAAGGTTGAAGGTTTTGTTCGTTCAACGAAACCACTATCTTATCAAGGAGCACTGATTGATAATATTGAGGTGCGTTTTGAAGCGGGGCGTATTGTTGATGCGCGTGCTTCGTTAGGTCAGCAAGTCTTACAACAGGTTTTACAAAGTGATGAAGGTGCAAGTCGATTAGGTGAGGTTGCTCTTGTTCCGCATTCTTCACCCATTTCTAAGAGTGGATTACTTTTTTATAATACATTATTTGATGAAAATGCTGCATGCCATATTGCGTTAGGGCAGTGTTATTCCAAATGTTTCTTAGGTGGGTCATCGTTGACAGCAGAAGAGATCGCAATGCGTGGTGGTAATAAGAGTATCATTCATATTGATTGGATGATTGGATCAGGTGAGATCGATATAGATGGTATTACGCAGGCTGGTACGAGAGTTCCTGTATTTCGTCGGGGAGAGTGGGCTTAATATTGTTATTTTTTTAACAGCACTGTGTTTGTAAGATAAAAAGATAAATGCCTGAACTTCCTGAGGTAGAAACGGTTCGTCGTGGTCTTGAGCCAGTTTTGATGGGTTCAAGGATTATATCTGTTTCACTGGGCTGTAAAAATCTACGATTTCCTTTTCCAGAGTCGTTTTCTGAGCGTCTTACAGGTAGAATAATCATAAAGCTTAGTCGGCGTGCAAAATATTTATTGTTTCATTTATCACAGAATGAAACGATTGTAAGTCATTTGGGAATGTCAGGATCATGGCGTGTAGAGGATGATCTTTTAAGGAAAAAGCACTCTTATATGGGTAAATTGGTTGCGCATGATCACTTCATCATGAGTTTTCAAGCAACAAACGGTAAAATATATCGTCTTATTTATAATGACTCTCGTCGTTTTGGTTTTATGCTTTTAGCAGATACAATGAGACTTTATGAACATCCGCTTTTAAGGAATCTAGGGCTTGAACCTATAGACAATGCGGTTTCTGGGGCTTATTTACAAAAGGCTTTTATCAATAAGAAGACATCTCTCAAAGCTGCTTTGCTTGATCAGTCTATTGTTGCAGGTCTTGGGAATATTTATGTGTGTGAAGCACTTTGGCGCAGTTATTTATCTCCAGAGCGTAGAGCATTGACGTTGGCATCAAAAAGTGCACATGCATGCGAATTAGCAAAGTGTTTAGCACAGAATATATGCGATGTGATTTCTGAAGCGATTTTTTCTGGTGGTTCTTCTTTGCGTGATTATGTTCATATTGATGGCTCACTTGGTTATTTTCAACATTGTTTTTCGGTTTATGGGCGAGAAGGAAAAGAATGTTCACGATGTGGTATGCATATTGTGCGTATTGTGCAGTCTGGACGTTCAAGCTTTTATTGTCCACAGTGTCAGAAATAAATAAAGCGTCTTGCAAAATCTTATAATAGGCTTAAAGTAATTTATAAGTTTTCGCTAGGATTAAGAGTTTTTTATGCTTGATAAAGTTTTAACACACCTTGATAAAAATATAGACAAAAGCTTGGAACGTCTTTTTTCTCTTTTGCGTTTTCAATCAATTTCTACAGATCCGGCCTATAAAGACGCGTGTCGTCAAACAGCTGATTGGCTGGTGGAGAATTTGAAAACTATTGGTTTTGAGGCTTCACGCCGTGAAACATCAGGTCATCCGATGGTTGTTGCCCATCATCCAGGGCCTTCAGATGATTGTTTGCATGTATTATTTTATGGGCATTATGATGTCCAACCTGTTGATCCATTGAATTTATGGAAAAATGAGCCGTTTGAACCTTCTTTGCAAGAGCGGGATGGAGAAAAGGTTATTTGTGCTCGGGGCGCTTCAGATGATAAAGGCCAGCTTATGACTTTTGTTGAAGCATGTCGTGCATTTAAGGAAGAGACAGGTCAGCTTCCTGTTAAGGTTACTATTTTATTTGAAGGTGAAGAAGAAACGGGTTCTCCTTCATTGGTTCCTTTCTTAAAAGAAAATGTTGATGAGCTTAAAGCTGATTGTGCATTAGTTTGTGATACCTCAATGTGGGATGCTAATACACCTTCGATTTCTGTTGGTCTTCGAGGGTTGGTCGGGGAAGAAATTATTATTACGGCAGCTGATCGTGATTTGCATTCTGGTTATTTTGGGGGTGCAGCAGCCAATCCTATTCATATTTTAACCAACATTTTAGCGGGCCTTCATGATGATAATGGGAAGGTGACGCTTCCTGGATTTTATGATGGTGTAGAAGAAACACCTCCACATATTTTGCAATCATGGAATGAGCTTGGTTATGATGCAGAAAAATTTCTAAACCCTATAGGTCTTTCTATTCCTGCTGGTGAAAAGGGACGTAGTGTTTTAGAACAAATATGGGCTCGTCCTACAGCTGAAATTAATGGTATTAGTGGGGGCTATGAGGGTGAGGGGTTTAAAACGGTTATTGCTTCTCAAGCAAGTGCAAAAGTTTCTTTTCGCTTGGTACATAGACAAAATCCAGAAAAAATACGTCAAGCTTTTCGCGATTATGTAAGTAGTCTTATACCCGCTGATTGCTCAGTTATATTTAAGGAGCATAGCTCTTCTCGAGCTATTCAACTCTCTTATGATTCACCTTTTGTTGAGGCAGCAAAGGATGCGTTATCACAAGAGTGGGGTAATCCTGCTTTATTAATTGCTATGGGTGGTTCAATTCCAGTTGTTGGTGATTTTCAGTCAATTTTAGATATGGAAGCTATTTTGGTTGGATTTGCATTAGCTGATGATCGTATTCATTCACCTAATGAAAAATATAATCTAAAGTCATTTCATAAAGGGCAGCGGTCTTGGGCACGTATTCTTACAACTTTAGCAAATAGGAAGATAAATGATAGACATTCGCGTTCATCAAGGTGATTTGCCGAATTTAGATAATTATTGTGTTGATGCTGTTGCAATTGATACTGAAACTTTAGGGTTACAACCGCATCGTGATCGTTTATGTGTTGTGCAGCTTTCTTCTGGTGATGGCACAGCGGACATTATACAGATTGCTAAAGGGCAAAATAGTGCTCCCAATTTGGTAAAATTGCTTGCAGATAAGGCAATAACCAAAATATTTCATTTTGGGCGTTTTGACCTTGCTATTTTAGCGCATACATTTGGCATTATGCCAGATGCTGTTTTTTGTACGAAGATTGCATCAAAGCTTACTCGCACCTATACGGATCGTCATGGTTTAAAGGAAATTTGTAGCGAATTATTGAATGTTAATATTTCTAAACAGCAACAATCATCGGATTGGGCAGCAGAAACTTTATCGCGTGCACAGATTGAATATGCGGCATCTGATGTTTTATATCTGCATCGTTTAAAAAGTGTATTTGAAGAGCGTTTAAAGCGTGAAGAAAGAGAAGATGTTGCAAAGGCCTGTTTTCAATTTTTACCTGTGAGAGCAAAACTTGATCTTTTAGGATGGCCAGAAATTGATATTTTTGCACATAGTTGAACTTAAAAACTTATTTTACATGCGTAGAGAAAATGGCTTATCAATGATTCTTATGTGTAGATGTTATGCGTGTCCGTTTTTATTAATGTAAACAATATTACCAAAAGGCATTGATTTTCGTAGAAATTCAAAATCGGTTTCTTCACTTTTTGTTTTCTCAAAGTGGACATCTCCCACTTACGCATTGATTAACTAAAGCGCTTATCGGTAAACGCCCATTTCCTCTTCTATCATCTCCTTCTCCAGTACAATTATTTTGAGAAATCGTGACACTCAGAGGATTTGTTTCTTCTCCGATTAATTGCAATGTTGCGAAAGAACTAACAATGTTTAAATGACTTCTTTGAGCAAGTCGCAATAAAACAAGATTAGGGTCTGTTGTTTCTGAGACTTGATCAGTAAAATCGAAAAGACTCATTGAAGTGTTCGTTGGAATAACCTTAAGTCCAGAAGAAGAACGCAAAATTGGAACTGCATGCCTAGCTATTTCACCACCTGGAAGATTGTAGGTAATTAGACCTATCCAAACTGTTCCAGGAGATGCAGCTAAAAGCGCTCTAATAGAGTTTAAAATCTCACTTTGACCAGTGGCTAAATTTGATAATCTCCAATTAAAACGTGGTAAAATAGACTGTGTTGTTGAAGATGCTATTCTGATGGCTATCATATCACTTGTTTCCGTTGGACTTAAAGGAACGCCATAGAATTGGGGAGCATTACGCATAACACTATGGATAGAGGGAAATCTTTGACTTAATGAGATCATAGGATCAGTATGGGGAGCTGTATCGAAAAAATACCCTCGATTTGGAAGAGATGATCGTGAATAATATTCTTGCAGTTCAGCAATCATCTGGTAAGTGTGCAAAAGACAGGTTCCACATATTCCCACACTCAATGTAGTATCTGTTGTCGTGGTAGCGATATCATGAAGCCGTTTCCGCCATTCATCATTCAATTTGAAAGTAGGAGGCAAAGACCGCTTAACTCTTGTTTTAACATGAGAGACGGTTTCCTTTTTTCCGGGAGCAGGGCAATAGGCAAGTGTGTCCTCTAGATTTCCATTGACATAGCGAGTCCAGCGCTCAATGTCTTCAGAGAAAATAAACCGAGATTTAGGGGAATTGCCTGTATCTTGTTTAAGATAACCGGGTTTAGCTGTATAAGGTATTCCCCAACTGGTGCCATATTGGGTAATTCTTAAAAAATTACCTTGATGATCCATGAGTGGTCCCTCGCGTCCGGTCAAAATAGAAAGGTTCCAAAAGCCAATATCCTTTTTACTATAGACTTTATCGTTGCAAAATTTCCATTCTACCCAATCCCAATTATCTGAGGAGGACTGTTTGGAAACCATGCAAGCAATCACCCCAGAGGAAGGAAAATATCTAGCAATGTGACCATTTTCTGGATTGTAGTAAAGATCAAAAATTTTTGGTTGAGGTCCATTGTCTGAAATATAATATGTAGAAAAGCTAGAGCGGCTTACAAATTTCCAACCCAAGAAGGTTTTGAGATTTAAATTTGCAGGAGAAGCGATAGTATTTATCCATTTCTGCATTGTGATGCTCAAGGTATGATTATAATAATCTCCTGCATTTTTTGAAATATAAGCGTACCATCCGTAGTCTTTAACACGAAATCTTTCATCAGCTGTATAAAAAGCATTATCTTTAATAATCCAACGCTGGTTTGCGTCGTTGATGACACAAGGTCTCAATAAAATATAATTCCAATTTTGTGTGTCATCATCTCCAATGCCCGTAACAGAACTAGGGGCCGTCATGCACAACCAAACATTATTCACATTCCAACCTATTCGTTGAAAGACATCATATCGAGCAGGTAGAGCACTGGAAGAAGAACAATCGTTGAGGTAAATATAACTTTCACCATTCACAAATGCTGGAGCATAACAATATTCGCTTCCAGTATGCACTTTAACACGAATTGCTTTATCAATAGGCTTATCGGGAAGTTTTTGAGAAATAGGCGCAGCAGAGAGAACAGTAATACTAATTACAATTGTATGCAGTAAAAAAACACAGATAAATAGAAGCAATTTCGACAATGTATTTTTCCTGATATTTTGAAAAAACGAGACACTATTGATTATGTATTTTGCTACATGTGCATTCTGACACTGAATATTCTTTATGGTTTATTTAAGGCAAAAGACAGATTAAATTATTTGAAATAAAGGTAAGAAAGTTATGCAAAATTAATAAAAAATATATTGGATTATGATAGTTTATATCTTTATTTACCAATTTAAACAGCTTTGGTTTTATAGAAAAATTATATTATCTTTTTAAATGTATAGTCACAAATGTACGCAAAGGAAGGAGAAGATTATAAAAAAGTCATAATGTAGTCTACATGATTTGCAGAGGTGCCAAAATGTTTACGTTAAGGTGGAGCTACAATATTCATTATAATTTGGGGTTCTGGTATCATTTCCAATAAAGGATGCTGTTTTGTTATATTCTTGGTAGTGGGTGTTAATTACACAATATGAGTATTTTAGCTTTAGCAAACAGGGAGTTTGCAAAGCAAAAATTTGAGATTGGCTATTCACCAGATAATAAGTTGAACTGGTGTTGTTTATCGATCTCATTATACATGGGGTTAAATGGTTAAAAGAAGGCTCTATCTTTGATGGAGCCTTTATTTTTTTATAATTGTATCGTTATTGTGATTTATATAAATCCGTTTTGGATAATTAATCCTGAAGGTAGAGCCAATGAATATAAGATCTATTTATATCATTGTTTTTGATTTTAAATCATATATTTAACCATATAGATTTGTTTTTATTTTTTTGTTTCGTGTTATTTTTCTATAGATATTTAAGATAAAATATTGTACAAAAACACGTTTTGTATAAAATAAAACATGTTTTGGATAATTTATTGAGGAGATAAATCTATGAATGCAAAATATCCTGTTATTATATCTATTTTTTCTTTGGGTTTAATTACTGCGGCTCAGGGAGCTAACTTTGCAGTTATTAAAGAGCAAATGGATGTTGATATGACTATGGAAAATTATCGCTCTGATCATCAAAAAAGTAGCTCTTTAGATCGTGTTTTGGAGAGTGATGTCGATGCTGGTGATTATACTGGTGATTATAAATGGGCATCAACTGATGAACGAGTACAAAAGATAAGTTACAGTAAAGGAAAAAATAGGAATTTCTGGAGTGGTGGCCAGCGGAGAAGGAGTACATCTCGGATGTCTCCGCTTAGCTTTTAATTAGGATAGTGGGCGACTTTTGTCGTTAGGGGGTTGTTTTTCTCAAAGTGTGTCTATCTTTATGTTTGTGTAAATTCTAAAGGTGATGTTCGTTTAGTTGAAGGCGGGGGGTACACTGCTTTCGAGATTAGGCAAATGAAGCAAAAGGATCAGTTATTACGGTATGTGCAGGATAGTTAGCAAAGAGCGAGTTAGTTATTAAATAGCCAAAAAATTGGTGAATTTTTAAGGTGTAGCTCGTGAATTTATTGTTTTGTAATGAAGCTGCTGCGAGGTAGGTAGTGTCTAGAAAACTCCACCTACAATAGGGTTTTTATATACTAAAAGTAGTATTATTTTTATTTATTAACTTTTAGTTGCATTTTTGCTACAGACATCTGGAATGGATTTTTGTAAAGTCTATTGTGTAAGTGTTTACATAGAAAATGGAGATAGGAGCTATGAATAAAAAAAATGTTTTATTGTCGCTATGTGTAGTTGCTGTAAGTTCGCCTTCTTTGGTGCAGGCAGCTGACACTGTAGTTGTATCAAGAGCTGTATCAAAGACGCAAACAGCACAAAATGCAATGTCCGTTGTTGATCATTCTGATCTTTCTTGGGGAGGTTTGTATTTCGGTGTGCAAGTTGGGGGGATATCAGGTAATCTCTCATTAAATCGCAAAGCAGTGAGTGGAGAAGATAAAAGCAGTTCTGAAACATTGCCTAAACTTTCAGGTTTTATAGGAGGCTTTTATTTAGGTTCTAATGTTGAATTCGGTGGTGGTCTTGTAGTGGGTGTTGATACAGATGTGGTTTGGTCTAATCAAAAGTATAAACAACTTAGTGATCCAATACATGTTGATGAAGAAGTATTAAAATTGCATCAGGCGTTAATGAGCGACTATGGCCACAATTCTAATTCTCTTAAAATTGGTGATAAAATTGCTTATAATGTTACTCGTAAAACAAACTGGATTGGCGCTACGCGGATACGTTTTGGTTTGGCTGGTGAGCGTATGATGCCTTATGTTGCAGGGGGTATTGCTTATACACAGCTTCAAGTCACTCCTTGGTTTGAAGTGACTCCAACAAAAGGGGAAGTTTCTTCAATAGACTTTATGAATGATAAGAAGACAATGGTTGGTTACACTCTTGGTGCAGGGTTTGAATTTTTAATGACCGATGATGTTATTCTTCGCACGGAGTATCGTCATTCCGATTTTGGTAAAAAGAACTTTTTGAAAGACACATCAAAAGTTAGCTATAAAACTAATGATGTGCGTATTGGTGTAGCTTACAAATTTTAATCATTTTTTAAGGTTAAGTGAATGAAAGGCCTTACTTTTAGGTAAGGCCTTCGTTTTTTGTCTAGAATTGTGTCATTTTTACTACAGATATTTTGGGAAAGTTAGGTTACATTCTGCATTCTTAACTTACGGAGTATATTATGAATATAAAATGTTTAGTGACAGCGTCTGTTTGCGCTTTAATTTCAGCTTCTGCAGCGCAAGCAGCGGATGTTATGATTCCCCAGGAAATATCACCGATTATTTCTGCTCCTACTTTCTCGTGGACAGGTCTTTACCTTGGTGGTCAAATTGGTGGTCTTTCAGGTAAACATGACTTTAAAGCTATTGGTAAAGATTCAGAATGGCCTTTTGCAAATAAAGATCTGAAAGTTTCAGGTTTTGTAGGTGGTTTGTACGCAGGTTCTAATATTGATCTCGGCAGTGGCCTTGTCTTGGGTGTTGATACAGATATTGTTTGGGTTGATAAGGAAGGTAAATTATCTTCCAACCACAAGGCAGAGACTCAAGATGATGCAGATGCTTTCAAGCAGATTTTTGACGAGAATAAGATTGAGGTCGCTAAGGGCCAAATTAAGGAACTTACACAGAATTTTTCTCTTAAAGAAAAGTGGGCTGGTGCCACACGGGTACGCATCGGTTTTGGTGCTGACCGTATTATGCCTTATGTCTCAGGGGGTGTTGCTTACACGCAGGTACAAGCTATTGGTTCAGCTATCTTAAAAGGCACGAAAGATACTGGTACTGAAGGCGGTGGCGGTACTGAAGGCGGTGGCGGTACTGAAGGCGGTGGCGGTAGTGCTAGCAAAGCAGTACGTTCAGAAGCGCTTGATGTACTTGCTTCTGGCACTATAACCGATGAGAAAAAGACACTGCTTGGTTATACCCTTGGTGCTGGTGTTGATTTTGCAATGACCGACAATGTTATTCTGCGTACAGAGTATCGTTACTCTGATTTTGGCAAAAAGAAATTTGTAAAAGACGCGATCGAAACAAACTACAAAACCAATGATTTCCGCGTTGGTGTTGCTTACAAATTCTGATTTCTTTTACAATTAAATGATTGGAGGCCCTGTAAAAACAGGGCCTTTATTTTTTGTAACTGTATCATTTTTACTACAGATATTTTAAAAATTGTGTTTTATATGAACTCCATTTCGAATATTTGTTTATGGAGATAAATCTATGAAAATGAGATATCTGAGTGTCTTATTTGGTATCACTTTGGGTTCATCCTCTGTGGTAAATGCAGCTGATGTTGTTGTTATTAATAAAACGGAAGAAGAAGCACCAGCGTCGTCGTCTGTTTTTACTCCTGCGGATCTTTCTTGGACAGGTGTCTATCTTGGCGGTCAGATAAGCGGTTTCTCAAGTAAGGTTGATATAGACCGCTATAGTGACAACACATGGAGTTCAGTTGAAAAAAGTTTGTTACCTGAAATCTCAGGTTTCTCAGGTGGTCTTTATGTAGGTTCTAATATTGACCTTGGTGAAGGATTCATTTTGGGTGTTGAAACAGATGCATTGTGGTCTAATACAGGGGATAAAAAGACTTTACCAACTAAGAAAGTTGGAGCAGCACATCGTTTAGAAGCAGCAGAAAGAAATAGAGAGGATGAAGTCGTTCAGGAAAGAAGGGTTGCTGCGGCTAATAATTCTGCTAAAGCTCCTGAAGCTAATGTGCGGATGACAGGTGAATACGCTCTCAGACAGCAGTGGATTGGTGCTACACGTGCTCGCGTTGGTTTTGCTGTTGAACGCTTTATGCCTTATGTTACCGGCGGTCTTGCTTATGGGCAGCTCCGAGGCGTTAATCTGCTCGCTCTTGCCACAAATAATACAGAAAATAGTGAAAAAGAAGAAAAATTGATGGTTGGTTATGCTGTTGGTGCAGGTCTTGACTTTGCAGTTAGCAGCAACATTTTCTTGCGTACAGAATATCGTTTTTCGGATTTAGGTAAAAAGAAATTTGCAAACGAAAAAATTGAAGTAAACTACAAGATCAATGACTTCCGTGTTGGTGTTGCATATAAGTTCTAATTTGTTAAACAATTAAATGACTAAAAGGCCCTGTTTTTAACAGGGTCTTTTTTTTAGTTTTATTTTATGGTTTTCTTTCTGAATAGTTTCATGATAGAGCTGCTGAAGCAGAAGATGTATCTTCTTGATTAATGTTTGAGTGAATTGTTTGTTTAGTTTTTTCTATTATAAATAATTAGGGAGCAAGATTCAAAGAAGTTATACAAAAATAAAATCATAGAATTGGACAGGAAAATTTCACAATGGCTGTGAAAAATGAAACGATAGATTATTCAAAAACTCTTTATTTGCCACAAACCAATTTTCCTATGCGTGCTGGTTTGCCACAAAAAGAACTTGAATTGTTAGCGCGGTGGGAGGACATGGATCTTTATGTTCAACTGCGCCAGCAAGCAAAGGAACGTCCATGCTATATTTTACATGATGGGCCACCTTATGCAAATGGTAATATTCATATTGGGCATGCTCTGAATAAAGTTTTAAAGGATGTTATTATTCGTTCATTTCAAATGCGTGGTTTTAATGCGAATTACGTTCCTGGTTGGGACTGTCATGGGCTTCCGATTGAATGGAAAATTGAAGAAAAATATCGCTCCCAGGGAAAAAATAAAGATGATGTGCCCCTTAACGAATTTCGTCGAGAATGCCGAGAGTTTGCGCGATATTGGGTAACTGTTCAAAGTGAGGAATTTAAGCGTCTTGGTATTATCGGTGATTTTAAAAATCCTTATACTACGATGGCTTTTCACTCAGAGGCGCGCATTGCTAGTGAATTGATAAAATTTGCTATGTCAGATCAGCTGTATTGTGGTTCAAAACCTGTAATGTGGTCTGTCGTTGAGCGTACAGCTTTGGCTGAAGCAGAGGTTGAATATCACGATCATGAGTCGGAAGTTATTTGGGTTAAATTTCCAATTTTCGAAACCATTTCTGATGATTTACACGGTGCTTTTGTTGTTATTTGGACAACAACACCATGGACCATTCCTGGTAATCGTGCAGTTAGCTATTCTTCGCAGATTTCTTATAGTGTTTATGAAGTTGAAAGTGCAGAAAATGATTTTGGTCCTCAAGCAGGGGAAAAATTACTTTTTGCTGATGCTTTAGCTGATGCTTGTGCAGAAAAAGCAAAGCTTATTTTGAAACGTTTGCGTTCTGTTTCTGCGGAGGAATTGAAAACACTTGTTCTTTCTCATCCACTTAAAGGTTTTGCTGGAGGTTACAGCTATAAAATTGCGATGCTTGATGGTTCGCATGTGACGGATAGTGCTGGTACAGGTTTTGTCCATACAGCACCTAGCCATGGGCGTGAGGATTTTGAAATTTGGAATGCACATAAGTCTATTTTAGAACAGGCAGGTATTGATTCATCTATTCCTTTTCCTGTTGATGATGCTGGTTTTTATACAAAAGATGCTCCTGGTTTTGGACCAGATCGTCAAAAGGGAGCTGCTCGTGTTATCGATGAAAATGGAAAAATGGGTGATGCAAATAAAGCGGTTATTAATGCTTTGATTGAAGCACATCGATTATTTGCACGTGGTCGTTTGAAACATTCATATCCTCATAGTTGGCGTTCGAAAAAACCAATCATTTTTCGCAATACGCCGCAATGGTTTATTGCAATGGATAAAGATCTTGGTGATGGTTCAACATTACGAAGTCGAGCTTTAGAAGCTGTTTCAACAACACGTTTTGTTCCTTCTTCTGGCCAAAATCGTTTGGCTTCTATGATAGCAGATCGTCCTGATTGGGTGTTATCTCGTCAGCGTGCTTGGGGCGTTCCTATTTGTATTTTTGCAAATGAGGATGGTCTCATTTTGAAAGATCAAGAAGTGAATAAGCGTATTTTGCAAGCTTTTGAAGAAGAAGGAGCAGATGCATGGTTTGCAGAAGGTGCACGTGAACGTTTTTTAGGTTCTCGTTCACATGAATCTTGGTATCAGGTGCGTGATATTTTAGATGTTTGGTTTGATTCTGGGACAACACATAGTTTTGTGTTAGAGGATCGTCCTGATTTGCAATGGCCTGCTGACGTTTATTTTGAAGGATCTGATCAACATCGTGGTTGGTTTCAGTCTTCTCTCTTGGAAAGTTGTGGTACGCGCGCGCATTCACCTTACAAAGCAGTGGTTACACACGGTTTTACTTTAGATGAACATGGCAAGAAAATGTCTAAGTCTCTGGGGAACACAGTTGTTCCACAAGATCTCTTGAAGACATCTGGTGCTGATATTTTTCGTCTTTGGGTGATGATAACTGATTATTGGGAAGATCAGCGTTTGGGTAAAACGATTCTTCAGACGAGTGTGGATTCATATCGTAAATTGCGGAATGCCATTCGATGGATGCTTGGCACTTTAGCACATGATGAAGGTGAAAAAATTCCCTATTGCGCTATGCCAGATCTTGAAAAATTTATATTACATCAGCTTTATGAGCTCGATCAACTAATCCATCGCTCTTATGATGCATTTGATTTTAAGAAAATTATGCGTGCATTGTTAGATTTTGCAATCACTGACTTATCTGCGTTTTATTTTGATATTCGCAAGGATTCTCTCTATTGTGATGCACCTTCATCATTAAAACGTAAGGCTTCTTTGAACGTTGTTCGTGAGATTTTTAAGCGGATAGTAACATGGCTTGCGCCGATGTTGCCTTTTACAATGGAAGAGGCTTGGTTAGAGCGTTATCCAGAGAGTCGTTCAGTGCATTTGGAGCAGTTTCGTCCTGCTTTAGCAGAGTGGAAAAATGAACCTTTAGCTGAACGTTGGAAAAAAATTAAAAAAGTTCGCAAAGTTGTCACGGGTGCTTTAGAGATTGAACGAGCAGATAAGCGTATCGGATCATCTTTGGAAGCTGCACCTATTGTGTTTATTTCTAATTCAGTCTTATTGGAAGCATTAGAAAATATAGATATGGCGGAAATCTGTATCACTAGCGCTTTGACAGTTATTCAGGAAATGCCTCCATCAGATGCTTTTATTTTAAATGATGTTGAAGGTGTTGGTGTATTTCCAGGCAAAGCGGATGGTAAAAAATGTGCTCGATCATGGCGTTATACTCAGGATGTTGGAAGTGACCCAGAGTATCCTGATGTATCTTCTCGTGATGCAGCTGCTTTGCGTGAATTACGGGCTCTTGGTAAAGTTTAAAAGCTCTTAGATCAAGGATGATCTCAATGGGAGGAGTTAAAAGCTTTGTAGTCATTTAATTTCTGCTATTGATAAGAAGAGGCTGTTTAATAGTAGCGAAGGTTGTTTTTCCTATGAGTGGGTAGTAGATGTGTGCGTATATAGTTCCAGTAAGCTGTCATGATAGAGGTAAACCCTATGCTTAGCAAAGCGGATAGATAGACAGCGAAAACAAAACATTTAAAGCATTAGGAAATTTATATCAATAAGAGGCAAATCAAAGAGAGGTGGATCGTCGGTGTTTGAGTGATCTTCTTTTGATGGAGTGTTAATCAGTTAAGACTGATCCATTAATTAATAAAATAGGATAAAAAAGCAAAAAGAAACTTGTTTTGTAATTGGGTTTTAATAAAAGAATTAACCATTTTTCTTCAAAAGAGAGACTTTATTGTTCAAGGGGTAATTTTTTCAGGTGAAAGGAGAAATTTTTTATTTCCGCTTTTGTGCAAAAAAATCTTTAAGTAATTGAATGGCCTCCCTTTCCTTAAAACCAGAATATACATCAGGTCTGTGGTGACAGGTTGGTTGTTGGTAAAGGCGCGGACCATGTTCGATAGCTCCACCCTTTGAATCACTTGCTGCGTAATAGAGGTGCTGTATGCGTGTGAATGAAATGGCTGCAGCACACATCGCACAGGGTTCAAGTGTTACATAAAGATTGCAATCGGGCAGCCTTTCGCTTTTGAGTGTTTCACAAGCCATACGAATGACACGTATTTCTGCATGTCCTGTAGGATCATACGGTTTTTTTATAGAGTTGCCAGCGCGGGAAATGATTGTTTTTCCACGTGTAATGACAGCCCCTACAGGGACTTCACCTTTTTCTGCTGCTAATTGCGCTTCTAAAAGGGCTATTTCCATAGGAGTCAGTGTCATATTTTGCTTTCTATTTGAAGAGGAGGTCATCAAAAGTTATATAAAGGTTTGCTGTGAAGTAAGTGAGCTTTTTTATAATACAAGGATTTCATTACTTTTTAAAAGTGTCTAGAGCTGATTTGGAAGTAAACAGGTACATTATGGCTACCAAAGGATAGAAAATGATAAATGATCACGCTACCCCTACTTTTCAGAATAAACAACATAAGAAACGATATAGGACAGGTGATGTATTATCTGAACAGTTTAGAAAAAACCAAAATGAGGAGGACGTATATACCAACTGTGACAGTGAGCGGATTGCTAAAAGGTTAGCGCGTGCTGGTATAGCATCACGTCGTGATGCAGAAATGATGATTATCGCAGGCCGTATTGCTGTAAATGGTACAGTTGTGACAACTCCTGTTTTGAATGTTATTCCTTCTGATCACATTACAGTGGATGAGATACCTATTCCTCCTATAGAACGAACGCGGTTATGGCTTTATCATAAGCCTTCAGGATTAGTGACTACCAACCGTGACCCTGAAGGAAGGCCAACAGTATTTGATAACTTGCCGAAAGAAATGCCCCGTGTTGTTTCTGTAGGTAGGCTTGATATTAATACAGAAGGATTATTGTTGTTGACCAATGATGGTGGTTTAGCACGTGTATTGGAGCTTCCTTTAACAGGATGGGTACGTAAATATCGGGTTCGTGCTCACGGAAAGATTAAACAGAGTGAGCTTGATAAGCTTAAAAACGGTATTGCAATTGATGGTATTTTTTATGGTTCGATTGATGCATCAATTGATCGTGAGCAGGGATCCAATGTATGGCTATCTGTAGCTTTGCGTGAAGGAAAAAATCGTGAAATTAAGAATTTCTTGGGTGCTTTAGGGTTATCAGTTAATCGTTTGATACGTGTGTCCTATGGACCGTTTCAGTTGTCTGATCTGGAAGAAGGAGCCGTCCGTGAATTAAAAGGTCGGACATTGCGTGATCAATTGGGTGAGCGTTTGATTATGCAAGCCAATGCAAATTTTGATGCTCCTATTTTAAAGCCATTTTCAAATTCTGCGGTTGTTGTTAAACAACAAAGCAATAAAAAATTATCTCAAGCAAATGATGAATGGATTTCTTCTAGCGGTCATCACAAACAGCGTAACAAAAAAGATGGCTTTATTGAACATAATCGTGCTCAATTAAGTAAAAAGCCTAATGAGCAGCCTATAGAACAAAGGAAAACAGAGCGTTTTTCATCACGTTCACGTCGTTCTAATGTTTGGATGGCTTCTGGTGCACGCCCGCAGATTACACGCAAAAGACCTTATTATGGTGAAGAGGATAATCAAGATCGTTCGAGAGTTTTTGCTGGTGAAAAATTCTTATATAAAAACAAGGAAAAGCAACCAGAAGGTCGTTCTCAGAAAGAAAAGTCTACTAGTTTAAATAAAAAACACAGCAAAATATCGCATTCTGAAGCACGTGTTTCTAATCATAATCCTCGGTTTTCTAAGAAAGAAGGAAAAATTGTTAAGGGAGATAGTGATAAGAATTTTTCAAATAGCAAACGAAAACCTAAAGTATCTTATGATAGCACGAGGAAATCTAAGTTGCATCGCACTGATGTAAAAATGTCTAAGCCATTTGGAGGGGAGCGTGCGAGTCGTAAGTGGTAAATTTGCGGGGCGTGTTTTATTTTCGCCTAGAGGTCAGTCTATTCGCCCGACAAGTGATCGTACACGTGAAAGTCTTTTTAATATTTTTTCCAGTCGAGAAGGACAATTTTGGACAGGTAAGCGTATTCTTGATCTTTTTTCTGGCACGGGTGCTTTAGGGATTGAAGCACTTTCGCGTGGTGCAAAAGCTGCTGTTTTTGTTGAAAATTCAATTGAAGGGCGCAGCTTAATTCAAAAAAATATTGAATCTTTTGGGTTGCAAGGCATTGGACGGATTTTGCGCCGTGATGCAACCAAACTGGGTAATATTGGGACAATGCTGCCCTTTGATGTCATCTTTGCAGATCCTCCTTATGGGTATCGCTTAGGTGAATTGGCTTTTGTAGAAGTCTTAAAAGGGGGATGGGCAAAAGCTGACGCACTCTTCGTTCTTGAAGAAGCAAAAGAAGCGGTAGTTAATTTACCTGATATATTTTGTTTGGATGATGAGCGTTTTTATGGTGATACAGCAATACGTATCTATAAGCTGCAGCCATAATTTGCAAATTGTGAGGAAAGTTTTATTCTAATCCGAATTTAATATTCTTGCTTATTAATTAACGGGAGAGCACAATACATGTGCAAAGTAATTGCTGTGGAGAGAGGGAATTTCCTTATATTTTCTCAAGAATGATAAAGGGAAAATAAGATAAAATTGATTGAGCACTTGATAGCAGAAAAGCAAGCAGTGTAAACTTAGAAAAATCTGCTTTTTGTTGGAGTGCTTGGGGATTTTGGTTGAAAGCTCAAGCGTTATTTTTGAGATCTCTTATTGATTCGATTGTCGATGCAGATTTGTAAAAAAGCTAGAGGAAACAATTATTCGATTTATTATAAAGAAAAAGAGTGCATTCACGGTGTATAATTTAAAAGCTATCAGTATACAGGAATTATATTTTATAAGTTTTCCAGATTTCTTGCCAAATTGAATGATAGATATTTATAGGAGTCTATGATGCTTATTGAAGACCAGATTGATAAAACTGTTTCTTTGGTTAAAGCAGCCAAGCATTTTGGAGCTGATGCTGCTGATGCTGTTGTTATCCGTTCACGCTCTATTTCTGTATCAGTTCGCCTTGGTAAAGTTGAGTCGACAGAGGCTTCAGAGAGTGATGATTTTACATTGAGGGTTTTTGTTGGAAAGAAAGTAGCAAGTGTTTCTGCTAATTTAGCAACTCATTCGCAAGAACTAGCAGAACGTGCTGTTGCCATGGCTAAAGCTTCACCTGACAGTATTTTTGAAGGTTTGGTTGATAAGAAATACCTAGTTACACATCCTCAGGATCTTGATCTTTTTGATAATTTTGTTCCACAAAGTGATTTTTTGGCAGAGGATGCGTTGAAAGTGGAAGCTGCAGCTCTTGATGTTAAAGGAGTTAGCAATTCTGGTGGTGCTGCAACAGCCTATGGCAATAACAAAGTTATTCTTGTTACGAGCAATGGTTTTTGTGGTTCTTATCGTTCTAGTAGTTTTTCACGTTCTTGTAGTGCACTTGCTGGTGAAGGCACGATGATGGAACGGGATTATGATTATACAATGGCTTTGCATTTTTCTGATTTGAAAGAAGCAGAAATTGTAGGTAGAAATGCAGGAATAGGTGCAGTTAGACGTTTAGGAGCAGTTCGTGCGGCTACGGGGGATATTGATGTTATTTTTGATCCGCGTACAGCTCGTAGCATTGCTGGGCATATTGCATCTATGGTTAATGGAGCATCAGTTGCGCGCAAAACCAGCCTCTTACAAAATTTAAAGGGGCAAAGAGTGATGAAGTCTAATATCAATGTGACAGACCAACCTTTAAGATTGCGTGGAAATGCTTCTCGCCCTTTTGATGGTGAAGGAGTAGAAGGACAAGCACTGAATATCATTGAAAATGGTGTTTTAAAAAATTGGCTTCTTGCATCATCTTCAGCGCGTGAACTGGGGCTTGAAACGAATGGGCGTGGTGTACGTTCTGGGTCGTTTGTTCAACCAGCAAGTACCAATTTTTCTATCGAGCCAGGTTCAGTATCGTCTCATGATATGATAAAAGCTTTGCGAAAGGGTTTTTATGTTACAGAATTATTTGGGCATGGTGTTGATTTTGTAACAGGTCAATATAGTCGTGGCGCTTCTGGTTTTTGGATTGAGAATGGTGAGATTGCTTATCCCGTAAATGAAGTAACGTTAGGTTCTAATCTACTTCATATGTTAGCACATTTAACACCTGCAAACGATATTGATTGGTGTTATAGTACAGCTGCTCCAACATTGTTAATTGAAGGGATGGTACTTGCAGGAAAATAACGCGCACTATTCCTCTGATCTCAATCTTTTGCTTAATGTTTGTCAGGAAGCAGGAGATTTAGCGATGAAATATTTTGGATGTGAGCTGAAAGTGTGGATGAAAGATGGCAATTCACCGGTTAGTGAAGCGGATTCTGTAATTAATCACTTTTTGAGGGAAAGACTTATTGGAGCACGGCCTGATTATGGTTGGATTTCAGAAGAAATGGAAGATGAGCGAAAATTACAGACTCATGGGCGCTGTTTTATAGTTGATCCCATTGATGGGACTCGCGGTTTTCTTGCTGGAAGTATTTATTGGTGTATTTCAGTTGCTATTATTGAAAATGGGCGTCCTGTTGTAGGTATTTTGCAGTGTCCTGCTAAGGGTGATGTTTATGCAGCTGTTATTGGTGAAGGGGCAACACTAAATGGCGTAAGATTGCCTCTTATTAAATCGCAGATCAATCAGAAATACAGGGTTTTTCTCGATAAATCGATTGCTCAAAAATTACCACATGATTTTTGCAATCAAGCTAGTTTTTTTCTGATATTCCCTCTCTTGCTTACCGTATAGTTCTCGTTGCTCGAGGTGAAATTGATATTGTGTTGGTTCGACCAAATTGCCATGATTGGGATATTGCTGCTGCTGATCTTATTCTTCAAGAATGTGGGGGGCATTTTATGTCGCTTGATGCGCCATTTATTCCTTATGGGGGTGAAGTTTATCAGTATGGATTTTTAATTGCTGGTGAAAAAAAATGCTGTCAAAATATGATAGATGTTGTTCGTCGAGCAAAGTTAGTTTAATCAAGTAACAACATACTGAAATTTTTTCATGATACGCAGGTGAATATGACTGAAGATAACAAAAAACAGTTACTGTATTTTGTATTTGGTGGGAAATTAAAAAATCTTAATAGTAACGAATTCACAAATCCAGATGATTTGGATATTGTTGGTATTTTCATGGACTATCAATCAGCGCAAGATGCATGGCGAGCGAAAGCGCAAAGTACTGTAGACAACGCATTACAACGTTATTATATTGTTGACTTGCATCAGTCTCTTCACTCTGAAATTAAGTGATGCGTAATAAAGTTTAAGCATTTAATCACTTTTTTAAACTTAAGCTGGACAGCGATATTCAATGAGCTGGATTTAATATTAAATGAGTAAAATAATTCAAAAAGAAAAGGAGGGAATTTTAAGGCGATTTTGGAGAAAAAATCGTAATTTATTGTTAAAAAATTGGTTTGTACAGGTTTTTTTTGTTTGGGTATTGGCCAGCTATCTGCGTTTTGTTTATTGGACAAATCCGCGATTGAAAAGTTCAGATGATGCGCGACAAGCGCATAATACCTATAACCCATTTATTATTACTTTTTGGCATGGACGCCACATTATGGGGCCTTTTCTTCGTCCTTCGGATGAGGTAATTATGGGGATGTTTTCTCGTTCTGCAGACGCAGAGATCAACGCACAATTAGCAAAAAAATTAGGGCTTGAGATTGTACGTGGTTCGGGGGGGCGCGGTAAAACACATTATGTTAATAAAGGAGGGGCAAAAGCGTTGTTGACGCTTAAAAATTCCCTCAAATCCGGCAAGACAGTGGCTATGATTGCAGATATTGCAAATGGAAAAGCACGGGAAGCTGGGAAAGGAATTATTTTATTAGCTAAAATATCTGGTCGTCCTATTATTCCTTACATATACGCATTTTCAAGAGAGAAAATTCTTGAAAACACATGGGATCGAGCTGCAATTCCGCTTCCTTTTGGTCGTTCAATCTTTCTTATGGGGGAAGCGCTTTTCGTTCCCGATGATGCAGATGACATTCTGTTGGAGGAGAAACGTATAGAATTAACAGATATGATGAATCGCTTAACAGATGAAGCTTATAGCCGTCTCAGAAATGGTCAATGAGGTTTAATAAAAAATGATGGAATTAAAGGCACGTACAGTTCTTTTTCTCTATCGGATAATTGGCTTTTGTCTGTATCCTCTGATGTTCTTTTATTTATTTTTTCTTTCTGTACGTGATCAAGAAGAACTAAGGCGCCAAAAAGAACGTTTAGGTAAAAGTTGTAAAGTGCGTCCCTCTGGTCCGTTAATTTGGTTTCATGCGGTTAGTGTTGGAGAAACACAGGCTCTTGTACGACTCATTAATTATATTTTATCTCTGAAAATCAATGTATTATTAACAACAGGTACGGTAACATCTTCTATCTTTGCGCAGAAATATTTTGGTAATCGGTTAATTCATCAATATGCTCCATTGGATTTAGGGTTGGTCGTGCGCCGTTTTATTGGCCATTGGAAGCCTGATTTGGTATTGACGTGTGAATCAGAAATTTGGCCTTTACGTATTATAGAGCTTTCTAAAATGCGTATTCCGCAGATTTGGGTGAATGCTCATATATCTGAACATTCTTTTCAAGCTTGGGAAAGACGGCCAGCTCTTGCTCAATATGTTTTTAGGCATATTGATGTGGCTATTGGCCAGAATGAAAGAGATATAGCTTGTTATCAAACGCTTGGAGTGAAATCTGTTGTGCTTTCTGGAAATCTCAAGGCTGATATTATTCCAGTTGAAGATCAGGAATTACTCATGCGTTATCGCCATGCTGTTGGAAACCGTCCAGTTTGGGCGGCTGTTTCCACTCATGAAGGAGAAGAACAAATTGCTCTTGAGGTTCATAAGACTCTTAAGAAACATTGGCCAAATTTATTAACTATTATTGTTCCACGTCATCCTGAACGTGCAGGTGATATTATTAAGATGTGTAGTGATAGAAGCATGCATTTTGTTTGTAGAAGCAATAATGCTGTTCCAGATGTCGAGACGGATATTTTATTGGGAGATACGATTGGGGAGATGGGGCTTTTCCTACGTTTATCACAAGTTGCTTTTATTGGTAAGTCTTTATGTAGTCGTGGTGGCCATAATCCATTAGAGTCTGCTTTTCTTGGTGCAGCTATTGTCACAGGGCCGCATGTCTCAAATTTCCAGGATATATTTGAGAAATTTTTATCTCATTATGCAGCTTATATGGTTGAAGATACGATACAACTTACCTTTCAAGTGAATGAGCTTTTAAAAAATGAAGCATTACGACAGAAAATGGTCGATAAAGCTTATGAGGTGGCAACAAATATGGCAGGCGCTTTTGAATGTACGTTAAAGGTTTTATATCCGTTTTTACAGCCACTTATTATTCAAAAAACTCTAAGCCAGTGTTCAGAGTAGGTAATGTATATTAGCGCTCCCCATTTTTGGTGGAAAAATAAAAGTTTTCTAAGTTTTTTACTGACGCCGTTTTCTAAAGTTTATGGCTATTGTGCACGTCGTGGTATGGAAAGGAAGCCTCCCGTTATTGACTTACCAGTTTTATGTGTTGGTAATTTCACACTAGGAGGGGCAGGTAAAACGCCTGTTGTTATTGTTTTGTCTCAAGCCGCTAAGAAGCTTGGTTTAAAGCCTGGAGTGGTATCACGTGGTTATGGCAGAACAGTTAAAGGGGTACATCTTGTCGATGTGGAATGTGATGATGCGTATCATGTGGGGGATGAGCCGCTTTTACTAGCACGCCATGCTTTGGTTGCAATATCACCTGATCGTTATGCAGCAGCGAAACGGCTTAAAGAAGAGGGCTGTGATCTTATTTTGATGGATGACGGGTTTCAAAGTCGTCGCCTTTATATGGATTATGCACTGCTCGTTGTAGATGCTATGCGCGGTTTAGGGAATGGAGCTGTTTTTCCGGCAGGGCCTCTGCGTGCACCTTTAGAAACGCAGCTTTCTTTGATGGATAGTGTTTTATGCATTGGCCATTTGAAGGCTTGTAATCATGTAGATGCTTTTATAACGGGTACTGGCAAGTCTTTGCATTATGCTCATCTTAAACCTTTGGCTTCTGATGAGGTTTCTGGAAAATCTTTTTTAGCATTTGCCGGTATTGGCAATCCAGATAAATTTTTTGAATCCATTGAAGAAATATCTGGTCATGTCATAGAAACTTGCTCTTATCCTGACCATTATTTTTTTACTGATGCGGATCTAAAAAATCTTAAACAAAAGGCTAAGATTCAAAATCTGTGGTTAGCTACAACTGCTAAGGATTACACACGTATACAAGCAAAAGCTTTGCAAAAAGATATAGAAAATTTGATCGTATTTGATGTCACACTTGATTTTGCTCAAGCAGATTTTTGTTATAGGTTGCTTGAAGAAGTTATTGCTCGTTTTAAGAAAAGAAAACATTCTCTTTAATCTGTTGATTGTAAAAAAATTCTTCTTAGTGTTGTAGAGGATCAATGGGTTATTTTTGCGTGTTTAACAATTGGCGAAGATATGAATTGCATTCCAATTCACGCTGATAAGAAAATTCACAACAGGCATATGCTTCCTGACGCTTATGGTTCCAGTATTTTAGATCATCTATAGGGATTTTTTGTCCACTGACAGCACAAAGAGTATACGTTCCATATTTTACAATTTTGTATCCACCACTCGAATAATGAATTATTGCTTCACGTTCATCACTAGAAAACATCTTTTATATGTCCTTTCTATTTTTTATAAAGAGATCATGTTAAGAGGTACCGTAAGGCGCTTTATATAATTGAGAGTGAATTTAAAAATATTTTTTCCCAGTTACAATAGTTAATCAAGTTTTATTTTCTACCAAAAAGGCGCTCTATATCAGCGAGTTTAAGTTCAATATAAGTAGGGCGGCCATGATTGCATGTACTTGAATGGGGTGTTTCTTCTATTTGTCGTAAAAGTGCATTCATCTCTTCAGGGCGCAGGAGGCGTCCTGAACGTACTGAGCTATGGCAAGCCATAGTTGCTGCAACATAATCAAGCATTGCCTTTAAATTATTCGTTGTATCATATTCAGCTGCTTCGTCAGCAAGGTCTTTAATAAGAGCTTGTGCGTTGATTTCTCCTAACATGGCAGGTGTTTCGCGCACAAGGATTGCACCAGGCCCAAATGGTTCAATTCCTAGACCAAATTTTTGCAAAGAATCTTTGTGCGTTAAGAGACATGCTGCATCTTCTTCAGAAAGTTCTACAATTTCAGGAATAAGCAATAACTGTGAAGAGAGTGGTTTGGAATAAAGCGCGTTTTTAAGTGCTTCATAGACTAATCTTTCATGCGCTGCATGCTGATCAACAATGATTAAGCTATCTTGGGTTTGAGAAATAATGTAATTTTTATGGATTTGTGCTTTTGCAGCACCTAGTGGATAGTGTAATTCTTCTGTTGGAGAAGTTTGGATTGTTGCCCGTGTATCACTACTTGGCGCGCTTAAGCATTCCATCATAGGAACAATACCTTCTCTTAAATCAATAGAGTCATCTAAGGGTTTTTGAAGCATTGATGTGGTTGTTGATACCCTATGATATGGTTGTGAGGTATAAGAAAAAGGCCGTTGAGCACTTTTCAAATTTTCCAATGGATGTATTTGAAATGCTGTCAGCACTGATTCAGAGTGTGTTGAGGTATGACGAACGCCAGCTTGATGCAAAGCCTCATGGATTGCTCCAATAATTAAGCCGCGAATTAGACCTGGATCACGAAATCGCACATCAGCTTTCGTTGGGTGCACATTGACATCTACATCAGCAGGCGGCAGATCAATAAAAATAATAGAGACAGCATGACGATCCCGGGCGATAGCATCAGCATAGGCTCCTCGAATTGCTCCCCATAGCAATTTATCACGTACTGGGCGCCCGTTAACATAAGCAAATTGATGCAGACTATTGCTGCGATTGAAAGATGGTAAGCAGGTAAAACCAGTTAAACGAACGGATTCGCGTTCGGCATTAAGCGCTATACTATTGGGTGCGAATTCTTTTCCCATGATCTGTGTAATACGTTGCAATTGCCCTTGAGTGTTGTTTTCTGTGGCAGGAAATTCCATGAGCATTCGATCTGTGCTAGAAAGAGAAAAGCGAATATGTGGAAATGCGATAGCAATTCGTTTAATCATATCCGTGATCGCACTTGTTTCAGCACGATCTGTTTTCATAAACTTTAATCGTGCTGGTGTAACAAAAAAGAGATCACGAACTTCAACAATAGTTCCAGGATTAGCAGCAGCGGGTTTTGGTCCTTCAATCTTTCCTGCTATGACGCTAATTTCATTAGCATTATCAGCATCTTGCGTTCGTGAGGTCAGCTTAAGTTTGGCAACAGAACCAATAGAGGGGAGAGCTTCTCCTCGAAAGCCAAGAAAGCAGATATTACTTACGTCATCGACAATTTTAGATGTACAATGGCGAGAGACAGCTAAAGTCAATTGATCTGCTGGAATGCCGCAACCATTATCACTGACTCTTATAAAATTTTTTCCACCGTTTACTATGGAAATTTCGATTCGGGTCGCTTGTGCATCAATAGCATTTTCAACAAGTTCTTTGATAACATTAGCTGGCCGCTCAATCACTTCCCCAGCGGCAATTTGATTAATAATGTTCTCGCTAAGATGACGTATAATCATAAACAAATTTTAACAGATTTTACTTTTTCTGTATAGAAACTTTAGAAAAAGACAACACTATTCGCTGAATACACAAAAATAGCTGGAAACAGTATGTTTAGAATAAGTCAATCTATTTCCAATAGAAAAAGTTGCTCACAATTAGTCCTTCTCTTATCATGTCGTTCTTTACTGAGTAGCTTTCTATCGTTTACAATTTTAAATCATTAATTATGGTTGCAAACCAGTTAGTTAAATTGGAAAAAGATAAATTATTTATTGTCTTTAAAACAATTTAGGCCAATTATGATTTAGGTCAAAAAGCAGTCAAGAGAAATGGAAAGCAAATATATGATGCGTACAAATGGCATTCTTGCAGATAGTGATATAAAAGCCTTAATTGATAATGGCGTTCTTCAATCTATAAGCACGTTTGATACGGATCAAATACAACCCGCAAGTCTTGATTTACGTTTAGGAAATAAAGCCTATCGTGTACGTGCTTCCTTTATGCCAGGACCTGATACACAAGTTTTTGATAAGCTTGAACGATTAAAGTTGCATGAGTTTGATTTGCGAGACGGAGCAGTTTTAGAAACGGGTTGTGTTTATATCGTTCCTCTTTTGGAAAGTTTAGCTTTACCACAAATGTTGGCTGCGGTGGCGAACCCTAAAAGCTCGACAGGACGGCTAGATATTTTTACACGTGTAATCACTGATAATGCTCAGGAATTTGATAAAATTGGTGCAGGTTATCATGGTCAACTTTATCTTGAAATTAGTCCACGGACATTTCCGATTTTGGTACGTACAGGTTCGCGTTTATCACAACTTCGATTTCGGAAGGGGAAAAGTTGTTTAAATGAAGTTGAATTGTACACTTTGCACAAAAATGAAACACTTATATCGGATGATGTTCCCAACATTAGTGATGGAGGTGTTGCACTCTCCATTAATTTGAAGGGAGATAAAAATGGGTTTGTGGGGTATCGTGGTAAACGTCATACGAGTGTCATTGATGTTGATAAACGCGCTGTTGCTAATGTTTTAGATTTTTGGGAACCTCTTTATGATCATGGTCAAAAAGAACTTGTTCTTGATCCTGACGAGTTTTATATTTTAGCATCACGAGAAGCTATCCATATTCCTCCACTTTATGCAGCTGAAATGACACCATTCGATCCTTTAGTTGGTGAATTCAGAGTGCATTATGCCGGTTTTTTTGATCCAGGATTTGGGCATATGGAAGCGGGTGGAAAAGGGGCAAGGGTAGTTTTGGAAGTGCGTAATCATGAAGTTCCATTTATTTTAGAACATGGTCAAATTATTGGGCGTTTGGTGTATGAGCATATGCTAAATAGACCATCAGCACTTTATGGTCATGATATTGGTTCACATTATCAAGCACAGGGATTAAAACTGTCCAAGCATTTTAAATGAATATAAGGCGTACGTAAAATTCTACTCTGAAAAAGAAAAATTGAGCTTTATCATCGATAAGGCTAGTATCGTGGTGATTATTTCTTCAACATTTGATTATCGCAAAGTAGCAGAACGTCAGTTACCTCCTTTCTTATTTCATTATATTGATAGGGGTGCTTATGCCGAAGAGACAATGCGGCGTAATTATACAGATCTTTGTAAACTGACATTACGTCAGCGAATTTTGCGTCAGATTGGTGAGGTTGATCTTTCAACAAAGATTTTTGGTCAAACCCTTGATATGCCGGTGGTGCTTGCTCCTGTTGGGTTAACGGGTATATAGTGCGTCGTGGTGAAGTACAAGAAGCGCATGCAGCCGTTGCGAAAGGCATTCCGTTCACTCTCTCCTCAGTTTAAGTTTGCTCTATTGTAGAGGTGCAAGCAGCCGTTGGAAATGCATTTTGGTTTCAACTTTACGTTCTCAAGGATCGTGGTTATGCGTGATGTTTTGGAGCGTTTTCGGGAAGTTGGCGTGCGTACATTTGGTTTTTACAGTTGATATGCCGGTTCCTGGTGCGCGTTATCGTTATGCTCGCTCAGGGATGGCTGGTCCTTATGCTAGAGTACGTCGTTTACAGGCTATGATTCACCCGCATTGGGCTTGGAACGTTGGTATTATGGGGCGTCCGCATGATCTTGGAAATGTTTCTACTATTTCCAGAGGAAAGTCGAATTAGAAGATTATATTGGTTGGCTTAATGCAAATTTTATCCATTAATTGGTTGGCCTGATTTACAATGGATACGCGACTTTTGGAAAAGAAAAATGATTTTGAAAGGTATTCTTGATCTACAAGATGTGCATGAGTCAGTAAAATTTGGTGCAGATGGGATTGTTGTGTCTAATCATGGATCATGGTGACGCCAGCTTGATGGAGTGTTGTCAACTGCACAAGCCTTGCCTATGATTGCTGAAGCTGTAAAAGGTGATATCGCTATTTTAGCTGATTCTGGTGTTCGTTCTGGTCTTGATATTGTGCGCATGTTAGTAGCACAAGGGGCGAATGCCGTTATGATTGGCCGCGCTTTTGTTTATGCGCTTGCCGCTGCAGGTGAGAAAGGCGTTACTCATTTGCTTGATCTTTTTGCTAAAGAAATGCGGGTGGCTATGACATTGATTGGTGTATGCGCAATTAGAGAGATTGCACATGAGACTCTCGTTCATGATTGATATTTAAAAGATTGATCAGAGACAGAAGGATATGAGGTAATCTTTTTGGCAAAAAAGTACCGATTATTGAGTGCGAGAAAGATGTAACTTAATGTGTCGTTTTTGATATGTTTCCAATAATTTCTAATGTAAACTTCGCAATGGAAAGAATTGCAATTTAAAATCTTACTGAATTAATTTTATGGCTATTTTTGGTGCCGCATGCCGGATTCGAACCAGCGACCCCATCATTACGAATGATGTGCTCTACCGACTGAGCTAATGCGGCATAAGTTTGTATATTAATTAGATAGAAATTAGAGTGAGGGTAATAGCCAAAAGTATGTATAAAAGCAAGCATGCAATTTTTTCGGGATTTTATGGGGTGGAGATTGAAGAGAGAGGTTTTGCGAAAATTTATAGCAAAATTCTTTATCTTATAAGGGGAAGGCGATCGCTTGTTAGAGACGTTTTGCAACAAATTGGGCGTGTTTTTTCGTGAGTAAAAAATTATGTCATATGAAAATCGATTAATTTAATGGAATCAAAAGTTAAGTTAATTAAGCAAGAAAGGCATATTATTGAGCTTTTTCGTATAGTAACTGATCAATAAAAAGTTTAGCACTGTTCAGAAATTTAAATATTTTCGTAAAGCGGTTTGCAGATTTAGAAAAATAAATTTTTTCCTTACTTTTTAATCTTTGTAACGCATTCAAATAAATGAGTTGCATAATGGTGAAAAAATAAATTACCATCTACAGTTTAAAAAATATATAAGTGTTTTTTGTGTAAAGGTTGGTACACAAAAATGAGGGGGAAATTGATGTTTGAGGTAAAACACGGTGAATTGAAGCGTGACCTTCAAAATCGTCACATTCAGATGATTGCTTTAGGAGGCGTCATTGGAACAGGGCTTTTTTATGGATCAACAGAAGCTATTCAATTAGCGGGGCCTGCAACTATTTTAGCTTATCTTTTGGGTGGTATAATTATCTATTTTATTATGCGAATGCTTGGGGAAATGTTGGTTGAAGAACCAGTTTCAGGTGCTTTCAGTTTTTTTGCTTATAAATATTGGGGGAACTTAGCTGGTTTTATAGCTGGTTGGAATTATTGGTTTCTTTATATTCTTGTCAGTATGGCGGAATTGACAGTTATCGGATTTTATCTTGATCATTGGATTATAATCGATCATTGGAAATCATCTTTCATTATTCTTATTTTGGTTACATTAGTTAATCTTATTAATGTTCGCTTTTATGGAGAATTTGAATATGGTTTAGCTTTAATCAAAATATTAGCTGTTATTGGTATGATTATTTTTGGAATTTTCCTTGTTCTCACTGGGATGAATGGGGGGCAAGCGAATATCCATAATCTCTGGGATCATGGCGGTTTTTTCCCTTATGGAGCGACAGGAGTTTTATTGGCGACTTCTGTGATCATGTTTGCTTTTGGTGGAACCGAGCTGATTGGTGTAGCTGCTGGAGAGACATCGAATCCACAAAAAACAATTCCTATTGCTATTCGTAAAGTTATGTGGAGAGTTTTGATTTTTTATATTGGTTCTATTGGTATTATTATGATGATAATGCCGTGGAATATGATTGGAAAAAGTGGGAGTCCCTTTGTTGCTATTTTTGAAGCTGTAGGCATTCCTGCAGCTGGCCATATTTTGAATTTTGTGGTAATTATGGCCGCCATCTCAGTTTATAATAGTGGTATTTATTCGAATGGTCGTATGCTTTATAGTTTAGCAGTGCAAAAGAACGCGCCACGTATTTTTAGTAAATTGAATCGTTCTTGTGTTCCTTATGTTGGCGTTCTTTTTTCATCACTTTGTACTGCGGTGATTGTTGTTGTTAATTGCCTTATGCCTGATAATAGTTTTATGCGCATAATGGCTATTGCAACTGCAGCGGCGGTTATTACTTGGGCTCTTATTGTTATTGTTCATTTGAAATTTCGAAAAGCGCATAAAAGTAAAAAAGATAAGCTTGTTTATCCATTTGCTTTATATCCTTATGCTAATTACTTCTGCCTTTGTTTTCTTGCTTTATTGCTTTGCATTATGTTTATCAGTGGTTTTGGGAAAAGTGGATTCATGACTCAATTCAGTCATATAGTAGGAATAGAAGTGCCTTCTATTGATTCTTATATTCCTGTACAGATGCCCGATATGAGTTTGGCAGTTATCATCATTCCTATATGGTGTTTGCTTTTAATGGTAGGATATAAGTTTAAGCGATAGATAATTTCTGAAAAGAGCACTTAAATAGGGCGATGGGAATAAAGCTTGGGAATAATAAAATTTGATAAGGTGACACAAGTTTTTGGTCATTTGTGCGTTTTAAGAGATATTACGGTACAAATTACTGAAAAACGGGTTGCTATTGTTGGTTCGAATGGGTCTGGAAAGAGTACATTTGTTCGTCTTATTAATGGTTTGCAACTACCGTCAAGTGGTTTTGTAAGTGTTGATGGGCTTGATACAAAGCATGACGCAAAGGCTATAAGACGTAAAGTGGGATTTGTTTTTCAAAATCCTGATAATCAAATTATACTACCATTGGTAGAAGAGGATTTATCTTTTGGTCTCAAAAATTTAAAACTGAGCAAAGATAAAATCAGAGAGCGTGTTGATGAAATTTTACAGCGTTATGATCTCCAAGCGTTCAAAGATCATGCTGTTCATTTATTAAGTGGTGGACAAAAACAATTAATTGCTATTTCGGGTGTGGTAGCAATGAAACCAGATTATATTATTTTTGACGAGCCGACGACATTACTTGATTTACGTAATAAACGCCGAATTGCGCAAGTTATAGAAGAATTACCGCAACAAGCGATTGTCGTCTCGCATGATTTAGAATTTTTAGAAAATTTTGATAGAGTTCTCGTTTTTGATAAGGGAGAGATAGTGGTTGATGATGTACCTGCAGTTGCTATCAAAGAATATGTAACAAGAATGACATGATTGGTTTATATCTCCCAAAGGATACATTGATTCATAAGTTGCAACCAGGGGTTAAGCTCATATTTCTCACTGTGTATGGAACCAGTATATTTTGGGTTTCATCAATGTCTGTTCTTTTACTATTTTTACTGTTAGTGGTCTTATTATATAAAATGGCTGAGATCCCTTTTCATCATGTGGTAAAGCAGATTAAACCAGTATGCCCATTTTTAGTTCTGGTATTTGTTTTTCAAGCTATTTTTGATAATTGGCTTACAGGATTTTGGATTATATCGCGTTTTATACTTCTCATTTCTTTAGCATCGCTTGTTTCGTTAACAACCAAAGTTTCAGATATGGTCCACTCAATTGAAACAGGGCTTCGACCTTTTCAATGCTATGGTGTTAATTCATCAAAATTGGGTATGGTTTTGTCCATGGCGATTAGGTTTATTCCTGTTGTTAGTGAAAAATTTAATGAAATACGTGAAGCGCAGAAAGCACGTGGGCTTGATACAAACATCATGGCTCTTGCTATGCCCTTAATTATACGCACAATAAAGATGGCCTCGGAAGTTGCTGAGGCATTAGATGCGCGCTCTTATGATAGTGATATTGATAAGCTACCGAGTGATAACAAAAATTCTCATACAGAAGGAATAATTGAATGAGTACAAAAGATCTAATTTATATTGCTTTATTTGCTGCCATCTACGCAGTTTTAGGTCTTTTCCCGCCTATTCTTCTCCCTTTTTTGGTTGGAATTCCTATTACCGCTCAGTCTATGGGATCGATGTTGGCAGGATCTATACTAGGAGCGAAGAGGGGAGCTTTAGCGTCAGCGCTTTTTCTTTTTCTTGTTGCCATTGGCCTTCCTCTGTTAGCTGGTGGTCGAGGAGGTATTGGTGCCTTTTTAGGAGCTGGTGGTGGTTATATGATAGGTTACCCATTTGCTGCATTTTTTATTGGTTGTATGGTTGAGTTATTTTGGCGGCGGCTCAATTTTGTGACACTGGTTTTGATAAATGCTGTGGGCGGTATTGGAATTGTATATCTTTTTGGCATACCGTGGGTTGCTTATGTTGCTCAAATTCCTTTACTTACTGCTTTAGTGGGATCGTTAGGTTTTATGGTTGGCGATTTTTTAAAAGTGCTGATTGCTTCCTCTATAGCGCTTACCGTTAAGAAAACTATACCTCTCATTTTTCCAAAAAACAGATAAAGATAATTGGTACTTATACAGGATTTTGAGAAGCAAAAAGAGAGAGGCAGCTCATTATTGAGCAATAATTACTTTCTTTTTCTGTATCTAACAAAAAAGAGAAGACGCTGAATAAAGGGAGTGCAATTATTATAGCCATCATTCCTAGGAACAATGCTGTAATGTTATCAAATTTTTTATGAAAATATTGAAAAACGCTAAAAAAGCAGAGAATATGATTGATAAATTAATGGAAATATCTCTTATTTTGGTGCCGTGACCTTGTTAATGAGGGAATTTAATGGCATAAAACCTGTGTATAAGTTGGTCGATTTCCTAAATATCTGCCTGAAAGAGATTATCCAATATTGTAACAAAAACTATTTTGGTCCAGCATAACACGTTTGTGAAGCGTGAAGTATCGATGATTGATGTTTTGTTAGTGTAACAAATATAAACGTCATAAATTGAAATAGAGAACGAAATATATTTATTTCCTATTATTTGAATAGATTAATTCATGTGACGCATTCAAATAAACGAGTTGCATAACGATAGAAAAATAAATTAATTTTTGTTTTTTAAAAAATACATAAATGCCTTTTTTATAAAGGTCGATTACGTAATGATGGTGAGGAATAATGTCTGAGGTAAAAAACAACGAATTGAAGCGTAGCCTTAAAGATCGTCACGTTCAAATGATTGCTCTGGGAGGCGTCATTGGAACAGGGCTTTTTTATGGATCAACAGAAGCTATTCAATTAGCGGGGCCTGCAACTATTCTTGCTTACGCTTTGGGTGGGCTGATTATCTATTTTATTATGCGGATGCTCGGAGAGATGTTAGCCGAAGAGCCAGTTTCAGGTGCTTTTAGTCATTTTGCTTATAAATATTGGGGGAACTTAGCTGGTTTTATAGCTGGTTGGAATTATTGGTTTCTTTATGTTCTTGCGAGCATGGTCCAAATAACAGTTATTGGACTTTATCTTGATTATTGGATTATGATCGATCACTGGAAAACATCTCTTATTGTTCTTGCACTTGTTACATTGCTCAATCTTATTGATGTTCGCCTGTATGGAGAATTTGAATATGGTTTAGCTTTGATCAAAGTATTAGCTGTCATCGGTATGATTATTTTTGGAATCTTCCTTGTTCTGACTGGGATGAATGGGGGGCAAGCGAGTATTCGGAATCTCTGGGATCATGGCGGCTTTTTCCCTTATGGAGGAGTGGGAGTTTTATTGGCGACTTCTGTGATCATGTTTGCTTTTTGTGGAACTGAGCTTGTTGGTGTGGCTGCTGGAGAGGCAATGGAACCAGAAAAAACAATACCCACTGCTATTCGTAAAATTATGCAACAGGTTATGTTTTTTTATGTTGGCTCTATCGGTATTATTATGATGATAATGCCGTGGAATATGATTGGAAAAGAGAAAAGTCCTTTTGTCACTATTTTTGAAAGCGTAGGCATTCCTGCAGCTGGCCATATTTTGAATTTTGTGGTAATTATGGCTGCCATTTCAGTTTACAATAGTGGTCTTTATTCGAATGGTCGTATGCTTTACAGTTTAGCGGTACAAAAAAATGCGCCAAGTATTTTTGGTAAATTAAGTAGTGCTCATGTTCCTTATGTTGCTGTTCTTTTTTCGTCACTTTGTACTGCGACAATTATCATTGTTAATTCTTTTATGCCCGATAATGTTTTTGCGCGTGTCATGGCTATGTCAACTACAGCAGCAGCTATGACGTGGGCTCTTATTGTTATTGTTCATTTGAAATTTAGAAAAGCTCATAAAGACAAAAAGGATAAGTTTGTTTATCCATTTGGTTTATATCCTTATGCTAATTATCTCTGTCTTTTCTTCCTTGCCCTATTATTTTGCGTTATGTTTATCAGTGGCTTTGGGCAAGATGGATTAATGACTCGATTTTGTCATATGATAGGAATAGAAGCATTTCCTCTTGATTCTTACCTTCCTGTGCCAATCTCTGACATGAGTTTGGCAGTTATTATCATTCCTATATGGTGTTTGCTTTTGGTGGTAGGATATAAGCTTAAGCGATAGATAATATATGATAGAGGCTTTATTAAAACTTTAGTTTCTATCTTAATGAGTAGATTTAGTAATAATTTTAGATCTATATTCTTGATATAGGGCCGATGTTATTGTCTTCGGTCCATCCAAGAATGATTTCAGTTGCAATGCGGTTAATCTGAATAGAACTGCTCTCATTATGGCCAGTTTTTTAGCTTATGTACTGTTTTTCTCTATGTTATATCAAGTTTAATGAATCTCTTACTAAAAATTTCCTTAATTAGCTTTTTTCTTCTTTTTCCATAAATAAATGTTTCGTGTCTTGTAGAGTTAGCTTCAGGTGTTGTAGCTAGTTTAAGAAAAATGTTAAAAAGATATCTATTTAGAATATGGTTTAATGATGATATGAGCTTTTCAGAGGGCTAATGATGCAAAATCTGTTGCTATCTAAATTAGATCAAGCTGTGAATGCACTTTGATTTTTTGATAGGAAGTTTTAATGATAACAGCTGGATTATTCTCTAAAAATCTTTGGTTAACGACCCCATATTGAATTTAAATTGCTTTTGCGGGGTTCTCCTGCATTAACGAACGAATTAAAGCTGTCATTTTTTCATCAGGGTACTCATACTTTCTAGGGGGCTTTTCCCTTGAATGATTTTTTGGATTTCTGTAGCGATAGGAGTGTAGATACCTTCTTTTTCAGAAATTTGAGTAATTGCTTGAGAAGTTTTAATACCTTCCGCTACTTCGCCCAAATCTCTTAAAATATCTTCTAAACGGTTATTTTGAGCCAGTCCCAGTCCAACACGATAGTTCCTGGAAAGAAGAGAATTAGCTGTTAAAAACAAATCACCTGCACCAGAAAGTCCCAAAAAAGTTTGCATTTTTGCGCCGAAATATTCTCCAAATTTGCACATTTCCACAAGTCCACGTGATAAAAGAGATGCTTTAGCATTCTGGCCTAAATTCAGCCCGTCGCAGATTCCTCCTGCTATAGCAATAACATTTTTATACGCACTCGCTACTTCGCCACCAATGATGTCATCTTCAATGTAGGGTTTGATAAAAGAAGGCATTTGGTTTGCAAATTTTTGAGCCAGGATTGGATTACACGAATGAATGGCTAATGCACATGGGAGACCCAGGATAATTTCTTTAGCAAAACTTGGACCTGCTAAAAAACAAAGATTTTCTAAAGAAATGAATTTTTTTGCGATTTGGCTAACGAATATCCCTGTTTTTTCCTCAATACCTTTGCTAGCAATGAGTATTTTTGAGTTTTGGTTTAAGCGTGCGCGAATAAACCATTCTCTTAAGGCTTGAACACTTATGGCAATGACAAAAAGTTCAGAATTCAAACTCTCTTCTAAGGAAGATTGTAAGATAATTCTATGGGAATTTTTATTCAGGATTTCATTTAAAGGCATTAGTGCAGTTGAAATGTTTCGTCTCGAAACAATTTGAACTTCATTTTTTTGCGCAAAAGCAAATGCAAGGGCTTGTCCCCATGCCCCACCTCCAAAAATTGTTATTTTCATCTTACTCTCTAATTATTTGGACAGTATATTTTATCTAATATGCTGTTAAATTTTGCTCTTCAGGGTAGAAGGAGATTAAGGTAAAAGTTTGGATAGTACAATTATAGAGGATATTTACTTGAGTAACAAAAAATACTGCAAAGTTAGGAAAAAACAGGCAACAGTTTATAACAGAAAAAATCTATAAAATATTTTGTGAAACATGTAAATTTCTATATTTTTAATAAGTTAAACTGATTTTTTTGAGGGTATTGTTGGTTTTTTCTATCTTTAGCGTTATAAAAGTGACTTATTTTTTTAAACAAGAGGACAAGAGCAATATAAAGAGTGCAGCTAAGAGTCTTCATGCTGCACTATAATATTTTGTCGTAGAAGACCAAATCTTGTCGTATCTTGTTGGTTCATGGTATATCGCTCTCAATGCATTCAGAATTTTAATTTTTATTGAATAGCACATCTACCACTTAAACACTGATTGATAATAGAAACTCTTGGAAGTTCTCTATTGCCTCTTCTATGATCACCTTCTCCAGTGCAATTCCTCTGCGACACATAAAGGTTTAAAGAGGGAAGATTTAGCTGAGTCATTTGAATGGTTGAGAGTGAATGAAGTCTCAGAGTGCCCCTCTCTGAGAGATGATAAAGCAAGGTTTCTGGATTTGTTGTTGCGATAATATTACGTCTGAATGTTCTGAGATTATAGTTAGGTATATTTGTAGGAATTAAGAATAATTGTTCGCGTATTCTTAAAATAGGTTGGACATGACCAGATATTCCTGTAGAACCTTCAACAACAATTGTTACAAATCCAAGTGTTCCAGGAGGAGTATTTATAAAATCTTGAAGCAAGATTCTCATCTCATCATTGGTTCTTGCAACTGGTGAAGGTCTCCACAGATATTGAGGTAAAAATATTGATGCTATAGTGCGAGATATTCTATCTGTTCGTTCATAAATATCTTCTCCTGGATGAGAAGGCATTGTAATATACTGCTCTGTAATTTGAAGTCTATTTACAATTTCAGGAAATCTAGAACGCAGCGAGTTAAAAGGATCTGTTCTTTGCTGCGTATTAAAGAAATAACCTTCTCCGTCTTGAGGAGGAGTACTGTTGTGATATTCTTGCAATTCAGCAAGCATTTGCATAGCATGCAGCATGCAAATTCCACAATAGCCAATTATTTCGTCACCTTTTTTAGTATTACTTCTAGAGATTTCCCATAGTCTTTTTGTCCATTCATCGGAGAGAGTAAATTCAGGAGGTAACTGTCGTTTTTTTCGTGTCTGAGAAGCTTGCAGAATATTTTTCTTATTTCCAGGAGCAGGGCAATAAGAAAGTGTTTCTCCTAAATTCCCATTCACATAACGGTTCCATTTTTCAATATCAGCAGAAAACAGAAAATTAGAGGTTGGCGAGTTACTGGTGTCTTGTTTAATATAACTGGGCTTTGCTGTGTAAGGGACCCCCCAATAAATACCATATTGCGTTACTCTTAGCGGATTACCTTGAAAATCCAAAATAAGACCTTCAGTCTCATCTAACTGAGAAATATCCCAAAAAGAGGCATCCTTACTTGAAGGAACTTTATCCGTACAAGGTTGCCATGTAACCCAATTCCAATCATCTTCAGCAGATTGCTGAGAGACCATACAATAAAAATCCCCAGATGCAGTGTAATATTGAGCGATATGGCCATTTTCTGGATTGTAATAAAGAGGCAGCGGCGTTGTAGAGAGGGAGGAGGAGTCATTTTGCAGATAATAGAGGGCAAATACAGGAGGATATGTATTGACATATAGCCAGGCGACAAATGTCTTGGAACTGAGATTTACAGGAGGAGAAATCGTTTGTGTCCAGTGGTTCATTTCAAAAGTTAAATGATGGTCATAATAATCTTTCTCGTTCTTTGAAATATAGGCATACCATTTATAGTCTTTAACACGAAATCTTCCATCGGCTGTGTAGAAGCTTCTGTCTTTAATGATCCAGCGTTGATTTTGATCATTGATCACACAAGGCCGTAAGAGCAGATAATCCCAGTCAGCGGTGGAGCTTCCGTCAATGCCTGTAACAGAGCTAGGAGCAGTCATGCACAACCAGGTGTCGTTGATATTCCAGGCGACTCTTTGAAATAGGTCATAGCGAGCGAATTTAACGTTAGAGGAAGAACAATCACTGAGATAGATGTAGCCCTCTCCTTTTGTAAAGACAGGGGCATAGCAATATTCATATCCTGTATGGACTTTAACGTGAATAGCTTTGTCATGAGGGTGGTCCGTAGGGGTTTGCAGGATTTGAGCAGGAATAGGTGCGGCAAAAGAAGTATGAAGAGACAATAAGAGGCTAGACAAGAACAACAACAGCTTCGATTTCATTGTGTGTTTCCTTTGACGTCGTTTTCGCTATGATATTGATGTGTGAGTTGGAAAATGTGCTTGATCGCTACGTTCTGAATGAAGAACAAGGGGATGGGATTTGGGATAAACAATAAATTCGTGATTTATTGATGTTATGTTTGTGGTTTGTTTATGGTTTGCTATTTGTAATGGAGGTTGTTTGAACATGAACCTTCATTATAATTAGGAGAAAAAAGGCACTGTGATGAGATTGCTGAAGAGCGCGCATAATTAGGTATCCTACCTGCATGAAAATTTGCAATTAAGCTCAAAGAGATGTCCTATAAAAGCGCGTCAAATATGTTTTAAGGTTTAAGGATAGGGCGATTTATTTGTGATTGATGATTAAGGCTTGAGTGAATAAACATCATTCAGATTAGCGTGCCAATTTATTGATGTTATATTTTATCTATAGAGCGCATCGAAAATTTTAAACATCATTTTTGTACAGTGGTGGTTATACGACAAGCAGTGATTGCGAATTATTTGAGGAAGAGCAAGAAGACACTGTAAAAAGTATGACAGACATTACCCAAAGCGATGTGTAAAGCTTATCTCGTTAGGACAAGAAAGGATATCGAATAGTTTTCGCCTATTTGCGCGAAGACCGTTAAGATTGTAGCTATCTAAAATGATAATGCCATACACACATTGCAGTTTTTTGTTTTTGAGGAATATATGGGGAGAGAGGCTTAATCAGAGGATTTTTAGAGGATAAGAAATATCAAAAAACACAAAACAGGTATTACTTTGTTGACAATTATGACCATAATGTGTACCGGGACCTTGATAAGGTCCTTTAAATAAGGTCCTGCGTAAATTTTGTTATTTTATAATTATTTTTTGCGTAAGGAGTTTATCTCAATGAAACGTTTTGTTTTAGCTTTAGCTTTGTGTTCGGCCGCTTTTTGTTCAGTAGCAGAGGCCAACAAGTACGATCGTAATTATGTTAAGAACATGAATCTTCGTCATAATTTTATGATGAAATTAGAAATGTATAAGAGTTTGATGCAATTCGATCTCTTTAGGGAAAAAGTGAGGGGGTATGAGTGTCAGCGCTTTAGCCGTTACTCGAGATCTCAAGGATATAGAATGTACATGAAGTGTTCCAAAGATAGTATAGTGTAGATATTTTCTAAATAAGAGAAATTTATTATTTCGTGAAAGCGCATGCTTTTATTAAAGAGGAAACACTGATATTTGTATCGGTTTAGGTTTGAAAAAACAGAATGAGCGAGATTTATCTTCTGTTTTTCTTACCGAGTTTGCTATGAGTGCTTTTGAAATCTTTTTGCCTTAAATGATAGGGTTTATCTATCACGCAACAGATCAAATCTAAGATATGTTGCGCATTTATTGCAGATAAATCAGATCATGTTTACAGTGTAGCGCTACATTACATATCTTACTATCTATAAAAATAAAATTTCTATACTTTTCTAAAAAGTATTTGAAGAATTCATTTAATTGGTCTTGCAGCATATCTGGTTTTTATATCCTCATCTCCTTGAAGGACGAGGTTTTACGACGCTCAGGAATAATACTTAGTGTTTCGATTAATACCTCAATTTCACAAATGGCGTTTTGTTTCGTACTTTTCCTTGACAATATTGTTTCAATATGAAACTTTCGAGTCAGGTGCTTAAGAAACACCTTACAACAACTAGCGGATAGATTGCCGAAACAATTATCCTCCTGCACATCAAAGGCTTTAACTCGTTGTATGTTTGCAAGCATACAATGATCTTGTCGGGTGTGGTTACGCCGTAAAATACCCTCATAGGAAAAGTGTATGACGGACTATGCACCGTGTTTTCTAGCACCTGATGCCTTTTAAAGGTATCAATAGAAAACCTCTAATTGCATAGGAGTTCATTATGAACACTCTTATAGAAATATCAGAACAAACTGTTAGAAATATCAGAACAAACTGTTGGGCAGGAAACTATTCAAACTGTCTATGCACGTGAATTGCATGTGTTTTTGGAAGTGACATCTCGTTTTAATGACTGGATTATTAATCGTATTAAAGAGTATAATTTTTAAGAAAATCAATACCTTATAGATTTCACTAAAATTTTAGTAAAACCTAAAGATAGTCGTCCAAGCATGGAATACTATTTCAGCTTAGACATGGCAAGGGAACTTGCCATGGTTGAAAGGAACGAGAAAGGAAAACAAGCACGCCAATATTTTATCGAGTGTGAATAGCGTGCAAAACAATAGAAGCACCTCGCGTTGACTACTCCAGCCCCGAAGCAGTTCTTGGTGTTTTGACGTATCTAAAAAGCGAAAATGAACGCAAAGACAATGTCATTGCTGAATTACAACCAGAGGCAAAAGTCCTTGAAAGCTTAAAGCGGAGTGATGGTCTATTCGGTCTCATTGAAGCAGCAAAGGTTTTAGAAATGCGGCCAAAGGATTTCATTAACTATTTGTGGAAGCACGATTTGGTTTATAGGCCTGTTCCAGGGGCTCCGTTATTACCGTATCAGGATAAAATCAAGAAAGGTCTGATGGATTGTTCAACTCTGACTATTCACAAACTTGATGGGACAGAAAGAATAGTTTCCTCAGCTAAAATCACTGCTGATGGATTGGCGAGCTTAAGAGAGCCATTCCATGGAGGTGTGCAATGAAGATAGAGACCGACTTTTTGTGAAGATAGAGACCGACTTTTTGTGCGATTTGTGGATGAAGCTGTCTCAGCTTTCTAATCATGAAGACATTGAAGATGAAGAATGCACCGCCTTGGTTAGTATCATGGATGAGGTAGAAATAGCTTTACTGTTAAAGCTTCAGGATGAAGTTCCGAATGCTTTTAAGATTTTGGCCGTTTTGACAAATTTTGGCGATTCAGAATTGTCTCCGAGTTTTGATCCTTGGTTGAAGGCTTATAGCTCGGATTTAGACAAGGCACTTTGCCATTAATGAGAAACACACAAAGGCTGGAATTGAACACCAGCCTTTTCTCATTCTTAGGATTATCTTGAGTGCTATAAAACCTCGTTCTGCAAGAAAGAGGATGCCAATTCTTAATGGCTGTATTCCGTTTGTTTATCAATTTTTATAATTGTTAACATTAAGAATAGCAAAAACATCAATATCTCGCAATACGTGCCAATGTATCTTGACATCTTCTTCATACTGAAGAGCGATGTTGTATGGCATTTAGAAAAAACACTACAAATTATCTGTTTTAAAAAATGGAAGTGAATGATGCCTGTCCATAAGGGATGGGCTTTTTTATGGGGAGAGACATATGCGAAAAATATCCAAAGAAGGACTTGCACTCATTAAGCGATGGGAGGGGGTACGTTTATGCGCCTATCAAGATGCCATTGGAGTGTGGACAATAGGCTATGGCCATACAGCACAAGCAGGACAACCCATTATACAGGAGGGCATGAAGATCACTGAAAGTGAAGCAGAGATCGTTTTACGACAAGACTTAAAACAATTTGAAAAAACTGTTGAACAGGCTGTCATTATTTCTTTAAGCGATGAGCAATTCGCTGCTCTTGTATCATTTTGTTATAATGTGGGAGGAGAAGCTTTTTGCAACTCGACGCTTTTGAAAAAGCTGAACAAAGGTGATTATGAAGCCGTACCCTTCTGAATTGCAGAAATGGATCCGGGCAGGGGGAAAGCGTTTGCAGGGGCTTGCCCAATCGTCGGGCAGCAGAAGCAGGCCTATGGGTTAAAGGGGCTTATGTGTGTTCCAATTATCAAAAAGTAGAAACCAAAGGGCCCAGTCATTCTTTTAAAGCAGAAGTTCTTGCTCCCATCATTGGTTCTTTATCAGGTTTAACAGGGATTTTTACAGGGTAGGGTCCTGTTCAATGGGCTTTAGCCTTCCATTATGGGTTTTTTCTGCCTGTATAGGACTTGTCTTCGTTGCCAAACATTTTCAGGAAAAACGCTTATGATTGTTATGACCTGGTTGAAAGAATATTTCTTGATTACTCTAGCAGCTTTGGCTGCTTTTTTATGGCCTTAGCAAAAGTCTTTGATCTTGGGAAGAAAGCTGAACAGTGCCAGCAGACGGAGCGTGCCTTAAAGATAGCAAAAACACGGCTTGAGGTAGAAAATGAGATTAACCGAAAAAGTGATGCTGATGTGCGTTCTGCTCTGTTTCAGTGGGTGCGCAACAAATGAGTGTGCTTCTTGTGTGGGGTGGTTACCCATTTATTTGGAGCGTCAGGATTTAGAGGTGATCAGTTCTAATGTAGTGAAAGATCTCTTAAAGCATAACAAGCAGGGGGGAAGATATGTGTGGTTAGCAGCATGGCAAGAAGACAAAATAACAAAAATGTAGAGCTCACGGAATCAGAGAAAGAGCTTTTGCAGGAGATGATGAGTATTACCAGGGGATGAAACTGATGTCTCGTTTGACGCGATGGATAGTGTTGATCATATTTTTGTTAGTTCTTGATCTTGAACGGCTTATGAATGCACTGGATACGATCTTCACACATTTGAAGCAATGGCTTTGCAAAGACTTAAAAGGCTAAGCTATTGTCCATTGAAAGAGTTTAGTAACATTCGTCTTTTTGAAAAAAACTTATCTAGCTGATCCCGTGCTATTTCTTTACAAAACTCTTCTGGACAATAACTTTTAATCTTCAATATGATTCACATACATCTGCCGCTACCACATTGATTAATGGTTGCAGTGTTTGGAAATTCTCCGTTACCTCTTCTATGCTCTCCTTCTCCAGTACAGTTTCTTTGAGACATAAAAACACTCAAAGGAGGTGCATTGAATCCAACCATTTGAAAAGTTGTAATTGCATAAATGTGTCGACGTCCCTCAGTTGAAAGATAATACAACAATCTTGCTGGGTCTGTGGTTGGGGTAAGAAGAGTTCTGTATCGTTCAAGAGGTATGCCAAGTGTATTTGTAATTATTAATGTGAATCCTTGGTGTGTCGTTACAAAAGGTTGAACATGAGCAATTCTGCCTGTACCAGCTGCATTAGCTCTGGAAATTAAAAGAAACCCAATCGTTCCAGGAGGAAGATTCACCAGATCTCGAAGCGTTCTTTGCATGTCTTGTGACGTGCTTGCAGTAGCTGAAGATCTCCACAGATAGTCGGGTAAAAGCATTGACATCATTAGATGAGCTGCTCTATGCGCTCGTTCATGTCTACTCTCCCCTACAGACAGAGGTACTGTAGCATAACTTCGTGTTGTTTCAAGTCTTGCTGTAAGACCAGGGTATCTTTGACGAAATGAGAGAAATGGATCCGTACCTCCTTGCGTATTAAAGAAGTAACCGCCATCTCTAAGGGGGGGGCCTTGATAGTGTTCTAGCAATTCAGCGAGCATTTGTGCAGTATGCAACGTGCAGGCTCCACAATAGCCAACTTCTTCTTGACGTCCAGGGGCAGTACTTGTAGCAATCTGCCATAGTCTGCGTATCCACTCCGGAGTGAGAGTAAAATCAGGAGGTAAATGTCGTTTTACGCGTGTCTTGGAAGGTTGAGCAACATTCTCCTTGTTTCCAGGAGCAGGGCAATAAGTGAGTGTCTTTCCTAAATTCCCATTAACGTAGAGATTCCATTGTTCAATACCAGGAGAAAGCATAAATTTAGATTTTGGAGAATTTGTCGTGTCTTTTTCAAGGTAATCAGGCTTAGCTGTATAAGGGACACCCCAATGGGGACCATGTTGGGTAACTCTTAACGCATTACGATTAAAATCCAGAATAAAACCGTCACGCCCATCTAACTGAGAAAGATCCCAGAAGGCAGAATCCTTCTTTTTAGGAATTTCATCTGTACAATATGTCCATTCTACCCAATTCCAATTTTGTGAGAGAGATTGTTTGGAAGCCATACAATAGAGGTACCCACTGTTAGGGTAATATTGCGCGATATGGCCATTTTCTGGGTTATAATAAAGAGGCGTTTCAGAGAGTGAGGAGGAGTTATTTTGAAGATAGTAGAGCTGGAAAACAGGAGGGTATACATTAATAAATAACCACGCTATAGACGTTTTGAAACTGAGATTAACGGGAGTAACAATCCTTTTTATCCAGGAATCCATTTGAGGGGTTAAAGTGTGGTCATAATAAGCGCTTTTGTCTTTTGAAATATAAGCATACCAATTATAGTCTTTAACACGGAATTTTTTATCGGCTGTATAAAAGATGCGGTTTTCAATGACCCAACGTTGATTAGGATCATTGAGAACACAAGGTCTTAGTAAAAGATAATCCCAATCAGTTGTAGAGTTTCCGTCAATACCTGTGATTGAACTAGGGGCGGTCATACACAACCAGGTATCATTTACTTCCCAAGCTACTCTTTGAAATAGGTCGTAGCGCGCCTTTTTAACACTAGAAGAGTTACAATTATCGATGTAGATATAGCCTTCTCCTTTTGTAAAAACTGGAGCATAGCAATATTCCTTTCCTGTATGGACCTTAACTTGGATAGCTTTATCCTCAGGATGGTTAGGAGGAGTTTGAATCACTCCAGGAACAGGAGCTCCTAAAGACGTACGAGCAGTTAGTAATAAACTAAAGAAGAATAAAAGGATCTTCCATTTCACTTTGTTTCTCTTTGACTTCCTCCCCACTTTTTTGATTAGTTAGTTGAAAAACCACATTTTACAATCCTCTTTTTGAGGATAAGATTTCACGATATTCTAGATGAAATAATTTTTTTATGTTTTATTTATGTCGTTTGTCTTCATGATACACGACGTATCATTCATCATAACATTTTTTGTCATTAGCTTTAGCTTTGTCTGCTGTCTCTGATTCATATGGATAGATGCGGTTATAAGAAATGCAACGCCCCTTGCGCGTAACTCTTCACATCCAGAATCCCTTATATAACTTTTGGGAAGTCTTTATTTATGGAACACATCTCCTTATGCTGTTTCCATTAATCTAAATGCTTATGATACTATCTTATAATATTATTATAATACTAATTGTATCATTAGAATCTTTCAATTTTTGACTATTCTCTCCCTCTACTTCTGTAACAGGAACTTCAAGATTCGCTAGGAGAAAGATTTTTATGCAGAAGAATACTAGAGAGTTTAAGCATTGACATGAAGAATAAGGCAAAAGGCAAGAAGTTGCAGTTTTTTATTTTTCTAAAAAACACGCGGAAGAGGCGTAATAAGGGGGTAAGAGACTGAAAGATATAGAATACAAAACCGATAATAAAGACAAAAAAAGAACACAAAAGAGACATTATCTGATTGACAATTATGGCCGAAATGTGTACTGATTAATCCGTAATCAGGATCCTTCAATGGGATCCTTCAATGGGATCCTTCAATGGGATCCTTCAATGGGATCCTTCAATGGGATCCTTCAATGGGATCCTTCAATGGGATCCTTCAATGGGATCCTTCAATGGGATCCTTCAATGGGATCCTTCAATGGGATCCTTCAATGGGATCCTTTGTAAATTTAATTATTTATGGAGGAATTTATCTCATGAAACGTATCGTTCTCGTTGCAGCTTTATGTTCTGCTTTGTCTTCAGTAATAGTACCAGTAACCGCTAATGCACTGCCGGTGGGGGGTGGTTGGGGTACTGTGAGGGATAAAGTAGTGGGTGCACTTGTAACAGAAGGTAATTTGGGAGAAGGAGGGAGAGCCATTCTTGAAAAAATTGTTGTTCCTAGTAGAAAAAACCTGTTTGAATACAAAGATAAAGCGTTTGAAATTCAAGAACGCTATCGTAGTATTATTTCCGCTCTTGGGTTGAGGGTTAGTTGTGGGTTGTTAAACCCGGACAGATATAGTGGCCAAAGATGGATGTCATGCGAGTTTAAGTAATTGTGAAGCGTCGTTATAATAAAAGAGGCTCTTGGAAAAGCAAGAGTCCTGCTGCGCGAGATTCGCAGTCTCATGAAGAAACACCATTGTGTTAGCAGCTGAGGTTTAGGGAAAACAGAGTGAGTTAGATTTATCTTCTGTTTTTCCTTATTAATTTTTTGTAAGCATCTTATAATGATGGTTACTTATAGGTACAGATAAGCATAGATTGTAAATCTAATGTTGATACTGATATAAAAGTTTAATCTTTATCATGGGGATCCTCTCCTGTATAAAACTCAGGATAATTATCAAGAGTAAAAGACTCGTGAAGCTTGTTGCTCTGCCTTATCGATTGCGCTCTAAAACTTAAAACACAGGCTTTAAGCACCTTATTGGATCGCACATCTGCCACTGAGACACTGATTAAAAAGCGCTGCTCTTGGAAAAAGGCCACTGCCTCTTCTCCCATCTCCTTCTCCCGTGCAATCTCTTTGCGACAAATAAAAATCTAAAGGAATCTCATATCTCAAAGCCATTTGAGTTGTTGCAAGTGAATTAAGTATTAGAGCGCCTCCACGTGTAAGATCATTTAACACTCCTTCTACTGTTGTTATTGGAGTAAGACGTTGTAGGTATTGCTCAAAAGTTGTTCCAACTGTATTTGTAGGGATTAATACGAGCCCATCCCTTGTTCGCAAAATAGGTTGAGCATGGCCAGATGTTCCTGTAGAGCTTGTTCTCACCATTGCAAGATACCAAAGTGTGCCACTAGGAGCAGTAAGCATATTTTGAATTATGCTTCTCATCTCTTCACGTGTTCTAGCAACAGCTGAAGGTCTCCAGTCATAATTGGGCAATAATATGAGTGCTGCTGAACGACCTATTCTCGTTGTTCGTGTATAGTCACTCTCTCCTGTGTGCAAAGGGACATTAATATAATTTTCTGTGCTACGTAGCCTTTCTGCAAGCAGAGGGAATCTTGCGTGAAAGGAAATAAATAGATTTCTATTAGGAGCTGTATTAAAGAAATAGCCTGCTCCATCTGGAAGAGGTCCTCTTGGATAACGTGTTTGTAATTCAGCAAGCATTTGTAAAGTCTGCAGCATGCAGGGGCCGCAATAGGCAATTCTTGGTGTTGTGCCATGAACATTACTTCTAGCAATCTGCCATAGTCTTTCTTTCCATTCCTCAGTGAGTTCAAAACTAGGAGGTAACGATCGTTTTTCTCGTATGTGAGCCGTCTGGGTAACATTCTTCTTTGTTCCAGGAGCCGGGCAATAAGTAAGCGTATCCCCTAAATTCCCATTGACAAAGCGGTTCCACCGTTCAATGTCGTACTCAAAAATAAAATCAGAGGTAGGGTGATTATATTGCGATTCTTGTTTAGTAATATAATCACTTGTAGCGGTGTAAGGGAAACCCCAATTGGAGCCGTATTGGGTAAGTCTTAACAGATTGCCTAGATAATCCAAAATAGGACCTTCGTTTCCGTTTAACTGAGAAATATCCCAAAAACCAATATCTTTGTCTTCTGTGTTGTGGGAAATAGTTTCCTTACATGATAACCACCTTACCCAATCCCAACTTTCTGATTGAGCTTGTTGGGAAACCATGCAAGACATTGCTCCAGAGGAAGGAAAATACCGAGCAAGGTGACCATTTTCTGGATTATAATAAAGATCAAATAGTTCTGCTCGAGATCCATCGTCTGTAACATAATATCTAGTCTGGGTAGGACTACTGATAAAGTTCCAACCTAAGAAAGTTTTTGTATTAAGGTTCACAGGAGGAGCTACAGTGTTTGCCCACTTATCCATCCCGATAAGGGTATGATCATAGTAATCGCCTGAGTTTTTTGAAATATAAGCGTACCATTTGTAATCTTTAACCCGGAATTTTTTATCAGCTGTATACAAAGCATTTTCTTTAATGATCCAGCGTTGATTAGCATCATTGATGACACAAGGTCTTAATAAGAGATAATCCCAATCTTCTGTAGACTTTCCATCAATGCCTGTTACAGAGCTAGGAGCCGTCATACATAGCCAAACATTATTCACATTCCAAGCTATTCGTTGAAAGACATCATATCGAGCAGATGGAGCCCTGGAAGAAGAACAACGGTTAAGGTAAACATAGCTTTCACCATTTACAAATGTTGGCGTATAACAATATTCATATCCTGTATGAACCCGGACACGAATAGCTTCATCATGAGCGGTATCAGTAGGGGGTTGAATGGGAGAAGAAGGAATGGGAGCCGCAACAGAAATATGAAGCGTCTGTAATAAAATAAAAAAAAATAACAACAGCTTCAATTCCATTCCTGTTCCTTTTCGTGATAATCTCTCCCCTTTTTTGATGCATTAGCTAGAGAATAGCGCTTCATCCCCTCTCTGCTGAAGATGGAATTAACGCTATTCTCGATAAAATAATAAGTTCATCCTGTTGTTCGCTCTTGGCAATGGATGGGTTCGAACGTTAAAATTTCTAAGACATCATAAAAACCTAAAGAAAATTGAAGAAAAAAATACGATTTTAAAGAAAGTAGTCCGTTGTCTTTTCTTGACAAGAGAAGCCTTTGAAAAAAATGGTACAGGATATGCTTTTTAAGCGAGATTGGCTTTTGATTTAAAAGTTCGTGACAGTTAAAAGTTAATGAAAATAGAATAGAAATTAAGAGGGAGGTAGGGAAAAAAGGGATTGCTTTATGCTATAAAAGCAATCTTTTTGTTACCTTAGGCTTATCTTGATCAGGATTGGGCTCAGTTTTATAAAGTCATTGCAGCATGTGTTGCTATGCGATAGACACAAATAACTTATCATTATAAAGATAGATTGTTGCTAGAGAAAATAATGTCAAAAAAAGAAGAAAAAACAAAAGTCCGTTTACCGCGCGGTTTTGTTGATCGCACAAGTGCACAGTTGCATGCTTTGGAAACAATGATCGCGCAAATTCACGAAGTTTATGAGTCCTATGGATTTGAAGCACTTGAAACACCTATTTTTGAATATACGGATGTTTTAGGGAAATTTTTGCCCGATTCAGATCGCCCCAATGCTGGTGTTTTTTCTTTGCAAGATGAAGATGAACAATGGATGTCTTTACGCTATGATTTGACAGCACCTCTTGCGCGCTATTTTGCTGAAAATTTTGAAATTTTACCAAAGCCTTATCGCAGTTATCGTTCTGGTTTTGTTTTTCGTAATGAAAAACCAGGGCCAGGGCGTTTTAGGCAATTTATGCAATTGGATGCTGATATTGTTGGCTCATCAACAGTTGCAGCGGATGCTGAGATTTGCATGATGGCAGCCGATAGCTTGGAACGATTAGGTATTCAACGTCATGATTATGTTATTCGTTTGAGTAATCGGAAAATTCTTGACGGTGTTTTAGAGCTGATTGGTTTGCAGGGAGATGAACAAGCTGAGAAACGCTTAACTATTCTTAGAGCAATTGATAAGTTCGATAAATTTGGCATGGAAGGTGTGCGTCTGCTTTTAGGCAAAGGCCGTCTAGATGAAAGTGGGGATTTCACAAAAGGAGCAGGCTTAAGTCAGCAAGAAAGCGAGCCTATCCTTTCTTTAATTTCTGTTGGTGCTGAAACGGCTGAAGCGACATTGGATAATCTTAAAAACATTGTGGGCCACACAATTCGCGGGTTAGAAGGGATCCATGAGTTAGAAGAAATGCAGACTATTTTTAGCAAAAATGGCTATCAAGATCGCATCAAGATCGACCCTTCAGTGGTACGTGGGTTGGATTATTATACAGGGCCTGTGTTTGAAGCCGAACTGCTTTTTGATGTTCTCAATGAAGAAGGCCAAAAAGTTGTCTTTGGCTCTGTGGGTGGCGGGGGACGTTATGATGGATTAGTTGCACGTTTTCGCGATGAAGCTGTCCCTGCAACTGGTTTTTCTGTGGGCGTATCGCGTTTGATGGCAGCTTTACACAATCTGGGAAAATGTCCTGTTAAAAAAACAGTAGGCCCAGTTGTGGTTTTGATGATGGATAAAGACCCTGAATATGTGGCGTATTATCAAAAGATGGTGATGCAGTTGCGCCATGCCGGCATTCGTTCTGAATTATATCTCGGGGCTGCAGGCATAAAGGCGCAAATGAAATATGCAGATCGGCGTCATGCCCCCTGTGTGGTGATCCAAGGGGCATCTGAGCGCCAGGAGGGTAAAGTTCAGATTAAAGATCTGATTGAAGGAGCTCGTTTATCTGCAGAAATTAAAGATAATCAAACATGGCGAGAAAGCCGCCCAGCGCAAATAATGGTTGATGAAAATCAACTGGTGCAAGCGGTTCAAGAGATTTTGGTTGCTCATCAATTCTTATAAAAGCCTGCTTTTTGATCTTCTTAATGAGAAGAAGAAAAAACGCATATGACGAAGAGAAGAAAAACTTATCCTTGGTTCTATCGGCAGTGAGGGATTTTGGCCAAAAAAGTATCAATTATTTTATTTTTATGATGATGTTTTTCAATAAAAAACAGCGCAAACTGTTATTGGGAGAAGTTTGCGCTGTTTGAATAAAGTGATGCTTTATTTATGAATTTTGCAACACTTTTAAAACATGTTGTGGTGAAGAGACTTCATAAGGATCTGTTCCGCAATTGTCTGCGAAGCCTTCTTCTTCGAACCAGTGTTCAATGAGACCATCATTAATAACAGCAGCATAACGCCATGACCGCATGCCAAAGCCAATATTGGTTTTTTCAACGAGCATGCCCATTTTTCGTGTAAATTCACCAGAACCATCAGGGATCAATTTCACATTTTTTATGCCTTGCTTTTTTCCCCAAGCGTTCATCACAAAGGTGTCATTTACAGAAAGGCAGTAAATGTCATCAATACCGATTTTTTTAAAGTCATCATAAAGTTTTTCAAAGTCAGGGAGCTGAAAGTTTGAACAAGTAGGCGTAAACGCTCCTGGGAGAGAAAAGAGTATCACGCGCTTTCCTTTGAAATAAGCATCGCTGTTGACATCTTGCCACCGATAAGGATTCTCCCCGCCTATCGATTCATCACGTACGCGTGTGTGGAACGTTACGTTAGGAATTTTTCTTCTAACCATGATTACGCCCTCCTATGGCTTTTAGAATGGTGTTTCAAAAATAATTTTATTTTTGATACGGACAACAAATACTCTAGTCTATTGCAATAAATTTGCAAGAATTTCATGCATGCATTTTATTAAATTAAATTCATCTTCAACTTGAGTCTGTTTTTCTTTTCAATTAAACCAAGAAAAGGGATATGAAGGCTCTTTGTATGAATGTTAAAACTATAGAGACAACACCTTTTGATGATCAGAAGCTAGGAACATCTGGTTTGCGCAAAAAGGTATCGGTTTTTCAACAACCCCATTATGTTGAAAATTTTATTCAATCCATTTTTAACACTGTTGGGTCTCTTGAAGGGCAAGTTTTGATCCTTGGTGGCGATGGACGCTATTTGAATCACACTTTAATTCAGCGTATATTGCAAATGGCTGCAGCTCATGGTGTGGGGTGTGTTAAGGTTGGCAAAGGGGGGCTCTTGTCAACGCCTGCTGCATCACATCTTATTCGCAAATATAATGCTCAAGGTGGCATTATTCTTTCAGCAAGTCATAATCTTGGTGGACCAGAGGGGGATTGTGGCATCAAGTATAATATTGCCAATGGTGGTCCAGCTCCCAATGCCGTGTGTGAGGCTATTTTTGCAGCATCGCAGCGTCTTTCTTCTTATAAAATAATCGAGGCTCCAGAGATTGATTTGGAAACAAAAGGGCATAGCTTTATTGGTTCTATGCAAGTCGAGATTATTGATCCTGTTGCGGATTATCATACTTTAATGCAGGAGATTTTTGATTTTGATTGTATTGCACAGGCCGTGGCGGAAGGGTTAACTTTGCGATTTGATGCTATGCATGCTGTGACAGGCCCTTATGCAAAAGAGATTTTTGAAAAATCTTTGGGTTTCCCTCAGGGGACAGTGGTTAATGGTACACCTTTACCCAATTTTGGTGGAAAGCACCCAGACCCTAATTTAATTCATGCGAAGGATCTTTACGACTTATTGCTTTCTGATCATGGACCTGATCTTGGTGCAGCTTCGGATGGTGATGGAGATCGTAATCTTATTATCGGTCGCCACCAATTTATTAACCCTTCAGATTCCCTTGCCATTATGGCGGATCAGGCGCATCTGATTAAAGGATATCGCCACGGTATCACGGGGATTGCACGCTCTATGCCAACGGGGCGTGCAGTAGATCGGGTGGCGGAACAAAAAGGGGTGCCGTGTTTTGAAACACCAACAGGGTGGAAATTTTTTGGCACATTGTTAGATTCTGGCAAAGTGACCTTTTGTGGTGAAGAAAGCTTTGGAACGGGGTCAAACCATGTGCGTGAAAAAGATGGTTTGTGGGCTGTATTATTTTGGTTAAATCTTTTGGCGGTGACAAAGAAAAGTGCAGCGCATATTGTGCAGCAGCATTGGCGCTGTTATGGGCGCTTTTATTATTCGCGCTATGATTATGAAGATGTTGAAACGCAAAAAGCTGAAGCAATGATAGAAGATTTGCGTGCTCATCTTCCTCAGGCAGGAACGCAGATCGCTGGATTTACAGTCGAAAAAGCGGATGATTTTTCTTATCATGACCCGATTGATCACAGTGTGAATACACAGCAAGGGGTGCGTGTATTTTTCGACAATGGCGCACGTTTGGTGGTGCGTTTATCTGGAACAGGAACTGCAGGAGCTACTGTGCGGCTTTATCTTGAGCAGTATGAAGGCAATCCTCAATATCATGCTCAAGAGTGTCAAAAAGTTCTGCAGCCGTTATTTGTCGCAGCGCTTGAAATGTTAAAAATCAACCATTATTTGGGCCGAGAACGACCTGATATTGTGACATAAAGCATTGCGACAAAAGCATTGATCAAGAATTGCAACAAAAGCACTTATTGTGGGTGGATCATCTTTTTAGGATCGACGAACCGGTCATAAATTTCAGCAGAGACACCTGCTTTCAAGGCTTCATCACGTAAATTTGTGCCATTTTTATGAGCTGTTTTAGCGATTTCAGCTGCTTTTTCATAGCCAATTTCCGGAGCCAATGCTGTCACTAACATGAGAGAGCGTTCCATAAGAGAATGGATATGGTCTCGGTTGGCGCGCAGTCCTTGAATACAATGCGTGCTAAAGGATCGCATAGAATCTCCTAAGAGAGAAAGCGACTGTAAAACATTATAACCGATGATCGGTTTAAAGGTGTTGAGCTCAAAATGACCTTGGCTAGCTGCAAACGTTATACTGGTATGATTACCAAAGATTTGGCATGCAACCATGCTCAAGGCTTCACATTGTGTAGGATTAACTTTTCCTGGCATGATAGAAGACCCAGGTTCATTTTCTGGGAGACTAAGTTCGCCTAATCCTGAACGCGGTCCTGATCCTAAGAAGCGAATGTCATTGGCAATTTTAAACAGATCTGCTGCTAATGCATTGAGGCTGCCGTGAAAATTTGCAAGGGCTCCATGGTGTGCGAGGGCTTCAAATTTATTGTTAGCAGTTTTAAAGGTCACACCTGTGAGAGAAGTAATTGTTTCAGCAAAGGCAACATCAAAACCTTGTGGTGCATTAAGACCGGTTCCAACAGCCGTGCCACCTTGCGCAAGGGTTTGGACATCAGTCAAAGCCATTGCAATACGATGGCGGTTTGCTTCAAGCGCGGCCCGATAGCCTGAAAATTCTTGCCCCAGTGTAAGGGGCGTTGCGTCTTGCGTATGGGTACGCCCAATTTTAATAATGTCTGAAAATTCAGTTTCCTTTTTTTGGATGTCACCGATAAGAGTGTCAAGAATTGGAAGGAGATGTTGGTGTGTTTGCAGTGCGGTAGCGATATGGAGAGCTGTTGGGAAGGAGTCATTTGAGGATTGGCTCATATTAACGTGATCATTGGGGTGAACAGGCGATTTACTGCCAAGTTTCCCTCCCAAAAGGACGCTGGCGTGGTTGGCAATCACTTCATTGACATTCATATTGCTCTGCGTTCCAGAACCTGTTTGCCAGACTGAGAGTGGGAAATGTGTATCGAATGCACCAGCAAGCACTTCATCAGCAGCAAGGATAATTGCTTCTCCTATCTTTTTCTCGAGTTTTCCTTTTTGCATATTTACGAGAGCTGCTGCCTTTTTAATAAGGCTTAAAGCATAAATCAAAGAAAGGGGCTGCTTTTCTGTTCCAATATTAAAATGATGTAAAGAACGCTCAGTTTGAGCACCCCAGTAGCGGTCTTGAGGGACTGAAATTGCTCCAAAACTATCCATTTCTTGACGTGTTTTGACCATAAATAAAATCCTTCTATCTTCATCTCATTTTTGTGGTTTAAATCGACGTATAAAGAAATTTGTTTTAAGATAATGTATAGAAAAATAAATATTACTCAACAGAAATTAAAGGAGCCAAAATATAAAATTACTCCGAAACCGCAGTGATAAAATTTTGTTCTAAAGTTCTTGACATCGTAGAGCCGCATTTTTATATAACCAGTATTGGCGCTCGTAGCAAGGGAGTGCTAACTGAGTTTAAAATCAATACATAGTTATATTCAAGTTTTAAGGGTTTAAAACATGGCTAACACAAAGTTCCGCCCGCTTCACGATCGTGTTGTCGTGCGCCGGGTTGAATCAGAAAACAAGACAGCTGGTGGGATTATTATTCCCGACACAGCACAGGAAAAACCTCAAGAAGGGGAAGTTATTGCTGTTGGCAATGGCGTCCTCAATGATAATGGACAGCGTGTATCTCTCGAAGTAAAAGAAGGAGATCGCATTTTGTTTGGCAAGTGGTCTGGAACCGAAGTCAAGATTAATGGTGAAGAGCTCTTAATCATGAAAGAATCTGATATCATGGGAATTCTCGCTTAAATCCGATTTTCCATTATTTGTAGTACATTATTTAAGACAATTAAGGAGAAAATAGATGGCTGCTAAAGAAGTAAAATTTGGCCGTGACGCACGTGAAAGGTTGTTACGTGGTGTGGATATCCTTGCTGATGCTGTTAAGGTAACACTTGGTCCTAAAGGCCGCAATGTGGTGATTGATAAATCATTTGGTGCTCCACGCATTACAAAAGATGGTGTGTCCGTTGCAAAAGAAATCGAACTTGAAAACAAGTTTGAAAATATGGGCGCGCAAATGTTGCGTGAAGTTGCCTCAAAAACCAACGATATTGCTGGTGATGGAACGACAACAGCAACTGTTTTAGGGCAGGCCATCGTTCAGGAAGGTGTGAAAGCTGTTGCAGCCAGTATGAATCCAATGGATCTTAAGCGCGGAATTGATGCTGCTGTTGAAGCGGTTGTTGCAGATCTTTTCAAAAAAGCGAAGAAGATCCAAACCTCAGAAGAAATTGCACAAGTTGCAACTATTTCTGCTAATGGCGCTGAGGACATCGGTAAAATGATTGCTGATGCTATGGAAAAAGTCGGTAATGAAGGTGTTATCACGGTAGAAGAAGCAAAAACAGCTGAAACTGAGTTGGAAGTTGTTGAAGGAATGCAGTTTGATCGTGGGTATCTTTCTCCTTACTTTGTCACCAATTCTGAAAAAATGATGGTTGATCTTGATGATCCTTACATCCTTATTCATGAAAAGAAATTGTCTAATCTGCAATCTTTGTTGCCTGTGCTTGAAGCTGTTGTTCAGTCTGGTAAGCCTCTTCTCATTATCGCTGAAGATGTAGAAGGTGAAGCTTTGGCAACGCTCGTTGTAAACAAGTTGCGTGGTGGTTTAAAAATTGCTGCTGTTAAAGCTCCAGGTTTTGGTGACCGCCGTAAAGCTATGTTGGAAGATATTGCAGTTTTGACTTCTGGTCAGGTGATTTCTGAAGATGTCGGTATTAAGCTTGAAAATGTAACTTTAGAAATGCTTGGACGCGCTAAAAAAGTGCATGTTTCTAAAGAAACCACAACCATTGTTGATGGTGCTGGACAAAAGTCTGAAATCAATGCACGTGTTAGCCAGATTAAGGCACAGATTGAAGAAACAACTTCTGACTATGACCGTGAGAAATTGCAAGAAAGACTTGCAAAACTTGCTGGTGGTGTTGCCGTTATCCGTGTTGGTGGTTCAACAGAAGTTGAAGTGAAAGAAAAGAAAGACCGTGTTGATGACGCGTTGAACGCAACACGTGCTGCTGTAGAGGAAGGGATTGTTCCTGGTGGTGGAACTGCGCTCTTGCGTGCTGCAAAGGCTCTTTCTATTAAAGGGAAAAACCCAGATCAAGAAGCAGGTATTGGTATCATCCGCCGTGCTTTGCAAGCTCCAGCACGTCAGATTGCTCATAATGCAGGTGAAGAAGCAGCGGTTATTGTTGGCAAAGTGCTTGAAAATTGTTCAGATACATTTGGTTACAATACAGCAACGGCTCAATTCGGTGATTTGATTTCTTTTGGGATCGTTGATCCAGTGAAGGTTGTGCGTTCTGCTCTGCAAAATGCAGCATCAATCGCAAGTCTTTTGATCACGACAGAAGCGATGGTTGCTGAAGTTCCGAAGAAAGAAGCAGCAGCGCCTGCAATGCCAGGTGGCGGAATGGGCGGAATGGATTTCTAAGCCAACTCACAAAGAAATAGATAAGAAACGGGCCAATCGGCCCGTTTTTTTATGCTTTTCTTTATTTGAAAGACATGAAAGAGCTGCATGTAAAAGATCTGCAAAAGAGAGCTTCTAAGAGTCGCTAATAGTCCTTGATCCTTGATTGGCAGCGCTTACCGTTTCTTGGCAGAAAAAACTTCATATTTGCTAGCGAAAAAGCTCGCTATTGATTTTCTAGCGAAAAAGCCCGTCTTGAAAACATCTTATCTTGAAAAAAGCTGAAAAAGCTTGTTTTGAAAAAATCCCGCTATTGAAAATATTTTGTCTTGACTGGAGAGATACAGTTGAAAGTTGGCATGTGTTAAAACTGATATGTATAAAATGTTAAAATTGACATGTATAAAATTGGTACAGGACAGTTGGTAAGACACTGATTGTTTAGCTAAGAGCCATTCGTTCATTCGCAAATATTTTTCTAAATTAGCTATAGTTTTTTGTATGTTCTGCTCTTGTTTATCATAAATGAGCATACGACTACATTATAGAAAGAGATCTTACTCTTTGCACTCATAAAATGCTTTTTGCGTGCAAGAGTATGGGCAATGTTATGAATGAATAGTCTTGAAAAGTAAAATCTTTCTTATTCCGTTGTGTAATAGAGGATGAAGCGTGTCATAGATTTGTCTTAGTTTTTCTCACTGTGGCATGGCTTCAACGCCTACAACTTCTGGAATAAAATGTCGTAGCAGATTTTCAATACCATGTTTTAATGTTGCTGTAGAAGAAGGGCACCCAGCACAAGCCCCGCGCATATTAAGGTAAACAATACCATGTTCAAAACCGCGGAAGGTGATATCTCCGCCATCATTCGCAACAGCTGGACGCACACGTGTTTCTAGCAATTCTTTTATCGTGCTCACAATATCAGCATCTTTTTCATCATAAAATTCTTCATTATGAGTATGGCTTTGTGCATGTGCAGCAGCCCCTGTACTGACAATCGGGGCATTGGACAGAAGATGTTCCATAATGGTGCCCAGAATAACCGGTTTAAGGTGTTGCCACTCACCGTCACTCTTTGTCACCGTGATAAAATCATACCCTAATAAAACGCCACTAACATTAGAAATTTGAAATAATTTAGCCGCTAAGGGGGAGCCTAAAGCAGCAGCTTCGCTATCACGAAATTCTAACACACCTTCAGAGAGGATTACGCGGCCTGGCAAAAATTTGAGTGTTGCAGGGTTAGGTGTGGTTTCAGTCTGTATAAACATATAGACGATCCTTTTATGTCTCGGGTTTAGGAAAAAATTGGACCTATAAATATCTTTCAAGGGAAGTGCTTTATATTTTTTATTCCAAAGACACCATAGGGACTTTATTGCAGAGATCTTACAAAATAGGAAGGATAAAAATGGAAAAATCTCTTCTCTGATAGATGATGCAAATCTGGTAGATGATATAAATCTGATAGCTGGTGATATAGGCATTTTAGTTTTTCCTATGATAAAAAGCTAAAGCTTATGATAACGATAGTTCTGATGATCATTAATCATTTTGTCTTCTTATTTGTGAGAATTTCTTTGTCTTCTTATTTATGAGAATTTCATTGTACACTTTTTATTGCAGAGGCTATTTTTTGGCGTGCATTTTTCGTTTTTTCATGCGTGTATCTGAAAAATAGAGGGAACGTCTGCTTATTCAATGAATTGAATCTTCAGTATAGCCATAGCGCTTAAGACAATATCTTCTATTAATAAGTAAAAATATGTATAATGTATGTCAACTATATGTAAGATATATTTAGGACATAAGTTATCTATCCATACACTATATTTTAAAAAGCGTGATAAGAAGGGTTATGCCAGCAATCGTGTTTTGCTCAACAAAAGGCGGTGTTGGAAAGTCGACATCTGCACTTGACTTGTTTTTCGCAAGTCGTGGCCTATCATGAATGAGAAGTAAAAATCATTAATATGGATTCCCAATCAGTCCGTTGTGCATGAATGATGAGCAAAGTGCTCATCCTCATTATCCATCCAACATAGAAGTTCAGGGTGGAGTCAATGAAAATAACATTATTGAAATTATTGACGAAGCAGCTAAAACCCATAGCTGTGTGATTATGGATCTTGAAGGATCAGCTAATCTACCAGCATCTCATGCGATGAGTCGTGCTGGTATGCTTATTACCCTGATGTCAGGAACAAAACTTGATAGCCATGAAGCGGCAGAAGTTATTGCTTTTATTGCATGTGAAGGTAAAGCACGCAGGCATCATATTCCTTATCGTATCTTATCTTCAAAATATTCTGCGATCCAGATGCGTGAAGAAAGAGACATTCGTAAAGAAATGGGGGAAGCTAAGATTCCTATTCTTGCACATGGAATGGTGAATAAGGCTGCCTTTTCTACTTTTTTTGGTTTTGGTTGCACAATTTATCATCTTAATAAGGGGGATTTTCAAACATTGAATCTGCTGTTGTTAATGCTGAACACGTTGCTACAGATATTGTGCAAGAGTTGAAGAATGAAACAGGAATATGGTGGTCAAAGAGCGTAAATCAACAGTTTCACCCTTTAGATACACTTTCCGGTTTAGAGCCTATGACGAAAGCTTTTAAACGTGAGAGAAGAGATATTGAAAAATTGCTCAACAAAGCGAAGCGGGTTCACAATACGTTATGATTTTTTTGTAAACTAAGATGAGCCTATTTTACAAAATCTGATCATGTTGATGGTCGCTCCAAGCGTCATAGTCTGAAAACAAATCGCATAAACCTTTTCTATTCGACCAGATGTTGATGAAAATTTCGTCTTCTTGCTGAGGAATTAACACTACCAAAGCAAAGTATTTTGTCTTTTGCCATGTTTTGCAATTTTTGATCGATCATTAAAAAATAAATAATGTTTCTGACTGATTATTGAATTTGGCTAACTATTGATTTTTTCGGCTGTTGAATTTGGCCAATTTTTGAAGAAACCATAGGAGACTGATGATGCTTTTAAAGTGAGTATTGTCATTCTTAATTAAAGAGGAAGTAAAGCAGAAAATTGCTGAATTTTTTACTTTACGAAGAAAAATAGTTTTTCTCAAATTGTGCAATCAAGCGCTTAACTTTCTGAGCGAATGATTTATTATACTAACCTCTATTGAGTCATTCTTATCCCTGATAAATTAAGCTATGAATTTTATTAATGCAAAGGACACTTATTATTGAAGAAGCGGTGCGGTTATGCACATGATGCGCTATTGATTGTTAGCAGCGAAATAGCAACCAATAGGCTAACATCTATAATACAAAGGAAGAAAGTTACGACAAGAAAAATAGCATAAAAGAGGAGCACAAAAGGAAAAGGTCGAGTCGCAGGGCGAGCAAGCATCCTCTAGGGTTTCAGATTAGGTACAAGGCATTCAAGATAAAAAAGTTAAGAGGGCAAGCCAAAAGGGGGAAGGGGGGAGCCCCAGAAAGTCTTTATTTCCTTGTTTTGGTTGCCATGTGTTTTGTATTATATTGTGTTTTATATTATATCATGTGTTGTTTATGGAACAGATAGACTTTATGAATTTTGTAACAATCCTACAATATCACGGATTTGTTTCATATTTTTTTCTGCCAAAGCACTTGCTCGTTCTGCACCATTGCGCAAAACAGTATCAATATACGCATTGTCTTGATGAAGGCGCTTTAATTCTTGTGTGATGGGTGCCAATTTATCAACGGCAAGATCAGCCAAAGCAGATTTAAAAAACGAAAATTGTTGACCAGAGAATTCTAACAGAACCTTTTCTTTACTCACTTCTGCAAGTGCGGCATAAATACCAAGCAAATTATCAACTTCCGGGCGTTCTTTTAGATCATCCAATGTATCCGGTAAGGGAGCGGAATCAGTTTTTGCTTTGCGTATTTTTTGGGTAATGAGATCCACATCATCTGTTAAATTAATCCGTGAAAAATCTGAAGGATCTGATTTTGACATTTTCTTCGTGCCATCACGCAAAGACATAATGCGTGTAGCCGCGTTGCCAATAATCGCTTCTGGTATGGGAAAAAAGCCTTGTACTTTTTTTTCATCATCTGGCTGAGACAGACCATAGTTTAAGTCTGCAATACGCTCAGCATAGTCATTATTGAATTTTTGAGCAATGTCACGTGTTAGCTCAATATGTTGTTTTTGATCTTCGCCCACGGGGACATGGGTTGCACGGTAGACGAGAATATCAGCAGCCATAAGGCTGGGGTAAGCAAAAAGGCCAAGGGATGCTTGTTCGCGATTTTTGCCAGCTTTATCTTTAAATTGTGTCATGCGTTGCAGCCAGCCGATGCGAGCAATACAATTAAAGATCCACGCTAATTCAGTATGTTGAAAGACCCGTGATTGGTTAAAAATAATCTGTTTTTCGGGGTCAATACCACTGGCTAAAAAGGTCGCTGCAGCTGCTCGGGTAGAGTGCATTACGGTGAGCGGATCCGGATTAACGGTTAAGGCATGCATATCAACGACACAATAAAGGCAAGGATAGGATGCTTGCAAGGCCACCCACTGTTTGATAGCGCCAAGATAATTCCCAAGATGCAGATTGCCACTCGGTTGTACACCAGAAAAAACAAGCGGTGCAAAGGTATCCATAGAATAGGCCTTTCTCAATAAGGTTCTACAATAGAGATTTTACTTTGTGGCAGAGCGTTTATCTGAAAGCAAGATAAAACATTATAAGTGCTTTTTCAATTTTTTCCATAAAAGCGAAATATAATCAGTGCCCAACAAAAAGCATATGATAAAATAAATCGCTAGGATTGTAATGACTAAGCCTGTCAAAGTGCTAGCACGCAAGAAAAATGATGCAGATGAGGACAAAGGAACAGACAAAAACTCATGCGCATAATATAAAGCTACAGCCATCAAACAAATAGCGATGATCAGGCGCATAATCCATTTGATGAGCTTTATGTCATATTTCCAATAGCCGCGTTTGATCAGGGCTGTGCACAGTAAGAGTGTATTGACCCATGCAGAGGTAATTTCAGCAATGACTATGCCTCGTGCTGAGAAAAGCGGGAATAAGATCAAGGCTAAGCTGACATTAATGAAAACGCAAATGCCTGAAAAAATCATCGGTGTTTTTGTGTCTTCATGGGCAAAGAAGCTTGGGATAAAAATCTTGATCAGCACAAAAGCAGGCAGCCCTAATCCATAAAGGGCCAGCAGATATGCCACACTGTCTGTCGATTCACTGGTAAATTGACCACGTTCAAAAAGCAAACTAACAATAGGGGTAGAAATAAGGAAGAAAAGAACAGACGCTGGTAAGGTTAAGAACAAGGTCAGCTCAATTGAACGATTTTGTAGATTGTTCGCTTCCGTATAATTTTTGCTACGCAGAGCTTTTGTTAATTCGGGCAACAAAACAGTTGCCACAGCAATGCCAACAACACCAAGTGGGACCTGATAAAGACGGTCCGCATATACAAGCGAGGAGACAGCCCCTGATTGGCTAGAGGCAATGTTGGTATTGATTAACAAATTGATCTGTGTGATCCCCCCTGTGACGGCCGCAGGGAGCGCCAAAGTTAAAAGTTGACGTACATTGGGGCCAAAATGAGGAAAGCGTAAGCAAATTTTCATACCGCTTTGGCGCAAAGCAAAGGCAATTAAGCCCAATTGAATAAGGCCTGCTGCCATCACACCCCAGGACAGGTTTAACCCAATATGCCAGGGATCAAGCTGGTAGATCCAAGTATAGATAAGAACACCAATCAGGATAATATTCAAAAAGACAGGGGCAATAGCGGCAACAAAATAGCGTTGCAGTGCATTAAGCATCCCTCCCATCATGGCAGCCAGAGACATGCATGTTAAATAAGGAAACATGATCGCAGTAAAACGAACTGTAGCGCTAAATTTTGTTGCGTCTTCTACAAATCCTGGTGCAATAACTGTCCGCACTAAAAAAGGCATGCTCAATTCCATGACAATGGTTAAAAGTAAGAGCAAAGAAAATAAAACACCAAATACTTCTTCTGCGAATTGACAGGCTTTTTCTCTCCCATCTTCAGTAATTTTTTTTGAAAAAAGAGGGACAAAGGCTGCATTAAAAGCCCCTTCAGCAAAAAATCGGCGGAATGTATTGGGAAACCGAAAAGCAACGTTAAATGCGTCAGAAACAGGGCCTGTTCCAAAGGCGGCAGCCATCAGCATTTCACGTACAAAGCCAAATATGCGGCTCATTAAAGTTCCAGAAGCAACGGTTGCAAATTTTTTAATTAAGCTCATAAATATTCTTTTTTATTCGGCTAAAGGTACGTTGGGTATCGTATCCATGGGAAAATGTATCATGGAATACTGAGCAAGAAGCCCTTTAAAATCATGAACATGTCATTAATGTGTTTATATAATCCTATATTCCGCGGTATCTTTATTTATGGTGGTGCTCATCCTACTATGGTTTTACCCTAAAGGGACACTTATGTGACAAGGGTGCCGATATGATAAAAATATCGATAGGATAAGCGTACCATGTTACGATGCACTGATGTTACAATATATCTATGTTACGATGGCGATGATCCCTCTGTCAATGAAATGCATCAATGCTGCAATTCATCAATAGCCATTTCATGGGCAAGCATAAGAAAATGATTGATTTTATATCAAGCCTATCAAAAAAATATTAAGCGATGATGTAAGACAAAATCACCTATTCTTTTTTCTGCAGTTCACATATTATAAGCAGGCTGTTTGTTTTCTCTTTATGATATCTGTCAACTATTTTGGCGTATGGGCAGGGGTGGTTTGTTGAAGGGGTCAACAGGAAAAAGAGAGAATGCAGCCAGGTGAGATGCCATATAAAATCAGGTGAGATGCCGTATAAAATAAAGAGATCTCTCGGTGTTTTAGGGTGAAAACTTGCGAAAGTGCAGTGGCCACATTTTGAGAAAGAAGATGACAAAAAAACGATCTTACGATAAAACGCGTTGCGATCAAGAATTTGGTCATGAAAACGATCCCATAAACAGCTCAACATATGATGAGATGTAGCATGAAAGAACTGACCCATATTGATCCTATGATAGCCGATTATGATGCTGTATTTTGTGATGTTTGGGGCGTTTTGCATGATGGTGTGTGCGCGTTTGAGCCAGCGCTGAAAGCGCTGAAAACAATGCGACAAATGGGAAAAACTGTCATTTTGTTGACCAATTCACCCCGGATACAGCAAGATATTATTACTCAATTGCACAGTGTGAAGGTGAGTGCTGAATGTTATGACGCCATCATCACTTCGGGTGATGTTACACGTGATCTTATTCGTGCTGCACCGCGTAAGGTTTTTTTCATTGGTCCACAACATGATTTAGTTTTGTTGGCAGGGTTAGACCGTGAACTTGTTGCAGAAGAGGAAGCTGCTGCGGTGGTGTGTACTGGCTTTCTTGAAGAGGTTGGGCTTACACCACAAGATTATGAAGAGCTATTTCAGCGTATGCAAGCACGAAATTTGCCTTTTATTTGCGCCAATCCTGATATCGTTGTTTATTATGGGAAGCAGGAAGCCTGGTGCGCAGGCGCCTTGGCTCGTCTGTATCAAAATTTAGGGGGTAAAGTGCATTTTGCTGGCAAACCCCATCCCCCTATTTATGATTGTGCTTTTAAGATTTTGCAAAATCTCCGCGGGACAGTAGAAAAAAGCCGGATTTTAGCGATTGGCGATGGTCTTTTGACGGATGTGAAAGGTGCTGTCGATTTTGGCATTGATGTACTTTATATTGCCGGTGGTATTCATCGTCATGATTATATAAAAAATAATGTCATAGATAAAGATGCGTTATCCTCTCTTTTTGACCGTCACGGTTATCAGCCACAAGCAATTATGTGGGCGCTTCAATAATGACAGATTTTTTACGTCTTCAAAGCTATTCAATGCTTCCCTCCGTTTTGCGTGGTGCTGTGTTGGCTATTGGAAATTTTGATGGTGTTCATCGGGGTCATCAACAAGTGCTACAGAAAGCTCTTGAAATAGCGCGGGCTCAAAATAAGCCAGCTCTTGTTTTAACTTTTGAACCGCATCCAAGGGTTTTTTTTCAAAATTCAACGCCTGTTTATCGTTTAACAGAGGCTGCTGAAAAGGCTGAAATTTTCAAAGTTCTTGGATTTAATGGTGTGATTGAACAGCCTTTTGATGCGCAATTTGCCTCTCTTTCAGCAGATGACTTTGTTACTACCATTTTAAAACAAGATTTGGATGTCTCTGTTGTGGTGACGGGGGATAATTTTCAATTTGGTTGTCATAAAAGCGGCAATGTCTCCTTTTTATCGCAAAAAGGAAAAGAAGAGGGTTTTGCGGTTGTTCAGGTATCTTCTGTGCGGAGCGCATCAGGGCAGACGATTTCTTCTAGTTTGATTCGTCAACTTTTAGCACAAAAACAAATAGAGCAAGCAGCGTGTTTATTGGGGTACCATTATCGTGTGCGTTCAGACATTATCCATGGTGAAAAGCTTGGCCGCCTTTTGGGTTTTCCAACGGCCAATCAAGCCTTGCCTTACCAAACGACTTTAGCGCATGGTGTTTATGCTGTACGTTTGCGCCGTGCACATGGTGTTTTGTATGATGGGGTTGCCAGTTTTGGATGTCGCCCAACTATTGTAGAAAATGGGGAGGTGCTCTTGGAAACGTATGTATTTAATCTGGCGGAAGAATTTTATGGTGAAAGCTGTACTGTTTCTTTTTTACGGTTTTTGCGCGGGCAAGAAAAATTTGATGGAGTAGAACCTTTGATTGCTCAGATGCAACGGGATGAAAGAGAAGCAAAAGAAGTGATAACGAATGTGCAGCCCCTCTCCCCTTTAGATCAGTGTTTAACTTTTACAGATACCAATTAATGTTGAGACGATCTGAAAAAGACAAAAAAGCTGCAATAAGGGCGCTTAAACTCATCACAATAACGAAAATATATTGCACAATATCACGGATGATGCGGCGTTTTCTTTGTGCGATGGAGGAATCAAGAGTTTGAAGATCTGAGGGGATCATTGTTTTTTCCTTTACTGCTTGCATAAGTTTATAAGCTTTGCTGCAATAAAGGAGTTTATCGTTAATTACTTTCTGATCCGTTAAAACGAAAATTAAGGACGCGCTAAATGATAAAGATGAACAGAGCGTATCCCGTAGTTACAATAAGCAAGAATGGGATAAGACGCTGTTGTTAAAATTTGGCGCATGGCCTCTACGCTTGACTGTTCTATGGTCGGGGGCACAACAGGAACGTAATAGGCTTGTATGCCATGGTGCTGTGCTGCTTCTTGAATGGTAGAAAAATCAGGTTGATTCGGATCTTCTTTATCAGGTCTATTGCAGATGATTGTTTTAATGCCAGCATCTACGAGTGTTTGCATATGTGTGATGTCGATTTGGTTACTAACGAAAACGTCATCTTCAATTTGCCGCAATTTCATTTTATTCATCCTTATTCACGATACAATGCGTGATACTTTTTTGCCCACAAAGAAAAGATGTCTCCTATCAAGGCACGATGAAGGTTGAGATATTTATCAACTCTAAAATTTAGAAGAAATTTATACGCGATCTAAAAGGTAAAGAAGCACAAAAAATATACACCAAAAATCTTTTTATTGCTAAATTTCTATCAACTCTATGCCTGACGCTCTGCCTATTTTCAATAGGGTGTTTTTACTGAAGTGCTTTCTCAGCTTATAAAAGCATATAGAGTAAATCGGTTACCAGAGTGTTTCCGTCATCATAGCAATAACAATCATAGCATTAGTGCCGATAATCAGCATTGAATAAAGCACTGCTGTTTTTACTATGTCTGTCATAGAAGCTTCTTTCATCCTTCCCTTGTTTTGTGTAAAGATTCACAAAATGTTACAAGATGTAATATATGCTGATCTCCAACATTCGGCAAGTTTAAAATGACTTTTATTGCTTGATTGCAGAAATGAGATATTGCTTGATTGCAGAGATGAGAGGCAGGTTTACGCACCATGGGGAGAGGGAAGATTAGGCATTTTTTATTTATTCGCGGGGGATTACTTTTGTGTAAGGAAACACCGCTTTTTGAAGAAATTTGAAGAAATACGTCTTTTTGCGTGAAAACAACACATCATTTTCACGCAAGATTCATTCCGTATTTTAGAAACTGAGATAATGATCACTGAGGTCATCAATGGGGCCAAAAACCTATAACTTATAAATCTATCAAACAAGGAGAAAGGGAGAGGGTTCTCCTTGTGCTGTTGTCGCTGATGATAACCATTTAATTGCGCTGAAAATAACCATTTAAGGGAGAAATGTGTGCCGCATAATCTGAATGTTGAAGGCCAGAATCAATTTTCTGGTCGAGATGTTGCGTTTGCAGCAGGAATTATTGTGATTCTGACGGTTCTCTTTTTACCGGTTCCTGCTTTTGTTTTAGATTTAGGGCTTTCCTTTTCCATTGCTTTTTCTGTTTTGATTTTAATGGTTTCATTATGGATTCAGCGGCCGCTTGATTTTTCAGCTTTCCCAACAGTTTTGTTGATTGCGACCATGTTACGTTTATCGCTTAATATCGCGACAACTCGTGTTATTTTGACCCATGGGAATGAAGGCTATCAAGCAGCAGGGCACGTGATTCACGGTTTTTCGCAATTTGTTATGGGGGGCGATTTTGTCATTGGTCTTGTTGTTTTTGCCATTGTTATTATCGTCAATTTTTTGGTCATTACCAAAGGGGCAACGCGTATTGCTGAGGTGGGTGCGCGTTTTACACTGGATGCGATTCCAGGTAAACAAATGGCCATTGATGCGGATCTTTCATCGGGTCTTATTGATGAAAAAGAAGCACAGAGTCGCCGTCGAGAGCTAGAGGAAGAAAGCTCCTTTTTTGGGGCGATGGATGGGGCATCAAAATTTGTGCGTGGTGATGCGATCGCTGGGTTAATCATCACAGCTGTTAATATTTTTGGGGGCATTGTTATCGGTGTAACACGCCATGGGATGACCTTGTCCGGTGCGGCAGATGTGTTTACAAAGCTTTCCGTTGGTGATGGTTTGGTTACTCAGATCCCTGCATTGATTGTGTCTTTAGCCGCAGGTCTTTTGGTTTCAAAAGGGGGAACGCGTGGTTCTGCTGAAAAAGCTGTTTTAGGGCAATTAGGGGGGTATCCTAAGGCTCTTTTTGTTTCATCAATGCTTTTATTGATGCTGGGGTTAATGCCGGGCTTGCCTGCCTTTCCCTTTATTTTGCTGGGGTGTATTATGGCTGCCATTGGCTATTCTATTCCACGCCGCTTGCAAAAAGAAGCGCTTGCGCAAGAAGCTATGCAACAACAGGCAGCTCAAAGGGCTTCTCAGGAAGATGGTCAATCGGTTAAGGCCTCACTTGAGATGTTGCAAATTGAAATTGCTATGGGCAAACAATTGTCGCAACGTTTGCTGCCACAGCAGGTTGAATTGGCTAATCGCGTTGCAAAAATGCGTCGAAAATTTGCGCAAGAATATGGTTTTGTTATTCCAGAGATCCAAGTTTCTGATGATTATACCGTTCCTGCAAAAAATTATTGGATCAAATTACATGGTACAGTAGTGGCCTCTTACGAAATGCGTATCGGTGATGTGCTGATTATGCCAGGCAATAAGCCTATTCCTAATATTCCTGGTGAACAGGTAAAAGAACCCGCTTTTGGTATGAGCGCCTTTTCAACTTCAGAAACATTCCGCTCAGAATTAGTGCGTGAAGGCTATATTGCCGTTGATAATCTTTCTGTCTTATTGACCCATTTAAGTGAGGTTTTGCGCAATAATTTAGCGCAACTCTTTTCTTATCGGGATATGCGTATTATGCTAGAGCGTTTGGGCGGCGAGTATCGTAAATTGTTAGAAGAAATTTGCCCTGCGCATCTTTCTTATTCAGGGTTACAGTCAGTTTTGAAACTTCTTTTGTCTGAGCGCATTTCTATTCGTAATCTGCATCTTATTTTGGAAGCAGTTGCTGAAGTTGCTCCCCATGTTCGGCGTTCTGACCTGATTGTTGAACATGTACGGTTACGCTTATCGCAACAAATTTGTGGTGATTTGTCTGACGGTGGTGTGTTGAATGTTTTGCGGATGGGAAGCCGTTGGGATCTGGCGTTTCAGAAGGCTTTAAAATTCGATACAAAGGGTGAGATTGTTGAATTTGATCTTGATCCGATGGAACTTGAAAAATTTGGCACGGAAGCCTCAGTGATGATTCGTCAGCATATGGAAAAAGCGATACGTTTTGTCCTGATTACATCGCCACAAGCGCGGCCTTATGTCCGTATGATTATGGAGCGTCTTTTCCCAACATTGCCTGTGCTTTCTCATGCAGAAATTGCTCGTGGTGTTGAAGTCAAAACATTAGGAGTCCTCTCTTAAAAGAAGAAGGGTTGATGCCGTTGACATCCTTATCCTCACTTATATCGCCATTGGCTTCTGTACCTTTGAACCAGTTGGTTCTTCTTGCCATGCTTGTTTTTGCGCGAGTGGGGGCTTGTTTGATGTTGATGCCAGGTGTTTCAAGTATTCGTATTCCTGTCCAGGTACGTTTATTTATCGCGGTTTCTTTTTCATTGATTATATTGCCTATGGTGGCTGATTTTTTTAAGGATTTTGGCGAAAAACCTGATTTTGCCTTATTTGTGCGTGCTTTATGTTCTGAAATGCTGATTGGGGTTACTTTTGGGGTTATTGCCCATGTTTATCTGTGGGCTTTGCAATTTATGGCGACGATTATTGCCATGTCGATGGGATATTCTGGTCAACCAGGCCATAATGTGATTGACTCAACACCAGAAACTCAAATAGCGCATCTGCTGGTTTTGGTTGGTGTTATGCTTTTTTTTGCAAGCGATTTGCACATGTTTGCGATCCGCGGTCTCTTGGCTTCTTATGATGTGGTATCGCCAGTTTTTATTCCTAATCCAGAGGCTGCATTGATAGATTATCGTGATGCTTTGTCGAAGGCCTTTCTAACGACATTGCGTATTGCTGCACCTTTTATTGTTTATGCGGTTTTGGTCAATATTGCTGTTGGATTGGTCAATAAATTAACCCCCAACATTCCTGTATATTTTATTTCACTGCCTTTTGTGGTCGCAGGGGGATTATTTTTGCTTTACTTTATTATGCCGGAGATTTTGAATTTTTTCAGTTTAGAGTCACAAGACTGGCTGAGGAGAGGGCCTTAAAACATGCAAAAAAGCAAACGTTATGGCAAACTTCTTAAGATACAAGGCCTTATGGATGCGTATCATAAAGTTGAATTGGAAAATTTGAACACACAAGCGTCTTTTTGTGAAGAAGAGATGTATGTGCTTTTTTCTTTGATGGAAAAAGAATCAGAGAATCATTTTTGGGATGCCAATTTTTTAGCACGGCGCTTAAAACATATTGCCAGAATGGAAAAATATCTTCAAGAGAGAATTGTCCAGCAGAGACAGGTTGTGCGTGAGGCTTCTAGTCGTTTACAACGGTTAGAAGATAAGTATAAAAAGGCTCAGTCTCGTGAAGATCGTAAAGATTTTGAGATGATGCTAGAAGATCACATTGCAGATAAAGTCATCAGAATATCAAAGTGATATAATGCCTTTTGGGCTTTAAGGGATGACATGTTAAGCAACCAATAATGTTGCAAAATCTTCTTTCGTACAAACACATATTGCACAAATTAATTAGAGTGATGAGATTGGTCAAAGAGAGTGATAAGAGGATGCGCACTGTCGATTGTGGAGCCTTGGTATAAGCAATTTTAGGGCAGGCATGTTCAGAGCCAGTATGCTCAGAGCAGGCATATCCAGAGAAGATATGCTCAGCAAAAATATCAATGGACAAATTTTGATAGAGTGTTGAAAAAAGAATTCAAATCATGCTGAGGGTCAGTTTGACGTAAGTTTGGTTTTTTATATATCCAAAATAGTATTTACACTTTCTTTCGAGAATTTCCGAAATTTTTAGAAATTCTTGGAAGAAAAGGCATCAGTTGTTGTTCAATCATGAGCACAAAGAAGGGCCAATTGTTACGCTAAGGAGGGATTTATGGCTATTCAGCCACCTTCAGATATTGTTCTTGACGTTGCACGTGCAGCCGATCCGCTTGAATATCATGCGTCGATCGAGAAATTGCGTATTGCGCAAAATGCTGTGCGCACGCCGGATTCTGCTTCAGTTTCGGTTAATGAGAAAGCAGATTTTGCTAACTTAGTGCGCTCTGATCTTGTCCCACCAAAAGAAGTTGTTCATCAAGTTCATATAAAATCAAGAGCAATTAATGACAAAAATAGTGAAGTTTTTAAAGATTTTGAAGCTTTTATGTTACAAACTCTTATTGAAAATATGTTTACGACGGATCTTCCCTCCGTTTTTGGGAAAGGGCAAGCAGGGAAAATATGGAAATTTATGATGGTTGAGCAATTGGCTAAAGAATTTGCAATGTCCGGTGGCATCGGCATTGCGCAGATGTTAGCCTCTGAGCAAGAAAAAAAGACAGAAGGTTTGTTGAAAGAAAATTTGTCTCACGAGAAAGAACTTAAACAAACGCTTGTGGTGCAAGACTATCGCACGATTGCTGATGTGATTGTTCATGCAAATGAACTTAATTTGGTCCGTCAACATCGTTAATTTTGTAAGTAGTGATGATTATATAAATAATCCATTATCTTATTAGGAATAAAGTTAAATACGAATAATAACAAATATTGTCTAAGAAAATTAAAAAAGGGGAATAATATCGTGTCTGTAGCGCAATATAATGATGAGAATACTGTATCTCAAGCAAACATTCCGAATAATGACCTGATTGGTCGTGATTGGGCGATTACAAAATTTATGGCTGCTGTTAAGGGGCTAGTAGAAGTCGTTGAATATGAAAGTATGATGCTTGAAAGCCATGGAACACCAGATTATGAAGAAGTTAATTTGCGTAAAACACGTGGATTACGTGATCTTAATCAATCGATGAAAGATGTTGCACGGTATATGGACTCAAATGTTGAAACTGAGGTTGCAAATGCGCTTTCCGATTTGCAGGTTAAATTGCATCGTAATAGTGAATTGCTTCAAACACATTTAGAAGCTGTTCGGGAGCTTTCGCAAATCGTTCAGATGGCTGCACGTGCTGAAGATACAGATGGAACCTATGATCCAATTTTGGTTAATGCTGGGCGTCATAAATGATCAAGATGATCGCACTGGGGTTATGGGTTTGCTTGGTTTCTTTAGGGGCTTTGATGCTTGGCATTAACAGCTATAAAAGAGATCCAAACATTCCCACAACTCCAGTTTCTACGGGTGAAGAAATTGGCTCTAGCGATACGGAAATAATGAATATTCCGATCTTAGTTGATGGATCTGTACAAGGGTATCTGATTGCACAGCTCACCTATGTTGTTGACAAAAAAGCAGCACAAAACATAGTGGTTCCTGTAAGTGTTTTGATTCATGATGCGATCTTTCAAAATTTTTGGGGCAGCTATTCAAATGTTCGCATGATCGAAAGAGTTAAATTTGATATGGTCAAACAACAGATCATGGATCAAGTGAATCAGCGTTTTTCAAATCCTATTTTGAAAGATTTGCTTGTTAAACAGTTCAATTATATCTCGGTTGAGAAAATACGCGGTGCGACAAGACGTTCAGGTTAAAGTTGGCCTATTGTTTAAGAAGCGGTTTTAATTTTCAAGAGCACTTTTTTATAGGGCATTGGGCATCGCTTTTAAGAGGGAGTGTGCACACCTATGTGTGCTGCCTTTGCAAGAGGGTAAGGCTTTCCTATAGGCACTTTTTCCATATGGACCACTACAGGGATTGGGCACCTATATTTTTCTTTTGCAAGAAGGTAAGGGCTTTCCCGTATTTAGCGCACAGAGCTTTTCTTAAGTTTTTTAAGAGACGTTGTTGTTGAACAAGTCTTTTCTTATTATCGCTTAGTTTTCAGAGATATTTTGCATCTATAACCTGTTTATTAAAGGGTAACTTTTCCCTATAAGCAAGAGCGTCTGCGTCTTATGTAAAGATTCTGGATCATTATGTGTATAAAAGGAATTCTTGCATAGAAAAGAGCTTTTTTGCACTCTTTAGGGTATGGATGTTTTTTTTAAATACATATATTGGATATGAGAGTGATACGAGGGAAGCGCACGCTTAGTGAGCGAGCGGTCTTTGTTTTTGTATCCGTGCATTATTTAAGGCATTCATAAAAGTGCTGGTATTGGTTTCTTCATCTGCAGGGTTGTCAAAAATACAATGATCGATTTCAACACCAAATTGTTCTGCAGACATGGTGAGCTGGAAAAAAGCTTGCACACCGTCATTTGAAAATTTCATATGCAGTAATATGTTTGGGGTGGTATCCCAATCTAATTCATAACTGGCATTTTGAGCAAAGAGCATAGTATTCGGGTAAAAACGCAATTCTGCAGCACTTTCAATCAATTCAGAAAGATGATGAAAACGTTCTGTATGAATACAGGAAATGAAATCACCCACATCAATGAGCCGTAATTCTGGAATAAATTGTGCAACCTGTTTAGCCAAAACCATTTCACGAATTTCAGTGATATAATCTTTTTTCGTTTTTTTATCTCCTGATATCGTTGAGGTATTTAAAGTTTTATACTGGCTCATGGCTGCTCTACATATCGGTTTAAGGTTAAATTTTTAAAATAAACATGGTGATTCTACAGAGCTAAGGTTAAATTTTTAAAAAGAAAGTAGATAAATAGAAATTTTTTTAATGAATTTTTTGACTATTAATAAATCGAATGAGAGCGGCAACACCTTCATAAAATTCAGGTGGGATTGTTTGGTCGACTTCGACTTGTTTGTAAAGTGCGCGTGCTAAGGGTTGATCTTCAATAATAGGGATATCATGTTTGGTAGCGATTTCGCGTATATGGAGTGCTAGAATATCTTGTCCTTTCGCAATCACAACGGGTGCATGATCAAGAGGTGGCTTATAGCGCAGAGCAACAGAAAAATGCGTTGGGTTTGTAACAATTAAGGTTGCTGTGGGCACATTAGCGATCATTTTTCGGCGAATGCGATCTCGTGCGAGTGAGCGCATTCTTGATTTGACCATGGGATTACCTTCAAGGTTCTTATATTCATCCTTAACTTCTTGTTTCGTCATGCGCAATTGTTGACGCCAATAAAAGCGTGACCACGCTAGGTCAAATCCTGCAATAATAGCAACGGCAACGATAAAAGACAGGGATAAATCAACCAGTTTTTGGCGGATATATTCTGGTAAAGCCGGTGCATCCGTTAAGAGCGCATTGATGAAAATCGTATTATTTTTGAAAAACATAATGTAAACAATAATGCTGACACCGATGAGTTTAACAAGTGATTTTAAAAACTCAATAAATCCTGCTTTCCCAAAAATCCGTCCAAATCCATTAGCAGGTGAAATGCGTGACCATTTTGGGCTGATGCGTTCTGTAACAATACGCGGTGCATTTTGTATAGCAGAGGCAGCAATAGAAATCAGAGGGATAATAATTAAAAGAGCAGCTAAAGCTAAGCCTAGATTTCCACCAACTAAATAAATCAAATGTTTAACGTCTTCTGCGGTATTAATGTGCCATGATTCTGGACGTTCAAGCCATTCAGTTAAAAAACGAGACAAGTTTGACATGGCAGGAAAAGCAACAAAAATGGTAATGAGACTAAAGCTCATAAGAGAAGCAAGAATAGGTAATTCACGCGAAAAGGGCAGATTACCTTTTTCTTCTGCTTTGTGAATTTTATGTTCTGTAGGTTCTTCTGTTTGACTTTCTTTGTCTGGTTTTTCATCTGACATGGTGGTTTAGTCCGTCTTTCGAGGATGTTTCTTCTTGACCTAGAAGATAGACCATTCCTTGTTTTGATACTGTGATGGCTGTTTGAGCCATCGTTCGGTATGCACTAAGAAGAGCACTTTGCTGATTGGTTGATCGCCTGAGATTAGGTTCATTTTTAGCATTTAGGATTTTCCTTCTTGACCTAAAAGGTCAATCGTTCCTTGTTCTGATAATTTGATGGCCGTTTGAGCAATTATACGGCGTGCATTGAGAATATCACTTTGCTGAATCGATTGATTTTCTGAGGACAGCTCTGTTTCCACCATGCGGCGTGTTCTTTGTGAAAGAGAAGCCAAGATAAGCTCCTTCATAAGATCATCGGCTCCTTGTAATGCAGTAATGATCGCATCTGCTGCAATGCCATCAAAAAGCAGTAACCGCGCACGTTCTGTTAACCGTGGAATATCATCAAACACAAAGAGTTTTTCTTTAATTTTTTTCAGATCTTCTGGTTCCAAATCTTGAAGACTTGCTAACATTTCATCAATATCGGTTTTATCAAGCTCGTTAAGAATAATGGCAACCTGACCGTGATGTGCTTGTTCTCCTGCTCTGTTCTCCTGTAAAAAGAGAGGTCGCAGCGCTTGATCAAGGATCGTTTCCATTTCTGGGGCTACGTTACGCAAATGCAATCGTCTTCGGGTGAGATCAGCGCGTACAGTAGCGCTTTGTGCCATGAGAATTTTTGCAGCTGTTTCAGAAGGAAGACGCGAAATAATATAGCTGATCACCTGTGGATGTTCTTGCACAAGATGCATTTGTGTTACGTCAATATTTGCTTTTGCGATAATATTCCAAAGGCTTTCAACGGGTGGTTTTGGTGCTTTTGAAGGGTCAAAAATTAAAGCAGCCTCATCTTCTGGTAATGTTTCTTGTACTAGATTGTCGAAGCGTAAACCGGCTTCAGAAAAAGAAGCGCCTTCTGCAAAGGCATCTTCAAATTGACGAACCAAAATTTCGAAATCAGCAAGAGAAATATTAGGCAAGCTATGGGCTTGTCCACTAAGATGGCGCAAATCATCGGGTGTAAAATGTTTTAAAAGACGTGCGGCAGCAGGCTTCCCTAGAGCAACAAGCAGCGCAGCAACTTTTTGTTGTCCGGAAAGTGTATCGATAAGTGTAGAAGAGGTTTGAGCATCACTTTCGGAGGCTATATCGTTTGATGCGGCATCGATCTCTTCTGCTATTTTTTCTCTGTCTGCCTGTGTCATAATTTGTCTTCCGCGTTGTTTGAATTTTATTATTTATCAATGACTTCGGTAAGACTAACCCCAAAACGGGAAGAATCATCTTCGAGAACAATGACTTCACCACGCGCGATAATGCGGCCATTGACGACAATATCAATGGGATCACCAATTTGTTTATTGAGAGTAATGACAGAGCCACGCCCTAAATTCATCAAATTGGCAACGGGCATGGTGGTTGAACCAAGAACAATTTGTACCTCGACAGGAATACTCATAACGAGTTCTGTATTATTGGAGGCGTCATTGGTATTTTCTTGTGTTTTGCTGCTCCCAAAATTGCCAGCAGCCGTTCTCCCCGCTGCAGCACCAAGAGCAGAAGAACTGCCTGTTGCTGCCTGAGAAGCCCCACTCCCTGGTCTTTGTATGCCGGCACCAAAACCTCCTGGTGTTCCCGTTGAACCTTCCCCCATTCTCGATGATGTCGGGCGGGAGGGTGTTGTTGGGTTGATCCCTTTAACGCCGCTGGGCGGATTTACGTCATTTGTCATTCTGTCACCATAATTATTTTATTCGTTTAACCTTGCTTGTTGAATGGGCTTGTCGTGTAAAATAGGCTCATAGGATGGCATGGATTAAGCTATCAGAGAGCGTTTTGTTTAAAATTGTGTTTTGCTATAAAGAGAGGCTTTCTGTGTTTTGCGCTGAACAAAAACTGGAAAATTTTTAGAATCAGTAGGTTGTGTAGTGTTATGAAGAAGCGCTTTCTGTGCGCTACGTTGCACAAAAACCGGAAATTTTTTAGGAAGGATAGACCGTTTTGAGTAAGTTTGTGTTGTTTTCAGTGTGGCGGCATGCTCCTGTGTTTTCACGGTTGGTAGATTGCGAAGAAGATTAAAATCATTTTGTAATTGGTTGCGAACCTCTTCCATATGCGCAACGCAACGGTCAATCTCACGCCGGATGCGTGTTGATTCGATAATACGCGCATCCATTTTGCGATTTTCATCACGGAAATCTTGATGCTCTTCACGCAAAGCAAGGATTGCTCGATCAAGGCATGATGTGCCAATGTGGACTTGCTCAGCAAGTTCACGCCCCATCTGAATGGTTGTCGCCAATTTTCGTGCGATGACAATAAAAACACTTAGTGAAATTAGTGCTAAAAGTGCACTGGCAATATTAACCATGAACCAGCTCATTAATCATTTCCTTTTCTTCATCGATGGGATCCGTGACTCGGATAGAAAAATTTTTGCCAATTTTACCAAGGGAGCACTTGTAAAGAGACTTGTCACCGCTGCGCAATTTGACCTGTTTAACAGCATTGATTGGAAGAGGCAGGACTTGACCCACTTTAAGATTTAATAATTCATTTAAGGTCATTGATCCTTGTTGCATAAAGGCTTCAATCTGCACATGCGCTTGGCTGACTTCTTTTCTTAAGCGTTTTGTCCATAGAGGGTCCATACGTTTTTCAGGGGCACGAAGAGCGCGTGTAATGGCCTCATGAATAGGGCGATGACAACTGCGGGGCATTAAAATATTTAAATGTGCCTCTGCTTCTCCGCATTTGATGGAGAGCGTACAAGAAAACATTTGTGATTGATGAAATGTTTCTGTGTTAAATTCTTGCGCCTTGCGTGTTTGTGTAAATATCAGCAGTGATTTATCGCCCGTACCAAAGACACTATCCATGGCATTGGCAAGCAATTTGCCAAAATGTTCGCTTATGCTACATTCTGTTGGGCTGAAAGGGCGTCCATTACGGTTTATTATTTTTGGTTCTGTCGCGCCGAAAAATGTTTCTGTGATCAGCTCAACCAAAACAGAATCAAGAACGAAGATGACGTCATTTCCCCAACGATCAGAGCTAAAATCAATCAGGAGTGTATCTGTTCCAATAGTTTGGGTAATTTTGTCAATTTTGAGTGTATCGAGCGATACTACGTCGATAGTAAATTCTAATGGTGTATAATGATTGATCTGCGAGCAAAGATGGCTTGCGGCATCCCGAAAAATATATTGGAATGACATAAGATCATCACTCGATAGACCAGCAGCCCGCAAGATATGTTGTGCTAACACATCTTGTTTTTTTTCTTCATTTTCCTGTGTTTCAGGATTTTTTTGTTGTTCGGTTGTTTCGGTCATGGTCAATCCGCCTTTTTTTCAGCACTGTGGCCGGAAATTGCATGTTGTTCCACGACGTCGATTGTTGGGCGATCCTTTGCTGAGATGGTTTTTCGTCCATATTCTAAGGCTATTTGTGGTATAGCACCATTCATATAGGCTAAGAGAGTTTGTTTCACGACAATGTAAATGCGTGTTTTTTTACTGCGCACGGCTTTAATTTTTGTCGCGATAGGACCAAAAATACTATAGGAAAAGAAGATTCCTGCAAAGGTTCCAACAAGAGCTGCTCCAATCAAGTGTCCTAACACTTCTGGCGGTTCAGTGATGGCACCCATGGCTTTAATAACACCTAAAACGGCAGCAACAATTCCAAGAGCAGGAAGAGCATCGGCCATATTTTGCATAGCTTGATACGGTTTTTGAGAATCTGATGAAATTGTGTGAATTTCTTCATCCATTAAAGCTTCAATTTCGAAAGGGCGTGTATTCCCCATGACAATCAGGCGGCAATAGTCACAAATGAAATTGGTCAAAGAATCATCTTTTAAAACTAAAGGATATTGTTGAAACAGTGTTGATTCTTTAGGATTGTCGATATGGCTTTCCATTTCAGAACGCGATTTTGAACGCATTTCCCGCATGAGAGTATAGAGCAACCCTAGGGTTGCTAAAAAATCTTTTTGTTTTGGAACAGCATCTGTCAGGGCTTCTGTTGTTGCTTTGAGTGTATCTTTGATCACGGGGAAAGGGGTCGATACGATGAAGGCTCCAATAGCGGAACCGACAATAATAACAAATTCCCACGGCTGCATTAAAACATCAAGATGTCCCCCCATGGCAACATAACCGCCAAGGATACATCCTAAAGTAATGATTAATCCAATAATAACACTCAATGCTATGCCCCCCTTTAATTTTTCTGGCAAAATAAATATCTATGCTTGTGTAAACCTTACCACTTTCATGATGAATTATTTGTCGCTCATCGCTTGTTTTATGCTATAAGTGCGTCATTGGCGCATTATTGGTATGTACAAGAATTTATGAAATAAAGCTTAAGACTGTTAAATTTTTAAACATATCAAGAGGCTGAGTGGGGGCTGTTGTTTTAAAGAGAGAGCACTATCATCAGTTTCGGGTAAGTTTTGTGCTTTATTAATATAAAGTCTATTCAGGAAGGGGGGCTGCTATGATTGGTACATATACGAGTTATAGAAGTACAATCGACAATATGAAGAAAACGCTTGATCGGCTTCTTAAAGAGCCACAGGTTAAGCGTGAGACAGATTATTATGTCCGGAATATTGCAAGTGTTCAATCTGTTGATGAATTTCTGGCCAATGATAAACTTTACCGTTACGCGATGCAGGCACACGGCCTGGAAGACATGATTTATGCAAAAGGCATGATGCGTAAGGTTCTGTTAGATCCTCGTTATGCGTCTCAGTTAAGCGATCAACGTTATCAGCAATTTGCTGCGGCATTTAATTTTAACCTTTATGGTGAAAAAGCAACTCAGCAAAATAGTGCGCAAACAGCAACTGTAAACAAATACATGCAGCAAACTTTGGAAGTGCAAGTTGGGCAGGACAATGAGGGAGCACGTTTAGCCTTGTATTTTACCCGCACAGTTGGGGGAATGGCGAGAGACGGCCTTCTTTCAGAAAAAAACTGGGCTTATCAAATTCTTGGCGATAAAGCTTTGTCAGCTGTTGTTTTTACAGCATTGGACATTCCTGAAAATGTGCGTTTATCAAAGATTGAAGCGCAAAAATCTTTATTAGAATCACGTATGTCACTTAAGGACTTAAAAGATCCTAAGAGATTAGAGCATTTTATTGCTCAATTTTCCGCTCTGTATGATGCAAAGAATCAGGAAGAAATAAATCCTGCTTTAATGATTTTGCAAAATTCATCAAACGGGTTGGCTTTTTCAAATGAAACAATGATGGCTCTCCAATCTCTAAAACGGGGTGGATTTTAGATTCATTAATGGGAGAGAGGTCTAGTTTTATTGACTAGAAAAAAGAAGGGTCAGGTTTATGCAAAATCCGATTTATGTTGGCGTGTCAGGCCAAATTAGTTTAGCACGGCGGATGGAAACAATTGCACAAAATATGGCGAATGTGAATACACCAGGGTTCCGTGCTGGTGGTATGAAGTTTGACACGTTGGTGTCTCCCATTGCTCAAGAACAGGGGGATCGCGTTTTTTTTACGAGCGCTGGGAAGGGATATATTTCGACAGAGCGGGGCTCTTTAGAACAAACGGGTAATGCACTGGATGTCGCTGCAACAGGTAATTCTTACTTTTCTATGGAGGCCTCTTTTGGGGTAGTCTATACCCGTGATGGCCGGATGACTATGACCCCGGAAGGGATGTTGGTTTCGGTGACAGGGTTGCCTTTTTTGGATGATGGGGGAGCACCGATCCAGCTAAATCCTGTGGGGGGCGCACCGCGTATTGGTGCAGATGGGAGTATTTATCAAGGAAATGTTTTGGCAGGAAGAATTGGTTTGTACCAATTCCAACCAGGAACTCAATTACGCTACGGTCCCAATGCTTCTGTTATTCCTGATAGAGCAGCGATTCAGATAGAGGGGGGCACTGGTGATGGTGTTATGCAAGGGTATGTTGAAAGCTCAAATGTTAATGGGGTAGCAGAAATGACGCGCCTTATTGAAGTGAGCCGCGCTTTTGAACGGGTTGAGGCAATGCTGCGTCAGCAAGAAGAAATGCGTTCTAAATCTATTCAAATTCTAGGTGGGAAAGCTTAAGTGATAGATCACAAGAGGCCTTTATATCGTAGGGGACTTTTATAGCAAGAGTATGTTGCGCCAATGCATAATAGCCAAAATGATTCCACGCTCACCGTTACTTCAACATTAGAAGCTGTTCAGACAGATGGGCTTAGTCCTTCTTTAAAAGTTTCTGATGAAGAGAGCATGAAATCGTTAAATGCTTTAGCACCAGAATCCTCCCAGACAACAGATGTAGGAAATGTTTCTGCAAGGGGTAAGGGGGAAGACAAGACCAAGGAACCTATTGCTTTAGCATTAGAGACTTTTCAAGAAGAGACATTAGAGGCTTCTTCAGGGGATAAAAGGGAGGCAACACGTGTTTTCCCTACTGCTTTAAGTCGCTTATTGTCTTTTGTTACCCATAACTGTGAGTATTCTTCTCATTCTATAAATCAAGGAGGGGTGATAAGTGATGTCGCGCGTGGGATATTGACCGCGCGTGGTTTATCACAATCTGTCTTTCTTGGTGATACTGTGTGTATTGAATGTGGGACACAGACTGTGCGGGGTGAAATTATTCGTGTTAATGAAGAAAGTGTTTTGATTAAACCTTATGATGAAACGATTGTTCCGGTTCTGAAAGCTTCTGTTTTTCCGCAAGGTCCTCTCTTCGTTGCACCGGATGCTTCTTGGTGTGGGCGGGTTGTGAATGCTTTTGGTGAGGCAATTGACGGGAAGGGAGCACTTCTTTTAGGTTCCTCTCCGATGGCGGTTGAGGCGCATGCACCCCCAGCACTTGCACGTGCACGTGTGGGAAATGGGTTGCGTACGGGCGTTAAGGTGATTGATATTTTTACGCCTCTTTGTTTTGGACAGCGCATAGGGATTTTTTCTGGCTCTGGAGTAGGGAAATCAACGCTTTTGTCGATGATGATGCAAGCTGATCATTTCGATAAAGTTGTTTTAGCGCTTACGGGGGAACGTGGTCGTGAAGTGCGTGATATGCTTGATGATACGTTGCAGGATAAATTGGATAAGGTCGTTGCCGTGATTGCAACCAGTGATGAAAGTCCAATGATGCGGCGCTTAGCCCCTATTATGGCCACAACAATTGCTGAATATTTTTCTTCCCTGGGGGATAATGTTTTATTAGTGGTCGATTCAATAACCCGTTATGCCTTGGCTGTGCGTGAAATTGCTATTTCTGCGCATGAACCTCCTGTATCACGTGGATTTCCGCCGCGTGTTTTTAGCGAATTGCCACGCTTATTAGAACGAGCAGGTCCGGGAAGAAAAGGCAAGGGGTCTATCACCGGTGTTTATGCTGTACTGGTTGATGGGGATGATCATAATGATCCTATTGCTGATGCCATTCGTGGGATCTTGGATGGTCATATTGTGCTGGATCGTGCGATTGCTGCACAGGGGCGGTTTCCTGCTGTTGATATTTCTTCTTCTATTTCACGTTTGGCATCGCATAGTTGGACGGGTGAACAGCGGATATTAGTGCAAAGTTTGAAGGAAATGATTTTTCGCTATGAAGAAACACGCGATTTGCGTGCCATGGGGGCTTATCGCCCAGGAACGGATCATATTCTCGATCAAGCTGTTCATTTAGTGCCATCCATTTATGCTGCTATGAACCAAAATATTGATACTCCTCTTGTTCGTAATCCTTATGATGAATTAGCGAAGTTATTGAAAAGTCAATAATGGCTGAACGCGAGAGAGCTGCAAACAGCTAAGAATGGCCTGTAAGAATTCAATGATGTAAAAATTTAATCATAGCTTGGGTGCACAATACCATAATAGTCTGAAAATTGAGAATCAGAGGCTTTTTTCTGCACAATATTTATTGAAGGTGAGGAGATTGGTGAGATCTTTTAGTATAAGGCTCCTATGATGGATAGGCGAACAGCGGATCTTTGTGATGTTACAAGCTTGAAGCAGTTGTTGTTTTTTTATTTTGCTTTTTTAGCTGTGCTAAGCTTAATTTAACCAATATAATTAATATTCTTGTTACTTTCTTAAAAAGAACCAATGGCAAGTCTCGCACAAGATTTCTTTTTTATTCTGACTCTCGTATAACCTGGCTCTAATATAAATGGGGGGCTTCAGTAATGGATCCGGTCAATCTTTTTGATCTTGCCAGTAAACAGGCAGAATGGCTTTCTGTCCGTCAAAAGGCTGTTGCGAGTAATGTAGCAAATGCTAATACCCCAGGGTATCAGGCTCGTGATGTCCAAAATTTTACCGATATTGTGCAAAATAAAGCAATCTCTATGAAAGTAACCCATGTGCAGCACATGGATTTGACAGAAAATGGCATGGAAGCGCAAGTTATTCGACCTGACAATGCAGGAGGGGTGACCCATTCTGGTAATAATGTCAATTTAGAAGAAGAAATGAGTAAAGGTGCGGCTATTGGTCGAGAAATGTCTCTCAATACTGCGATTGTTAAAGCTTTTCACCGAATGACAATGTTAACGGTTAGAGGAGGCTCTTAAGAATGTCTGATCCTTTAATGATAGCAGAGCGGGTTTCGACAACAGGGTTGGGGGCTCAATCAACACGTTTGCGTATTATCGCTGAAAATTTGGCTAATGCCAATTCAACAGGGCGAGCACCGGGGGCAGCACCTTATCGACGCAAAACAGTCAGTTTTGAAACTGCTCTTAATCCTTATGTTGATGCACAAGGTGTGCATGTGAAGCGTATTGGTGTTGATAAAGCCCCTTTTATTATGCGTTATGAACCAGGTCATCTGGCTGCAGATAGCAATGGCTATGTTAAATATCCCAATGTCAATGCGGTGATAGAAATGGCTGATATGCGTGAAGCGAACCGTTCTTATGAAGCGAATTTACAAGTTATTCGCCAAGTGCGCGATTTGGTATCACAGACGATTGATTTGTTGAAATGATAAAGAAGCTCATGAGGCAATTTCATCACTTTGTTTACGAATTTTGTATAGTTGAATCTTTTGAGGAGCATAAAAAATGATCGGGGCACTTACTTCTATTGCGATGCGTGCGAATTCATTAGGGCCAGAAGGTGGGCTAATGAATAGCATCAACAATAGGCAAAATATATTAAGTGAGGGTGCAAATACAGCCAGTTTTGATCAAGTTCTCGCTAAAATTACAGAATCTGTTGGCACTAAATTACAAAAAGCAGAAAGCCTTTCTATGGGGAAGATTTCTGGGAACGATATTGGGGTGCGTGAGATTGTCTCTTCAGTCATGGAAGCGGAACAATCGTTAAGTACGGCCATCGCTTTGCGCGATAAGATGGTGCAAGCTTATCTCGAAGTAAGCCGGATGCAAATTTAACATCTATTTCGGTTTTTCTGGATAGAGCTGAGAATATGAGGGGAAAAAACTATGGTCATGAGGTCACTGTCAATTGCTGCAACAGGGATGGCTGCACAGCAAACTAATCTTGATGTGATTGCAAATAATTTGGCAAATATTAATACCACAGGGTATAAGCGTGCGCGCGCAGAATTTGCTGATTTAATGTATGTCACAGATCGCGCTGTTGGTGTTCCCAATATGATGAATCAAGCCATTGTTCCTGAAGGTGTTATGGTAGGTATGGGGGTGCGCACAGCAGCCGTTCGTACGGTCAACACACAAGGTGCTTTTATTCAAACTGGAAATGCGTTGGATTTGGCGATTAACGGAAATGGCTGGTTTGAAATTCAAGACCCTAATGGCAATGTTTTTTACACGCGCTCCGGTGCTTTTAATTTGAGTGAAACAGGACAAGTTGTCACATTAGATGGAAATGTTGTGCAACCGGCTATCACCATTCCTATTGGCAGCAAGAGTATCACAGTGAGCCCTGATGGAACGGTTTTTTATAAACCTGCTGAGGAGGCTGATCCTGTAGAAGCGGGCCGCCTTAATTTAGTTAATTTTGTTAATGAGGTTGGTTTAGAGCCGGTAGGGGACAATCTTTTCCGTGAGACACCAGCTTCTGGTGCTCCAGTACCAGGCAATCCAAAAGAAGATGGCTATGGCAGCATTATGCAAGCTACGCTGGAAGCTTCCAATGTGGATCCTGTAAAAGAAATTACCGAGCTGATTACAGCGCAGCGCTCTTATGAAATGACTTCCAAAGTCATTCAAGCGTCCGATGAAATGGCAGCAGTTGTTTCCAAAAATCTAAGGTAAAGACCATGAAACAACTTTCGCTTTTGCTGGTGAATGTTTTTTTCTCACTCTGTTTATTGACTGCGGCTTATGCTGATCGGGTTAGTTTTCTTGTTCCTGAGCGGTCAATTTATGTTGGTCAGCGTGTGAGTGATGTCGGTTTAAGCGAAAAGAATTTTATTATTAAGTCTGAAGCTGCTTCTTTATATGTCATTGATATGAAGCAGGTTCTGAATAAGGTTGCAACCCGTCCTTTAAGAGCGGGGCGTCCTATTGCCCTTACTGCTTTGGGTGATCCGGTTTTGGTTGAGCGTGGTCAGACAATCAAATTGATTTTTCAGTCAGATAATTTACAAATCACTGCTATTGGTGTGGTGTTGCAGTCAGGGTCTTCGGGGGATGTTGTTCGAGTGCGCAATGCTGATTCAGGGCGCATTGTGATGGGAACTGTCTTACAAAATGGTAGCGTGAGGGTGGGGTCATAATGAGAGTGTATCATCATCTCTTTCATTATTTTTTGGCTTTTTGGTTTAGCTTTTTTGCTGTCTTTTTTCCGATTTTTGCGAATGGACAAGAGGAAGGAACGCGCTATAACTCTGCAGTTGAGTCGGATGCTGCTTTATTAGGATCAGGCGGCGATCCTAGTCAGATGCATTATTCTGATTTAGCACGCCCAGGTGCTGTGGCACGTTTGAAAGATATTGCAGAAATTCAAGGTGTGCGCTCCAATCAATTGGTTGGCTATGGTTTGGTGATTGGGTTAAATCGTACAGGGGATTCTTTACGAAATTCACCTTTTACAGAGCAATCTATGCGGGCTATGCTTGATAATTTGGGGATTAGTCCTCCTGCTGGTGCATCGCGTGCTAATAATATCGCTGCTGTTATTGTGACGGCTGAAATGGTACCTTTTGCGACACCAGGTTCACGGATTGATGTGACAGTTTCTTCGTTAGGCGATGCAACATCTTTGCAAGGGGGAACGTTGGTGATGACCCCACTGCTTGGTGCAGATGGTAAAACTTATGCTGTTGCGCAAGGAAATATGGTGATTTCTGGTTTTGGTGCCCAAGGCGTGGCAGAGAGTGTAACACAAGGTGTACCAACATCGGGTCGTATTCCTAATGGTGCGTTGGTCGAGAGAAAAATTGAAGGCAATTTCAACAAGAGTAACGAGATTATTTTAGAATTACGCAACTCTGATTTTTCAACAGCAGTTCGTGTGACAGATTTAATTAATATTTTTTCTAATCAACGTTACAAGCAGGGTGTAGCGAAAGAGAGAGATTCAAAAACCATTGTGTTGAGTAAACCTCGCAATATTTCAATTACGCGCTTTATTGCTGAAATTGAAAGATTGCCTATTCCTACAGATGAAGTAGCACGTGTGGTTGTTGATGAGCGCACGGGAACTGTTGTCATTGGTGAAAAAGTGCGTGTTTCACGTGTTGCGATTTCCCATGGAAGTTTGACAGTTCGTGTCACAGAAGATCCGCTTGTTTCGCAGCCAAATCCTTTTGCTGAGGGGAATACGGTTATTGTGCCAAGAACTAATGTAGATATAGCACAGCCACCCTCCAATATAGGTATTCTCAATGGGGTCGATTTAGACAATCTCGTTAAAGGACTTAATCAAATCGGTGTTAAACCAACAGCAATTATAGCGGTTTTGCAGGCTATTAAAACCTCAGGCGCTCTTCATGCGGAGCTGATAGTACAGTGATACAGTTACGTTTTTCTTTTTTCATTTTTTTTATGGCAATGTTGACCGTTAGTGGAATAGGGAGCACTGTGCCTATACCAAATTCAGTTCCGGTGCCAATATTTTCATCTACAGTGCGTGCACAACAAAGACAAGAGTTTCACTCCACTTCTCAGTGGGTGGCTCAGTCAAAAGTATTTGCAGACGCTGCTTCGGAAACATTTTCCCCTTCTGTTTCCTTGATAAGCGAGCCTCAACTTGTTCCCCAACAAGTGGCTCAGTTAGCAGTGTCTGCAGATGCTTCCCCAAAAACAACCGCTTTTTCAACATCAGAGTCTCCATCTATTCTCAAGCAGGTGGCCCAGGCAACAGTGCCTTCAGATGCTTCTTCTACAAAAACAATAGCCTCTACTGCTTCGTTGATAGAGGGCATGTCTGGGATGAACACGGAAGAAATAGAACGTTTTTGTAGCAATATTGGCAGTCAGGCTGCGGATGCACGTTTCCAATTGCAACGTCAACAATTGCAACAATTGCGTGATCAAATTAGTGAGCGTGTGAAAACTTTGGAAGAAAAACAACAAGAATATGAAACTTGGCTCAAAAGGCGCAATGACTTTATCTCCATGGCAGAAGACTCTTTGGTTGAAGTTTTATCAAAAATGCGTCCTGATGCAGCAGCAGCTCAATTAGCTTTGATGAATAGTCTTGTTGCGGCTTCACTTGTTTTGAAGCTTAGCCCCAAGGTATCGAGCACTATTATGAATGAATTACCCCCTGAAAAGTCAGCTGAACTGACTCAAATATTGGTTAGTGCACAACAATTTTCAGCGAGAAAGAATCCTGTCAATTAGATTGTTAAAAAAGTAATGATGAAAGTAAAAACAGATGAAATACAAGGATAAACAATATTCTCGATTGTATTTGGTGTTTGGCATCATTTTTACATCAGTGATAGTGACTTCTTGTTCATACAATACGAAAGATTTTAATTCGGTTCCAGATTTTTCACCTGTGCGTGCAGATTTAGGCTATGCTCCTTCGCGTACAGCGCAGACCTATCCATTGCCCCCGAGGGAGAGCAATTATTCACTTTATCGTGCAAGCGGGAATAGCTTTTTTCGTGATCCACGGGCTATGCAGCCGGGTGATGTGTTAACTGTGCAAATATCAATTAATGATCGCGCTAGTTTGAATAATAAAAGCGACCTAAAGAGTGATTCTAGTTCTAAATATACCATTGGGACGGGATATTCTTTCATGGATAGAATTGCAGGGAGCCTTGAAGGTGAGTCATCAAACCAATCTAAAGGGGATGGCAAGATTGAGCGGCAAGAAAATATTCGCTTGTCTGTGGCTGCAATTGTGACTGATGTTTTGCCCAATGGGAATTTAATTATTCGCGGTTCACAAGAGGTTCGGGTTAATCATGAATTGCGTATTCTCAATATTGCAGGGGTCGTTCGTCCACGTGACATTTCAGGCAATAACATGATTGAGTATGATAAAATTGCTGAAGCACGCATTTCATATGGTGGGCGTGGGCGTATAAGTGAAATACAACAACCTCCCTATGGTCAGCAGTTATTAAATCAAATTTCGCCTTTTTAATTGATGATCATCTCAGGTTTTTATTGGGTTTATGACTGATGAAAGACAAAAGGCAGTCAATGACTTGCATTATTTTTTGTAACAGGGGTTTTTATGGATAAAGAGCCAAAACAAGAAGAGGCAACAGTCAACAAAGATAATAGTGTGAAAACACTCTTGATTGTTGGACTTATCTTAACATTGATTGCTGGGGCTGCTGGGTGGTTTTTAAGTTTATGGGTGAGTCAAGAAATTAGGCAGACTTCTGGTGCTTCTAAAGACTCTTCAATCGCTATTCCAGCGAGTAAAATCATGGCTGATACCCATACGGTTGTTTTGCCTCCTCTTGTAACGAATATGGCATCACCAGAAAAGGCTTGGATTCGGGTCGAAATTGCTTTGATTGTTAAATCTGGTGAAACTATTTCCTCAACTGAGGTAGCTAATATATCGAGTGATTTTTTAGCGTTTCTGCGTCAAATAACAATCGATCAGGTGAAGGGGCCATCTGGGCTGATGCATTTGCGCTCGGACCTTTTTGATCGTGCTAAAATTCGTTCTGGCGATAAAATCAGCAATATTTTAATTTCCAATTTGGTAATAGAACAATGAGACGGTTGAGTAGTCTTATTGTGTTGATGCTGGTATTGGCTATACCAGATGCTTTTGCTCAACAAACAGGTGCGGCAAGTCCTGGTGGGCTTGCTGGGCTTCTTCCATCTGTTGAGGGATCCGTGAGTGGATGGATTGTTCAATTATTCGGTTTATTGACTGTTTTGTCAGTTGCACCCGGTTTGCTCATGATGGTGACGAGTTTTACTCGTTTTGCCATTGCTTTTTCACTTTTACGTTCAGGGTTAGGATTGCAAACGACACCTCCTAATCTTGTCATGATATCCTTGGCTTTATTTATGACTTTTTATGTGATGGCGCCAACATTTAATGCCGCGTGGGAGCAGGGGGTGCAACCTCTCATGAAAAATGAAATCACTGAACAGCAAGCGATCGATAAGATCAGTCAACCTTTTCGTGAGTTTATGATATCGCAAGTCCGTGAAAAAGATCTTGATCTTTTTGTGGACCTTTCTGATCCTTCTTTTCAGGTGAGAACAGGTGCCGATATCGATTTTCGCATCCTGGTTCCTGCTTTTATGATTTCTGAATTACGTCGTGGGTTTGAGATTGGCTTTCTTATTGTTTTGCCTTTTTTGGTGATAGATCTTGTGGTGGCAACATTAACCATGTCAATGGGAATGATGATGCTTCCGCCAACAGTGATTTCTCTACCCTTTAAAATTTTATTTTTTGTATTAATTGACGGATGGAACCTATTAGTTGGTAGTTTAATAAGGTCTTTTTAATTTATAGTTTAATAATAAAGTTTTTTACTGTGTTTATATTGGCTTATTATAATTAAAATACTTTAAAATCATGATAAATTGATAATTTTAATCTAAATATACTTTATAAATTTATACAAATTATTCTAATCTTTGTATAAGAATAGTTCGTACAGTCTCTTTATTTTTCTTTGGGGGATATCATAATCACTACAAGATTATTGATATGTAAATCATCCATCCCATCATCATTTAAATGAAGCGTAAAATCATATGGAAATAAACTTACGTTTTGACGGTATCTCAGATGATGTCACCTATGGGTCGATGGGATCCATGATAAAATATGAGATTGGTACAGTGGTTTCGGTTCTTGATGTTCTTCAACTCAGCAGAGAGCAGGTTAATACGGCAAGAATTATTATCGATATTACAAGAGATTTGTTAGCCGAAATTCAAAAATCGATTGTGTATCCATGCGAAAAGGGCTCAGCAGATATTGCAAAAATGCAAGAAACCATCGCAAAAAATGTGAAAAAAATCTCTCATATTATTCGAGCGTCTATTTTAAAGAAAAGCAATATTCTTACCAATGGTGGTATAAAAATCAGGGTGCCTTCCTCTTATAACAGAAGTGAGGGGTTCTCAGATATTATTGAAATTGGTGGTCCAGAATTCAATTTTGGTGTTGTTGATGCTAACGGTACGATTGATATATCTCAAGGTGTTTTGACACCTATTTTTGAGACAGGAACAACAGAGAATTTTTCGATAGCTCGAGAAATTTTTGAGACAGCATATCAAGATTTTAAAAAATTAGAAGACGCTCTTATAAAGGCAAAAGCATATTATGTAGCGGATCCTTCATTGGCCAATGAAACAATTTATAACAATGCTCAGAAAGCTGTTGATGAAAGCACAAGGGATAGTGGCGCGTGGAGTCAAGCAAAAGCCCGGTTTAAAGTCATTACAGATAATATTTCTATGACGGATTTTGTGACTATACAAGGAATTGCTTCGTTATCTTTTGAAGCACAAATGATTCTTTTTAATAGTTTTCAAAAAAATGTTCAGTATTTAATTATTGCGATTTTGATTACAGAAAAAAAAATAAATTTTGCAATTGCTTTAATTGACACTCAGCCAGCATGTGTGAAACTCTTGATTCAGACTCTCAATTCAGACACTCAAGCTTTGATTGATACTAACTGCGATGCTGCATCGATCCGCCTTTCTATTTTAGAAATACGCAAACAGCTTAGCCTTCAAAGATTGCCAATTGCGAATCATAATAGTCAAAGTATGATGACTTTCTTACATCGATAAAAGACCTTTTTTCGTGGAATATAGATCTAAAAAAAAAGGCAGCACACTGTGCTGCCTCTTGTATAAAGGTGACTTGATATCGTTTAGAAACGATAGCGTATTCCACCTGAAAAAGAAGTTCCTGATGTACCAGATCTTTGCAATGCACACCGGTAGCTGATCTCACTGTGAAGAGAGAGAGAATTAGAAAATTCGCTAACAAATCCCAATCCACCTTCAAGTGAAGATCCCACAGAATCAACATGGAACTGATCACCCATCGTTATTGTACTGTTATCACTAAAAGTTTTAATGAGGTGTAGTTTGGTGTAGAGCGAAACAAAATCATTCTTATTACCCATAGGAATAATATTATTCATAGGAATAATCTTACTTACACGTCCACCAACACGCACCAACCATTGACGAGGGTCATCCATATCAACATCAAATTTATCAATGTCTGAAATGGTCTCAAAGTTCAAACCCTGATAAACAAGCTGCGCTTCTGGTTCAAATCTAACCCCTTTAACTTCGGTATCAATTTTTTTACCGAGAGCTAAAGAAATATTCCATGCTTTTGCGTCATCTATGGTTGCTGTATCACCAATAACAGCATTGGTAATAGTTCCTTTCATCATACCATAGGATATAAGTGCATTTGCATAAAAGCCATCATAGTGTTGCGTACTACTATAAACTGCAACTGACCATTTATTCAGGTTACTTTCATCAGAATCAGGCACATCCTTCGGAGTGAAGAATAAGCGACCATAATTCCCTAAAAGACCGAAATGCGTAATGCTATCTTTATTATCCCATTCAACCAATGACAAACCTGCTTGCAACGCACCATAGTTAACATCTGCGTGATAACCGTAATCAAAAGGAGTACGGTCAGATGATAAGGTCAATTTGTTTCCATAAGAAGAGAGCGAGATAGCAAATTGCTCACCTTTCTTTTCTACAGGATTTTTCTGCATGCTCGTTATAAGCGTGTTGTGATTGATTACATCGGCCAATCCCGAAGAGAATACAGCATTAGACATCACTAAATAGCTTGCAGCCTGCGGTACAATAGCGCTCACATATCTATCAGAGTCAATATATTCATTTTGCAAGCGGTAATCCCAAAAAGCAGGACTTTCTGAAGAATTGGCTGTAAGAAGGTCATACACAGCACTAACGTCCGCTTCACGAGACTCCCCGTGTTGTGATCCTGGCCCATAAGCTTTTAACACATATTTGTAAGGCGAACCACCGAGTGTAATATATGGATCACTTAGCTTAAAGGAATCCTCCTTTGCTGTTCCAAAAACCTGAACAACTGAAACTCCTCTTTCATTCAAGGGGATAATTCCCTCAGATGCAGCTAAAATAGAAGGTCTGTGAGTAATCTTAGGAAGCTTAACAAGCTCACTGTTTGTCATGTCTTGAACATGAATCGTAGTGTTACCTATAACATTCCCACTAACGATAACCTGATCGCTCTTTAAATTTCCTATTTTTTTAGAATCATCTAACTCAGCATTGATAAGCAACCTTGCATCACCCTTTGCAACGTAGACATTCCTTTCAGGATTATCAAACCCTACATACAAAGTTTTGTAATGATTACTGCTTTTGGGTTCAACAAAAATAACGGAACTATCATGGACCTTAAGAGAGGAAAGATCAGAACTTAACCGCCGTTTTCTATTTTCAATCCGTGTTTCGTCTTTAGACTCCAAACTTACATCGTCCATTTCGTGTTTACTGAACGTTAAATACCACTTACTGTTATTACGCAGATCTAAATTTACTGTGCTTAGTGATGTACTTCCTGTCTGAGTACTCGGATCTACTTGCTGCTGCCGAGGTGCAAGCTCTACCCGAGGACCCAAAACTGTCACTCCTTGCGGAGCATCCCAAACTGTTAGCCTTGGCTGAGAAGTCGGTTCACCTGAAATTTCTGATACCGCCAAAGCAACAGTCGAAGCCTCTGATACTTGCGTAGAATCCTGATTTGCTTGTGCTTGCACATTAATATCCGGATTTCCTAATACTTGCTGAACACCATTTACCTGCTGATTGTTCTGAACTTCTAAAGCTCCTGCTTCCAGCTGAACTCTTTGCCCTCTGTTTCGTTGCAAAAGAAGGCTCAAAACATCTTGTCTTTGTTGATCGGTCTGAGTATCTTGAGGATCTCTAACTCCTTCTCTTTCTCCCAGGACTGCTCTTACACTCGCTCTTTCTTCCAGGGCTGTTCTTATTCCACCTCTTAAGACAGAATTATCAGCTGTGATTGTAAGATGAAGAGGGGATTGATTTGCATCTTCTTTTTTTACCAAAATATCAGCGCTAATTTTTGAATTTTCAAGACTGATTTGACCTGTTACATCGCCAAAAGTGGATCCAAAGATACCAACACCATCTTCAACATGAATGTTTGTGTTAACTAATTTGACTACATGATCATTTGCATCTTTTGACGCAAATACGATACCAGCACTCTCACGCCATGCGACGTTGATATCTGAATTATACAGTTCAAATCTACCCCCTAAGTTGGACAAAGCGACCATCGCTTCTTCGGACGTATTAACATTCACTCCGTAAATTGTACCGCCCTCCGATACGATCATAGGAAATTCTCCATGAATTTTTGTATCTTTAATGGTTACAATTTGGCCTGGATATTCCACATTAGAAACTACAATTGAAGAATCACCAACTGGATTACCAGCTAATTCAGCTTCGCTATCATAGCTAGCCAGAACATCACCAAACCATTTAATCTGATCTTGAAAGTCTTTCACTCGAGCTAAAAAATTGTTCACCTCAACTTTATTTTGTTCCAATTGATCTTTTTGTCCATTTTGTTTTTGCAACTCAGAATCAAGCTGAGTTTTCAAGTATTCCACCCTACCTTGCAAAGCTTGCACCGTATTCTTCATACTATCTTGCTCTTGTCTTAACAAAGCTTTACCTTCGTTACCTTGCGCAAGATCACTAACCTGATGTTCAAAGTCTAACATCTGCTTTGAAAAAGCAGATACATCTCGCTGCAGCTTTTCTATCTTCTTCGCAATCCCCCATCCATAATTCGCCTGATCATCCAAAAAGTCCACCCTACCTGGATCATCAGCACCATACAAACCTTGTACTCGTACGTCTGTCTTTATTCTCTCCCAACTGTTTGGTTTTATTTCATCCACAGGGACACTAGCAAAAGCTACATTAAAATTAGAACACAACAAGGTTCCAGCAACTGTACATAATAAGATATTCTTTTTTAACACCTACGCACTCCTAAGTATTCATTTTTTTTCTCCTCCCCTTAAAACTCTGGAAGCCATTTAACTTATTACGTATTTTTTGTAAAGTGGAAATTAGTGCATATTGTACTTTATATATTGATAAAAATACGTAAGGTATTTTTAGAAACGGTAGCGCATTCCAGCAGAGAAGCTATTTCCTGAGATACCTGCTTTTTGCAGCTTGTGCCGATGGCTTATATCGCTATGCAATGAGACATGTTGAGACAATTGTGCACTCATGCCCACTCCACCTTCAATAAAAGATCCTATCGAGTCACGCTGAAACTCATCGCCAATCCATAGTGAACCTTCATCACCAAAAGTTTTTATGAGATTCAATTTGCTATAGAAAGAAAAAGCTTCTCTTTTTTCAACTGAATTGATCGTTTTGATTAAACGCCCGCCGATAAGCATGAGCCATTGTTCTGGCGAACCTACCTTAACATCAAAGCCATCGATATCTGCAATAGTGTCAAAACTCAAATGCTGGTAAGCAAGTTGTGCTTGTGGTTCGAAGGCAAGATTTTCAACACCGGTTTGCAGTGGTTTTCCAATAGTGGCGGAGAGGCTCAGAATCTTTGTGCCGTCCAATTTGGCTGTATTGCCAATGAGAGCATTGGTGATATATCCGTTTAAAATACCATAAGATAACAGCGTATCCAAATATATTCCATTGTTATATTGGGTGCTGCCATAAGCGGTAAGTGACCATTTATTCAGCTTACTTTTGTCAGAATCTTCCATATCCTTTGGCGTAAAAGACAGTTCTCCATAGGTGCCTAAAAGGCCAAAAAGTGTGGTGGAATTTTTATGTTCCAGTGTTGTCAATGCTAAACCTGCTTGTAAGGCAGCATAATACATACCTGCGCCATAACCATATTCTAAAGCACTCCGGTTAGAGGATAAGGTGAGGCTATCGCTATAAGAAGATATGAGAAAGATGTTCTTTTTATCCTCTATCATATAGAGAGGAACTGAGCGCCTATTCGATAGGAATGTATTTTGATTATTCATATCGGTGATGCCAGCAGAAAATAGGGCATTGGGCAAGACTAAATAGCTTGCTGTTTGTGGGACAAGAGCTTGTACACCAGAATGAGGGTCAATATATTCTTCTTGTAAACGGAAATCCCAGAAATCATCGCCCTCACCAACTAAATTTTGGTCTGCATCGGCTACCCCATTGCTGGAATTTTTTCCGTAGGCATAGAGCATATATTTGTAAGGTGTGTTGTTTAATGTGGTATAGCCATGTGCTAATTTGAAAGAGTTTTCATTAGCTTTTCCAGAGACTTGAATCAAGGAAACACCTTTTTGATTGCGAGGAATAGAAGTGTTTTCTTGTGTATCTTCTTCTTCACTTTTACTTTCGTCTCCATCATTTTTCAGTTTAACATAAACTATGGTGGTGCCTGAGACATCGCCATTGATGAGAACTCGATCGGTTTTTTGATCTTCTATTTTTTCACCATTACTCCATTCAGTATTTAAATGAATTTGTGCATTGCCTTCTGCGATATAGGTCGCGGTTGCGTTATTAGTCTCTTCTACAAATGAGGCTGATTTTTTAGAGCCAATAACCAATGTCTGATAGTCATCTCCCGTGGGTTCGTTAAAAATAATGCTGCTATCTTTCAGTTTGAGCTCAGAAATTTGCGAGCGTGATCTGTCTTGAAGATCAAACAGTGCACCATTGTTTTGATTACTGATTTTTAAATACCACGTTGTGTTGGTGAGGTCGAAAGATATTTTATCATGTTCTTCAGCTTGCACACCTCCTTCTAAGATTGAGTTTTCTGTTTTCAGCTTAAAATTAGAGGGATTTTCATTAAAAGTGCTAGATTTTAATAAAATATCGGCTCGGATTTCCGAATTTTTCAAGTTCACTTCGCCACTGACAATATTTCCAGTAGCACCAATGCCAACGCCATTTTCTACGATAAGCTTTGTATTGGTCAAATTTACTTTACTGGAAACGTCTGAAATCTCGATACCTATTTGACCCGCTACTGCAGAAACCCCTGTTACTTCAATGGTTCCGCCGGTTGATGCGGAAAATGCGAACATGTTTCCAGTAACTGTTCCTCCATTCATGATGATTTTTGTGTTTTGATGGGACGAGTAAAGACCTATATTCGCTGTAATATTAACATCATTGAGAGTAACAAGAGTTGGTTGTTGTACATTATTGTTAGAAGAAGCGACTATACCTATCGCTCCTACATTGATAGAGCCACCATTTATTGTGACTTGGCCGCCAGCTGTGACGAAAAAACCAGTTGTAATTTTACCAGTAGTTGTAATTTTACCAGTAATTGTTATGTTATTCACTTCAACTTTACTGTTAGCCCCATCTACATACACACCAGTGCTGTTTCTATCGCTCGTTAGTGTTATATTTGTGCCGGTAACTGTGCCATTGGTTACATAGATAGCGCTATCCTCCATGGCTGGGCTTGTAGATTGATAGGTTTCATCACTAACATTTTCTGTTCTTCCATCTTCAACAACGAGAGTTTTTGCATTTGCATTGAAATTAAAATTCATTAGCGCCATGGTAACAGCGGCTGTGCACAATAAAAGAGCTTTTTTATTCATTGAAATTCCCCAAAAATTATAATCCCCATTTCTTCCTTCTTTCGTTAAAGAAGAAAGATAAAATTTGTACTTTTAAAAGTACCCCGGTAAAAGTTTGACCGGGCTATCATTGCCATATTTATGTCAATGATGATTTATGCATCCATGAACACATAAATCGTTCATGGATGCAAATTTAGAAAATATCCTTTGTTATATTACATTCTATAAAAATTTTGTTGCTATACCGTTAGAAGCGAAATCGTATTCCAGCAGAGAAACTGTTCCCTGAGATACCAGACTTTTGCAGTTTGCGTCTGTGGCTTATGTCCCCATATAATGAAAATTTTGCAGACAATTGCATGTTGACACCTAGTCCTCCTTCCACAAAAGACCCTGTGGGATCACGTTTAAAGTCATCACCAATTTTTATTGAGCCCTCATCCCCAAAAGTTTTGATCAGGTCTAGTTTACTATAAAAGGAAACAGCCTTTCCTTGTTGAAGAGAAGTAAGCGTTTTGGTTAAACGCCCGCCGATACGCATGAGCCATTGTTCTGGAGAGCCTATATCAACCTTAAAGCCATCAATATCTGAAATAGTACCAAACATTAAGCGCTGATAGGCAAGTTGCGCTTGTGGTTCAAAAGTGAGATCAGCAATTCCGATGGCTAATGGTTTTCCAATAGTTGCAGATAGGCTCAATGTTTGTGTTCCATCCACTTGGGCTGTATTGCCGATGAGAGCATTGGTGATATTTCCACTGATCAAGCCGTAGGATAGGAGTATATCTGCATATAGCCCATTATTATGTTGTGTGCTGCTATAAGCGGTCAAGGACAATTTATTGAGTGTGCTTTTACTAGCATCGGCCATGTTTTTTGGGGTAAAGAATAATTGACCATAGGTTCCTAACAACCCAAAATCTGTTGTGATATTTTGGCTTTCTAGTGTTTCTAAGACAACACCTGTTTGTAAGGCCGTATATTGAATATCAGCGCCATAGCCATATTCCCAAGCTGTGCGCTCAGATGAAAAAGTGGTGGTATCACTATAAGTGGAGGCTAAGAAAGTGTTTTTTCTCTGACCTTTCATGAAGAGAGACATGGAACGCATATTGGCTAAGAACGCGTTTTGATAGTTCATATCAGTGATACCAGTGGAGAAGAGAGCATTGGGCAGAACTATATAACTTGCTGCTTGTGGAACAAGAGCTTGTACACGTCCATCTGTGTCCGGCCCCCCCAGTGTCTGGTCCTCCGGTGTCCGGTTCCCCAGTGTCCGGCCCCCCAGTGTCTGGTCCTCCGGTATCTGGTTCCCCAGTGTCTGGTCCTCCGGTATCTGGTTCCCCAGTGTCCGGCCCCCCAGTATCCGGTTCCCCAGTGTCCGGTCCTCCAGTGTCCGGTCCTCCAGTGTCTGGTTTCCCAGTGTCCGGTCCCTCTGGATTAGGATCTGGAGGAGGGGGAAGGTATTCCCCTTGTAAGCGGAAATCCCAGAAATCATCACCGTCACTAACTATATTTTGCCCAGCACTAGCTCCTCCATGGCTGGAGCCTTTTCCATAGGCATAGAGGATATATTTATAGGGTGTACCATTTAATGTGGTATAGCCGTTTGCTAGTTTGAAAGAGTTTTCATTGGCTATTCCAGAGACTTGAATAAGAGAAACACCTCGTTGATTCCAAGGAAGAGAGGTATCCTTTTGTACATTGTCACCTTCCTTCACATTGACATGAATCATGGTGGTTCCTGAGACATCACCATGGATGAGAACACGATCGGTTTTTTGATCCGTTATTTTGGCACCATCACTCCATACAGTATTGAAATGAATTTGTGTGTTTCCTTCTGCACTATAGATAGCAGTTTGATTTTTCTGGTTAAGATCTTGATCTTCTATAAAGGAAGCCGGTCTTTGCGCACTGATGAGCAATGTTTGATAATTATTTCCTGTTGGCTCTTTAAAAATAATGGAACTATCTTTCAGTTTAAGCGTAGACAGTTGAGAATGTGATCTATCTTTAATACTAAGCAGATTGCCATTCGCATCTTTTTCATTACTAATTTTTAAATACCATGTTGTGTTGGTAAGGTCGAAGGATACTGTGTCATTCGCGGCAATTCGTACGTTCCCTTCTAAAATTGAATTTTCTGCTTTAAGATTAAGCCTAGCAGGATTTTTATTCTCATCTACATTGATGCTGTTTAATAAAAGATCAGCGCGAATTTCAGAATTATTTAGGTTTATTATACTATTTTCAGCAGATCCTATAATGCCAATACCATTTTCAACGATAAGCTTTGTATTGGTTAAATCGATTCTGTTAGGTCTCTTATCATTGTTTGTGTTTGCAAGGATTATGCCTATTTCATCTGCTGTTGCAGAGACATCAGTAACTCTAATCATTCCACCGTTTTCCACGGTAAATGCATTTTGTGTTGCAGCAATTGTTCCCCCGGTCATGATGATATTTGCGTTAGGACCTTTTGTATAGAGAGCAACTTTAGCTTCAATAACAACATTATTTAAAATAACATTAGTTGCTTGGGGATTGTGTGTTGTCCATGTGCTTTCTGATATTACAGCTGTTTCAGCGTCTCTGATGGAGCCGTTGATCATTGTGATCTGACCGCGATCTTTTGCAAAAAGACCGACTGTAACGTATCTTATGAGAGTATCCTGAAACTGTATTATGCTTTTACCTCCGTTATGGGTTATAGCATTATTTCCATCAGCTGTGGCTCCGTATCCATTTCCTGCTGTGCCAAAGATTATTAAATCTGAGCCATTGAGTGTGCCATCGGTTACGTAGACACCACCATGTTCTGGTCTAGGGCTAACAGCTGAGAGGGTTAAGTCACTAATGTTTTCTGTTCTTCCATCATCAATGACGATGCGTTGCGCATTTGCATCCAAATGAAAGCCAAGTAATAAAAAGCTAACAGCTGTTGTACATGACAAAAGATATTTCTTATACATGGAAAATTCCCCCAATTTACAAGCTTCACCTATTTCCTCTTCAGTGAGCTATTTGAAAAAATTAGATATCCCCAAAAAAAATAGAGTACCCTCAATTAAGCGTGGTCGGATCTATCTTCTTTTTTATTTTGTGTCAATCAGTGTACATTTCGTGAACGTCCATTTAGAAGGTATTGCTCTATACATTTTGTAAAAATCTTTTTTAGAATAACGTTAAAAATAATCATCTATTTTCTGCAGAAAATTATTGCCGGAATATATCTGCGTTTGGTGTTGGTATTAGCAGTTTATATCCTCATGCAATGGAGCCTTTTGAAACAAGGTTACATGGATATCCAATTTCTATTAAAGTTATGATTCTGTAGGGGGATAATGCAGAGGAGGAATGTATTTTTTCATTAAAAATACGCATCATTTTCGCGCAAGCTTTATTGTTTATGATGAGAGGAAAAAGTGTCGGTCAACAGCTTTAAATGTGTTGCCTTTTTTATACGTAGTAACTGCTTTTTCTTTAAAACAAAATGGTGCAAATATATGCTTGATAAATTTTTTGTTTTTCTTTCTTCTTCAGGGAGTGCTCTTTATAAATTAGGAGCAAAGCGTCTAATTGCGCTTGGTTTGGTTGGGGTAACGCTTTTTGGAACGATTTTATTTTCTAGCTTTTATCTCACGCGTCCCTCTCACGAAACGCTTTATGTTGGTCTTTCTCGCGATGATGTAAACCGTATAGGGATGGCTTTGGGGGAAGCAGGAATTGCTTTTGATGTTTCTTCCGATGGGGGGTCTGTTCAGGTTCCTGTAGGGCAAGCAGAGCATGCTCGAATGTTTCTTGCAGAAAAAGGACTTCCCACATCGAACAATGCAGGGTATGAATTGTTTGATAATATGGGGTCCTTGGGGTTAACATCTTTCATGCAAGAAATCACACGTCAACGTGCTTTAGAGGGCGAGATTGCGCGCACAATTCAAGCTGTGCAGGGTGTAAAGGCTGCACGTGTCCATATTGTTTTACCTGATAAAGGATCTTTTCGTCGAGCCAATCAAAAGCCTACAGCCTCTGTTGTGATTCGTACGGATGGCGGTTTTTCAGTTGAATCTGCTCAATCTATTCGACATTTAGTGGCAGCCGCTGTTCCCTCGCTTGAAGCAAGTTCAGTAACGGTGATGGACACACGCGGACAGATGTTAGCTTCTGGGGTTGATGCCATCAATGGGGCACCTGTTGTCATGGCTTCACTAGAACACCAGGTTGCATCGCAAATTGATGCCAATATTCGTAAGCAATTGGTTCCTTATCTTGGGCTTGACCATTTCCAAACCAGTGTGCAAGTGGCTTTGGATACAGATCGTCGTCAAATCAATGAAACAATTTTTGATCCGGAATCGCAGGTTGTACGTTCTATACGTTCTGTGCGTGATCAAGCAGATAGCCAAAATAGTCGCAACAGTGATGCTGTTGGGGTCGAGCAAAATATTCCACAAGAAGAAATTGCTAATGGTAGTGGAGAAACGTCAACAGATAAAAAAGACCGTCGTGAAGAAACAACCAATTATGAAATTAATTCTAAAATTATCTCTACGGTTAGAGATGGTTATAGTGTGAAAAAATTGGCTATTGCCATTGTGGTAGATCGTGCACGTTTGGTGCCTGCAAATGGGGAAACGACAGTTTCTGAAGATTTTATTAATGACGAAGTAAACCGTATTCAACAAATGGTTTCAGCCGCTGCAGGGCTTGATCCAAATCGCGGTGATATCATCAATGTAACAGCTGTTGATTTCATTGGTCATAATGATGCTGATTTGACACCTATTGAAACGCCTCTTTGGAAGTCTGTGTCACGTTACATACCTGGTGTGGTCAATGGTGTTGCATTGGTAATTGCTGTTCTGTTGATTTTGTTTTTAGGCGTGCGCCCTTTAATGCGTGAAATGCGTGAAGGACAAAAAGCTCGTAATAGTGGTGAAAATGCTTTGGCTGGCTTAGGCGCTGTTCCTGCTTTGGATAATCAATCGCAGGCTGCTGCCGGTGTTGGTGGGGTGACAAAAACAAATGATGATACACTGCGTGATTTACGCAATCGTATGCGTGTTCCCCCACAAAATCGTTTGGAAAAAATGATAGATATGGATGAAGAGCGTTTTGCTGGGATTTTGCGTGAATGGGTTAATGATACAACGGCGCAGCCTGTGTAGATTTATAGAATGCAATGCTGAATGAATGTGGTCAATAGAATGGAAAAGATAAGTGAAGAATTTCAAAGAAAGGCAAGTTTGCCATTTTCTTCCGTTCTTAGGGATTTTTCACGACGACATGTCGTTGATGAAGAGGAAGAAATTCTGTCTTTTGTTGAGCAAGCTGGGAGGATGTGTGAAGATGAAGGGCATGAAGCATTTTCATTATCTGGCGTTGTTTTATCAGAAGAAAATATGGAAGATATTTTACCTCTCCACGTAAATGCTGAAAAAACTATTGATGTTCATGCGCTGCAACAAGAAGTTGTTCACCAAGCAGTGCAGGAAACAACAGAAAAGTTGCAAATGCATTTTTCAGCTGAAAAAAAGCGCATGGAAGAAGAACATGTAAAAGCTCTTGAAATAGCAAAGGACAGTGCAATTGAAGCTTTAGGTGCTGATATGCATCGCCAATTAACAGAAGGTTTGGCGAATTTACGTCAAGAAATCGCTCAGGATATTGCACAGATTCTCTCTGGCTTTATAGGGGAGAGGATGACACAAGACGTGTTGAAGCAATTTGCTGCAAAGTTAGCAGGGCAAGTTGTCGATGCAAATCAGTCTTTGATTCTTGAAGGCAATGAAAAACTTTTTGAGCAGCTCAAAAAGCAGCAGGAATTTAATTCATCTCAATTTGAATTTCACCCGACCAACAGCACAGAGATACGTTTGCGCCGTGGTGAAGTAGTTGTCGCTACGCAGCTTGCTCCGTTACTGGCGTCATTACAGGAGTTGATTCAGTGAAATCAGAAGATCAACACACTCATTCTGAAATTATTATCGTTCGTCGTGGTGGGCATGATGATCATGATGATCATCATGGTGGTGTTTGGAAGATTGCTTATGCCGATTTTATGACAGCAATGATGGCACTTTTTCTTGTGATGTGGTTGGTCAATGCAAAGGATGAAGAAGAAAAAGCCGTTATTGCAAATTATTTTAATCCCATCAAACTCGTGGATCATGAAACAACTATTCGTGGTGTTAAGCAAAATGATGCTGAAGATAACAATACGCCCTCTGTTGATCCAACACGTAGAGAAGAGGCGCAATCAGAAAATGGTCAGCTTAATCTCACAGAAGAAGCAGAGCTAATGCGTGATCCTTATACAGGGTTAGAAAAGATTGTTGATGCAAAACGAACGATGCAAGATCAGTCTGATAAGAATGCAGAAAATAGCACGTCGATGGAACAAGAAAATGGTGATTCAAGAGAAAATTCAAAGGTCGGAATTGATTATTATGATCCATTCTCACTAAATTATTGGAAACAAGCGGCGTCTGATGCGTTGGTAAAAGCAGAGACACCACTAGCATTCCAAAAACTTGCACAGGAGAATTTTCCTTCTCAAGAATCGATCGATTTCGCGAAAGAATTGACAGAGTTTATGAAAGAAACAGTCAATGATCACCATGTATCGGTTTATGTAGAGCCAATCAAAGAAGGTGTTATCATTGAATTAATGGATCAGCCTCAACGTGAGATGTTTAGAGTGGGTTCCTCTCTTCCAACAGCAGAAACGGTTGAAGTTATTGGCGAGATGGCAAAAATTATCGCAAAGCATCAAGGAGATGTTATCATTAGTGGCCATACAGATTCTCGGCCTTACCGTAGTGCTAATCGTGATAATTGGCAGCTTTCAACAGCACGGGCACAAATGGCTTATTACATGTTAGTGCGGGGTGGCTTGGATGAAAAACGGATTTTGCGAGTTGAAGGGTATGCAGATCGAGATTTAAAAAATAAGGCAGATCCATATGCTGCTGAAAATCGGCGTATCTCTATTTTTATACGCAACCCAAATGGTGAATAGATGCAAAAGGTGCTGGCATTTAAAAAGTTATCTAAAAAGCCTATTTAACTTAGGCTCGTCCCCAAAGAGGAATAAGGTACCATGATAATGGAAAGGACACAGAGTGTCTGTCTTTTGCTTTTTTTTGTTTTGACTCAAGCGATATGTCTGCAAAGAGTAGAGGCCTCTTTAAAACAAGTCAAAACAGCTACTGACACAAAATTTGGAGAGGTTTTTGTCGCCCAAGCGGCTCTTCCTTCTGAAGATTTATCTGCTTCTTCAGAGGAAAAATCTTATACTTCATCAAGGATTATTTTATCTCAGCCTATACAGCTTGTTCGTTCCTTACAAAATTTACAAGACAAAATTATGTCAGGTCAGGAAGGGGCGTTACAGAAACAACCAGAACTTTTAAGAGAGATTGGTGAAAAATTTTTAACCCTTAGTCCTGATGTTTGGCAAGATGAGCATAATCTTTATGCCTTATTGATCTATCTTTTAAATGGTGGAAATCCTCGGGTTGTTAGGATAATTTTAGAGGATCATGGGCAGGGGAGGATTGCCCAAAATTTGATAACAGGTGCTTTGGCCTATACGTCTCATAGAAGAGAGGAATTTTTTAGAGCTTTTGCAAATTTGAGCGATCAAGAACTTCAGTTACTTCCCCCTGCTTTATTCTTATCCATTGTGCTCTCTACTGTTACAAATACCAGTGAAAAAGATCCTGCTTTGGCTTTGAAACAACTTAATCAAGTTAGGCTGTTAGCTCCAGGAACTTTGTTTGAAGAAAGTGCAATTCGTCGTGAACTTAGGGTCGCTGCAACGCTTGGTAAGGCAGAGCTTTTGATGTTGTTAGTACGCAATTATGCGCATCGGTTTGAAAAGTCACCTTATGTGAATAATTTTTGGAGTGAGTTTAGGCTTGCTATTCCGCGCATTGAAAAAGACCTGAGTGATGAGCAATTCGAAACATTGGTTTCATATGCACCGACAATGCTGCAATTGATGACATATACAGAAGTGAGCCGTGCAGCATTGATTGATGCACGCATGGAAAGAGTGAAACTGAGTGCTCAAAAAGCTCTGATGTTAGCGCATGAACTAAATGTTAGTGATGCACCTATCCGCCTTTATTATGCTGCAAGTTTGGCTGGGTCAGTCACAGCAGAAGAGGCAGCAAAAATGTTGCAGACTATTTCTAGCAACGATTTATTAGAAAGAGATCGCCCTTTATTGACTGCTGCGCAAGCTATAGCGGACAGGGTTTCTTTTTCTTTATCGGATGATTCCCAAACCGTTGAAACACAAGCTTTGATATCGTCGCAAAGCCAAGAAACATTAGAAACACAGTCAAAGAGACGTGTTGGACAACAAAGTGATCTACCTTCTATTGCAACCGAGACAGATCAATTTATCGAACAAACACGAGAAAAAATCAATATAGTCGACAAATTATTAGGAGAGCAGATATGATGATCAATATTGATGGATCAAGAGGTTTTCTTTCCACGCTAATGTCTCCAGTGAATAAGACTTCAGAACAATCAGAAAGGGCACAAGGGGGTATAGATAATCAGTTTGATCAAGGATTTGGAGCACTGGTTAACCGCGATAAAAAGGATTTTTCTCAAAATTCATCACCGATGCAGACAACGGAAGGGATGCTAGCATCAAATGCGACGACATCTTCTTCTGCATCGACGTTCAATAAAGTATCAGACGAAAAAGGCGAAAAGCATCACACAAATAAAGCGTTTGAAAAGGTGATCAATCAAGATGAAGCAGAGCAAGAGGGGGGGAATGAAGACTTCTTATGGATGCAAACAGAAGAAGAAGTTTCAGAACAGGACGTGGTTAAAGCTTTAAAAGCAAAGCATCAGCGTTCAAACATGCAGAAAAGTGTTGCACTTCAGGGCGAAGAGCATCCGCTATGTTTATCTCAACAATTTGTAAAACAAGAAATCATTGAAAAGAAAATTGGTGAATTTACAGAAAATGAGCGTGGTCAATCCGCTATAAGGGGTAACAGGGGAGAGCAATGGATTGCAAATATGCAGAAAACAGAGAGTGTTGAGGGAGATACTCAAACGAGCATAAAGGAAAGAAATCCGAGAATCCATAAGCATTCACAGCATTTTACACAAAATTTCACACAAAGTTTAATACGGGGCAGTGAATCTTCGACAGTGCGTTTTGATGTTGAGACCGCAAAATCTCTGTTTCTTGGGGATTTGAAAATGGGTGATAATGTTGCTGTGCAACAAGAAAAGCCAAATTTCATTAGCCAATTCAATGATGTTCATGTCACTTTGAATAAAAAGGTTGGTCATGTGCAGCTTTTGCATTTAAAGCTCACACCTGTTGAACTTGGCTCGATTGATGCAAAGTTGCGGATGACTACACAGGGGCTGCATGTTGAATTACAAGCTCAGCATCAAGAAACAGCGCGCCTTTTAGCCAATAATCAAGAAATGTTGATCCACATCTTAGAAAAAGCGCATATTCATGATGGTGGCCGCTTGTCAGTTACCATTATTGATAAAAATGCTCAATCAGGTCAGTTTTCACAGATGGATCAAGGGTTAGGGCAAAATAATAGCGAACAAAATTCTCATGGACAGCATCAGGCGTTTGATCATAACGATCAAAGTGGACAAAATGAATCAAGGCAATTTTTTAAACGATTTTTGTTGGAGGATTCGTCACTTATGGATCTTTCTCTTGAAGATGTTCATTCGCGCAATTCCCATCGGTTGGTTGTATAGTTTTACTATATTAAGCAGTGCTGCTGCTGGCAATGTATGTGAAGCAGAAATGATGAATGCTTCTAAGCGTTATCATATCCCTTTGGGTATTCTTTATGCCGTTGGATTAACAGAAACAGGCCATAAGGAATCATTGCAACCTCATGCACTGAATATTAATGGTAAGGCTGTTTTTGCGAAAACGAAGACAGAAGCTGTTCGTCTCTTTAAAGACGCAAAAAGCCGTGGTGTAAAATTAATTGATGTTGGGTGTATGCAGATCAATGATTATTATCACGGGTCACATTTTGCTTCTATAGAAGAGATGCTACAGCCTCGCAAAAACGTGGATTATGCAGCGCGTTTTTTACAAATTTTGCATCAAAAAGAAGGCAACTGGACTATGGCAGTTGCACGTTATCATGCCGGACCCAATAACAATCCAGCTCAAAAGCGCTATGTCTGCCGTGTTATAAGTAATATGGTTGCAAGTGGTTTTGGTAAATGGACTTCTAATTCTAAGATCTTTTGTAAAGACTCATCGAAAAAACACTAAGTAAAAAATAGCAAAATGTTTTATTTTGATAATTTTTTAAATATAATTCTACAATTTTAAATTGTTTTTGTAGGAAAAATCTTACAGTCCAGGATATAAAAATCCCATTTTTGTACAATAAATTAGAAAAATAGCTTGTTTTTCTAATGATTAAAGTTATATTAGTCTAAACTGAAATTGTACAGATTATGAAGACATTGTGTTATTAATATGTGCAAATTTAGGCAACATATATAATTGGGCTGCGTGTATAATATAAATTATTGGGGTGGAGGGCTCATGATAGTTGTAGTAGATGACCGCAAATTAGTAACTGATGGCTACTCTACGCTTTTCTCTCAGGAGGGGGTAGCAACAACGGGTCTTTCTCCTTCTGACTTTAGTAATTGGATTTCAAAAGCTCCAAGCAGCGAAGTTTCCTCAATCGAGGCAGTCCTCTTAGGTGATTGTGAGAACCGAGTTGAACTTCCTAAAGAAATCCGATTTTACAGCTCAGCTCCTATTTTGGCGATGACAGAGACAAATTTTCTTGATCACACGATAGAGCTTTTTCAAGCTGGTATTGATGATGTGTTGCGTAAACCAATTCATGTTCGTGAGATTTTAGCACGTATTGCTGCTATTCGCCGCCGTATAGGGGGGGACATTCGTAGTGCTGATGCTGCAATAAAAGTTGGCCCTATTAGTGTCTTTAATGATGGGCGTGATCCGCGCATTAATGGTGTAGATTTTCCTTTGCCACGTCGTGAGCGACGCATTCTTGAATATCTGGCAGCAAATTTTGGACGGCGCGTCAATAAAACACAAATATTTAATGCTGTTTATGGTGTTTTTGACGATGTTATCGAAGAAAATGTCATTGAGAGTCATATCAGTAAACTTCGTAAAAAACTGAAACTGAAGGTTGGGTATGACATCATCGATTCAAAGCGATTTCTTGGATATAGTTTAGTCATCAAAAACTAATTCCTGGACCTAGCTAATTTTAACTGCTTTTCTTCTCTTTATTCACCTGACAATTTGTTAAGCGATTTCACTTCTTGAGCATATTCAATGTGGCATAGCTTTTTTAAATGTGTCTTTTTAAAGGTCGTATTTTTTTAATAAAAAGGCTTCAGCAAAAGCTTCACACAAGAAAGTTTTTTTAAACAGGTGTTACAGGCTAATTTCAAGTGATGTCATAAGTTCACGATAATAGGAGATGATATGGGTATTTATGGGATGATGCATACGAGTGTTTCAGGGATGAACGCTCAGGGAAAGCGCCTTTCTGGTATAGCAGAAAATGTTGCTAATGCTGGTACGGTTGGATACAAACGTACGAATGTTCAATTTTCCAATTATGTAACGCCTTCAGGAGATTACGCTTATGTTCCTGGTGGGGTGAAAAGTCATGTTGGCCATGATATTTCAATATATGGTCCCGCACGTGCAACAGGTCGTCCGGGTGATGCGATGATCAATGGCAATGGCTTTTTTCGTGTTGAAGATGAAAATGGAAACGAATTTTTAACACGTGCAGGGTCTTTTTCGCGTGATAAGGATGGGTATTTGCGTAATTCATCAGGGCATTATCTTTTGAATGATGAAGGTCAGAGGATTCAAATTAGAGGGGGGCCAACAGATTTATTTGGTCCTGAAGTAACAACAGGAATTGATTTTAAAGCTAACTTTGATGCAAGTGCAGAGTCTTTAGGAGAGGGTGTGATTGATCCCGAAGATCCTAAGAGTTATAATCAGAAAAAATCAGTAACTGTTTATGACAGCCAAGGTAAAAAAGTTCAGGTTGATTTCTATATGCGTAAGACTGCTGATAATAAATGGACAGTCGATGCTTACCATGGAGACAATAAGGTTGGTACTGCAGATTTCAACTTTGATAAAGAGGGAAATCTTCAGGCTCCTCTTCCAGACTTTACACTAACATTGCCAGAAAATGATGGAGGAGATCCTCCGGGGACTTTCCAAGTTGCTATAAATTTGGGTGGGCTAGGAGAAGATTCTTTAGTAACGCAAAAGGGGAATTCGTATGCTTTTGAAGCAGAAGCAAACGGTATGGAAGTGGGCTCTTTTGATGGTTTTACTTTTGGTAAAAATGGTGAAGTTGAGGTTAAATACACTAATCAGAAAACGCGTGTTATCAGTTATGTAGGCCTTGCAACTGTCACATCACCAGAAAGCTTAACGGTTTTGAGTGGTACTGTTTTTCAAACAAATACCCGTACAGGGGCTCAAATGGTAGGGCGTCCTGGTGATGGTGTATTTGGTTCATTAACTGCCGGTTATCTTGAAGATTCAAATGTTGAGATGAGTGAAGAATTAACAGATATGATTGAATCTCAACGTAATTATACAGCTAACTCTAAAGTTTTTCAAACCGGTTCGGAATTGATGGATGTGATTGTTAATTTGAAGCGGTAGTCTAGAAAATCAAAGGGGGGTAAGATCATGGCTCTTAGTTCAGCACTTAACACTGCGCGCAATTCGCTCAAGGCAACAACAAGTCAATTTGATGTTGTAGCAAAAAATATAGCGGGTGCTCGAGATCCGAATTACACTCGGCGCACATCCTATTTAGAATCGGGGCCAAGGGGTGCGGTTCATGTCGCGGTTCGTCGTGATGATAGTCCCTTTTTATTAGACAATTACTTAGTCAAATCAAGCCAAGCTGCTGCTGCTGGCAGCTTGGCTAATGGTCTGCATCGCTTGGCTGAGATTCATGGTGCAGATGGGTTTTCAAATTCGCCTTCCCAATTGCTCAGCGATTTTCAGAAAGCACTACAAGCTTATGCTAATGATCCAGACCAGCGTGCTGCTGGAGACGCTGCGGTTGATCGTGCGCGTGATTTAGTGAATGCTCTGAATAAAGGCAATCGTGAAATTGAAAAATTACGCAATGATGCAGATAGTGATATTCAGGATTCTGTTGATCACATTAACGATCTTTTACAAAAGTTTCACGATCTTGATCAAAAAGTAGTTCAAGAAAAAAATGCAGGTCGAGATGCATATAGCTATATGGATCAGCGCGATGCAGTTTTAAAGCAATTATCCCAAGAAATTGGGATTAACACGGTTAGTCACCAGGATGGGAGTACAAGCATCTATGGTATGGACGGTAGTACCTTATATGACAAAAGTCCACGGAAAGTAACGTTTGAATCTAGCAATTCTTTACCTGCTGGTGTAGCAGGAAAGCAAGTCTTTGTTGATGGTGTTCCTTTAGGGCATCCATCTTTTGTAGAGCCTAATGGTGGTGGAAACCTTGGTGGATTGTTAAAGGTGCGTGATGAAATGGCACCACAATATCAAAAACAATTGGATGAAATGGCCAGTGCTTTGATGTCGATATTTCCCGGACCTCCTCCTTTATTTTTAGACAGTGATAAGCCAGAGGGCGAGATAGGTCCTATGGTAGGCTTATCAGGGCGGATAAAGCTCAATCCTATATTTGATAGCAATACGCCAGGTGGTGGTCCAGAACATTTTGGTAAAGATATTCAATCATTAGTTGATGCTTTTGACCAAAAGCGTGAATTTGGCTCTGATACAGGTTTGGCTACAGAACAATCTCTTATGAGTTTTGGTAAAAATTCAATGGGTTGGCTTGAAGGGGTGCGTTCAGATGCTGATAAAAATGCAAAATATCAAGGAACAATGTTTGCACGCGCTGCTGAAGCATTATCCAACGAAACCGGTGTTAATACAGATGATGAAATGGCGGTGATGTTGCAATTAGAGCAAGCCTATGCAGCAACCACACGTATTATCAGTACAGTTGGCAAAATGTTAGATGATCTTATGATCGCAATTCGGTAGGTGTATAATGAGAATTCAATCAATTTCTACATATGTTTTAAATAATTCGCAGCGTGATACGATTGCTAAGGGGCAGTCTGAATTGATGCAGGCTGCTTATGAGTTGGTGACTGGGCAGTTATATGATCCAGGTTTGACATTAGGTCGTAAAACAGGACGATTGGTCGATATTCAAAATCAGATGAATTTTTTAGAAGGTTTTAGTAATACCAATAAACTGGCTCTCTCGAGGATGTCTTCTGCACAGGCTGCAATTCAAAGTTTGATCGCAGCAGGTGATGATGAAACAGCACCAGGAGCGTTGACGCTTTTTAATAATATGCTTGTGGGTGATGCCGCCAATCAAACACCATCTGCAGCGCAAGCCGTAGCAGAAAATGCTTTAGCTTCCTTTATCTCTGCTTTGAATACCAGCTATAATGGTGACTATATATTTGGTGGAACAAATACCACTCAACCGCCTTTAAATGCTTATAAAGTAGGGGGAGAAAGCGGGCCTAGTAAAGTTGTTCATGATGCCTTTACAACATTTCTAGATGGGAGAAATCCGGAAGATCTCACTGCAGAGGATATGGACAAGTTTATTGATGAGGTATTTAGCACATTATTTGATGAAGAGAATTTTAGCAAAATTTTTTCAAATGCTAAAGATGGTTCTATTGAAAAGCGTATTGGTCCTAATGGTGAGACAGTGAATGTTGCGGCAAGCGCGAATGAGAAAGGTTTTCGCGATGCCATGAAAAATATGATTTTAGTCGCAGAATTTGGCGACATTGGTTTATCGAAAGAGGCACAGGAAGCTCTTTTTGCAAAAGCACGTAATTCTTCTGATCAAACATCCACAACAACTGCTATCAATGAGATTATTGCAACAGCTTCTAGATTGGGGAGCACTGAAGCAAGAATTAAAGGAGCAACAAAACAGATCGAGATTCAAACAAATCTTCTTAAAGGTCAACAAATTGACATGATTGGTGTAGATTCCACAGAGGCTGGACAAAGATTAAAAGCTTTGGAGGCGATGCTCAATCTCTCTTATACTTTGACAGCGCGGATAAGCCAATTAAGTCTTGTGAATTATCTAAAATAAACAAAGGTGTAATGATCCAATGTATCAGATGCGATACGAAGATGTCATGGAAGATGATGCAATGAGTGCGCGCGAGCGTGAACGATCTCTGTTTGATCGGTGTATTAAGCTTCTTCAGGATGCAAAGGAAAAAGGCCCTGGTACATATGAAGCCAATGAAGCTGTTCAATTTGCGCGAAAGCTTTGGGTTATTCTTATTGAAGATCTAGGACAGGCAGAAAATGCTTTACCACAAACATTGAAAGCATCACTTATTTCTATTGGTTTTTTTATTTTAAAAGAAATTCAGAGGTTAGATGAAGGAGAAATTGCTGATTTTGATGTTCTCGTTGAAATTTCTGAATCTATCCGTGATGGCCTTGCTGCAAATTCGGAAAGATATGAATGAGATAAAAACGATATAAGGGGTGGAAAAAGCAGTGGGGGAGAACACAATGTATTTGAGATTAAAGCCAAATGAAAAAATCTTTCTCAATGGTGCAGTGTTACGTGTAGATCGTAAGGTGACCTTGGAATTGTTAAATGATGCGACTTTTCTTTTAGAAGGGCATGTTTTGCAAATAGAAGATACCGATACACCACTCAAACAGCTCTATTTTTCTGCTCAACTCATGTTAATCAATCCGGAAGGAGCTGATCAAGCTTTGGTTGTTTTCGTCGAATTATTAAAAAAATTGCTGCAAACTTTTACTGATAGAGAGCTCTTAGAAGGGTTAAAAGAATGCACCTATTTAATAGAAAAAAATAAAATTTTTGAAGTGTTAAAAGTTATTCGTAGTTTGTTTCAAAAAGAAGCTCAAATTATGGGAATATCCCCAACGGATGACACTATAAAAAAAATTGCAATGTAACGTTAGTGAGGTATGAGATGACGGTAGGTACAGTTGGTGGTCCTGGATTTCTTCGGGGTGGTGGTGAGAAACAACAAGATACTCCAGATACTGGGGCAAAAAAGAATACAGATTACGATACATTTGTGAAATTATTGGTAGCACAGATGAAAAATCAAGATCCAACAAATCCAATGAATTCAACAGAATTTGTTGCACAATTAGCAAGCTTTTCGATGGTTGAACAAGCTATAAAAATGAATGATAAGCTTGAGCAAGTGCTTGCAAATGGGGCAATAAGTGGAGCAGAAGGGTATGTTGGCAAGTATATTCAATTCGAGGATAAAGATGGCAATATAATTGAAGGATATGTGAAATCCGTTGATATCTATAGTGATGGTATTGTTGCGACATTAGATAATGGTGAAAAAGTTCTGATTGGCCCAGGTGTAACCGTTATGGCTGAGAAACCTGAGACGTCTGAAAAACCTGATACAGACAAGCCTGATAAACCTGAAACACCTGATGCAGGCTGGCCTGATGCGAACAAACCGGATAAAGATAAGCCCGATACAGATGGTGGTAAATCTAAAGGTGGAGCTAAAGCGTGAATGAAGCTGATGCCATTGATATGGTAACTGCTGCTATTTGGACTGTTTTGATTGCCAGTGGACCGGCAGTTCTTGCTGCTATGTCTGTTGGCATCATTATCGCTTTATTTCAGGCGTTAACGCAAATTCAAGAAATGACCCTGACTTTTATTCCAAAAATCATTGTGATTTTTTTAGTATTAGCGTTCACGGCTCCCTTTGTTGGGGGGCAAATTTATGCTTTTACGCAATTAGTTTATAATCGAATAGAAGCAGGCTTTTAAAATTTTCATATCACATGTTGGTATATGATGTTCAAGAATATTTTAGCAAAATTCTTTCAGTATTTACGATGAAAGATAGAAAAAATGCTTTTATTAAATGGCTTCATAATAGAAATTTATTTTGAGTATATTTGCTTCTTCTTACTTAGAAGGAGCCTTGGAAGCTAGTGCTCAAATATTTTTCATGAATAGATTTTGTAAATTGATTGGCTAGCATAAGTTCAGAAATTTATTTTTAGAATTAATTTTTTTAGAAATTTTCACTATCATTTTTCATTTACATTTTCTTGCGTCTTTGTTATTGCTTTTTTGTAAGCATAAATTGACAATAGAGTATTTTAAACATATATTAATAATTTTTAAATATAGGGAGAATAACTTATAACAGTGAGGGTTAAAAGACATGAGAATAATATACAATATACTTTTAATGTTATTACTTGCTTTTCCAACGCGTGCGCAAGATCTTAGAGTAGTTAGTAATCCTACTTCCGATATCTTATCTGTTATATCCATTTTGGTATCGTTTCTTCATATAATCGCCTTTATTATTTTTATATAATTGTTGATTACCTCTCTATATGAGCATTGATTATTTTGTTCCCTTTTTAGAAAAAAATTTGAACAGAAAGACTCGATTATCTCTATAATAAATCTCTTTCTGAGGGCCGATGCGTTTTACAAGTATGAGCTATCTATCAATATGAGGGTTTTATTAATAAAAGAAGGCGACAAGACCTAAGATTCAAGGAAAAATAAGGTTTGTAGTCGGAAAAGATTCATACTTATCTATTTGTGTTTTTTGAAAATTAAAAATTGCCATTGATTTTACGGCGATTTTGAAAGCTCATAAAGTTGGAAAATGCTTTTAAAGCTCATGATTGCCGTTTTCTGTTATGCATATAAACGAATAAGCATTAATTTATGAAATATCGTAAAAGTTTAAATTTTACACTGGGGTTTCATATAATTAAGCATTTCAGGATGCTGATCATACAGATGTTATATCATCTGTTTTGATAGCTTTTGGGAGCGGTTGTGATTTTATATTATAGCTCAAAATGAGAAAAAAGAGCTATAAGCACAACGAGATTTATTAAGAAAAAAATGGCTGGGGAACCTGGATTCGAACCAAGATTAACGGAGTCAGAGTCCGCTGTTCTACCATTAAACTATTCCCCAATACGAAAAGCTTATTGCTTTTAGCAAATTTTTGGGTGTGTGCAAGCTTAAATTTGGGGCGTGCGCGCACTTAAAAAGAGTTATTAAAATTATTGGTAATACAGGGCAATGGGTACGTCATCGATCATTTTAACTTGAATATTTGCGTCGTAAATTTCTTTGAGAATTTCTGGTTTCATAATTTCTTTTGGGTTTCCGCAGTAAGCGGCTTTACCGTGTTTGAGTGCAACGATTATATCTGAATAAGAAGATGCGAAATTAATGTCATGCATGACAAGAAGAATTGTTTTGTTGAGTTCATTAGCCATACGGCGTAATTGCTTCATCATAGCAATGGAGTGTTTCATATCGAGATTGTTCAAGGGTTCATCTAACAATACATAGTCCGTATCTTGACAGAGGAGCATGGCGATAAAGGCCCGTTGGCGTTGTCCACCAGAGAGCTCATCTAAAAATCGTGTTTCTAAGCCTTGTAGATCAAGATATTGGATAGCATTGTCGATAAATTTCTTATCCTCATGATGATATCGGCCTTTAGAATAGGGGTAACGTCCAAAGCTGACTAGATCATACACAGTAAGACGGACAGACAAAGGATTGTCTTGACGCAGGAGTGAGAGTTTTTGGGCCAAAACATCGTGTGGTGTTGTATGAATGTCAAGACCATCAATGTTAATCGATCCCTGATTTTTTGGCAGAAGGCGTCTTATCATCATCAAAAGGGTTGATTTTCCAGAACCATTGGGACCAATAAGAGAGGTAATTCCTCCCTTTGGCAAATGAAGGCACAGATTATCAATAACCAATTGAGCACCATAAGATTTAGAAAGATGATTGATTTCAATCATTTTAGTCGTCCCTTCATCAACAAAGTCAGGAAGACAATGCCACCACAAAATTCCATGATGAAGCTCAAACGTCCTGCCATATTGAAAATTTGCTCTAAAATAAACTGCCCACCAACTAAACAGATGATAGCCAGTAATACCGCGATTGGTATAATAACACTGTGTTTTGCTTGTGGTGAGATATTATAAGCAAGGTTGGCAACAAGCAGTCCGAAAAAGGTGATAGGCCCGACAAGTGATGTTGAAATGGATACAAGAATAGAAACGGAAATGAGAATAGTTATAGCACTTTTTTTATAATCAACACCAAGATTAAGAGCAAATTCATTGCCGAGTGCGAGAATGTCAAGCATATGATATAAACGCCAATTCATCACACTAATAATCAGAACAAGGACTGTAGCAATGCCGATTAATGATGAATTAAATGTATTAAAATTTGCAAACATGACGTTTGCTAAAGTCATCATTTGATCTGGATCCAGTTGTAACTGCATAAACATGCGCAAACTGAAAAAAAAACCGCCTAAAATTACACCAATTAAAAGGGTAAAGTGAAGTCCTTTAAAGCTTCCTGAAAAAAAACAGCGAAAGAGAATTATTGAAAAAATAATTAAGATAAGAGCTTCAAGAAGAAATTGTCCTTCTTTACTCAAAAAGGGTAGAGAAAGAGAGCCTAGATAATAAATAAGTACAGTTTTGATTAAGATATAAAGTTGATCAAACCCCATAATAGAGGGGGTCAGCAGTCGGTTATTGATGATTGTTTGAAATAAGACAGTAGAAACAGCAATTGTATAAGAAATAAGAAGGAGAGAGATCAGTTTTGTTAAACGTAATGACCAGGTATAAATATTTATATTCCACGTCATATAAAGGCTGATGACAGCACAAGCACTGAAAATAAGTGTTATAAGTATGAGAGGGGTCGTCTTTTGCTTATCCAAGACGTTTTCTCCAACGTAAAAGAAGCATGATAAAAATAAAGCTACCAATAACACCCATCATAGTTCCAATAGGGATTTCAGCACCATGATGCAATATTCGTCCTAAAATATCACAGATTAATACCAATCCTGCACCACTTATTGCTATCCAGGGGGCACTGTAACGCATATTGTCGCCCATGATGTTTGATACAAGATTTGGAATAATAAGCCCAACAAAAGCAATGCGACCGACTGTACAGACCACAAGGGCAGTGATTAATGCAATAATAAAGAGACCCAAAAACATAACGCTACGGTAATTTAGGCCAAGATTGTTTGTCAAATCTTCTCCAAGGCTAGCAACTGTGAAGCGGTCAGCAAAACAATAAGCAAGAATACACACAGGGAGAGACAGCCATAAGAGTTCGTATCGTCCTTCAAGAACCATTGCAAAACTACCAAATAAATAAGCTTGAAGAGAGGGAAGAAGCGTCTCATAATCAGCGATGGTATTTGTTAGGGCGCTAATCACATATCCAAGCATGATGCCTGTAAGTGGCACAATAAGGGTAGATTTTAAAGGGATTTGATATAATAAAAATATAAAAAGCAATGAGCCTGCCATAGCAAAAATGGTAGCAATGGCCATTTTCCCAAGAACGGGCATGCCAGGGGCGAACATCATAATCAAAAGTAGGCCAAGCGATGCAGATTCAACAGTTCCGGTTGTTGAAGGTTCAACAAAGCGATTGCGCACAAGCATTTGCATAATCATTCCTGAAAGTGCAAGTGCCATCCCTGATAAGAGTGCTGCAGCAGTGCGTGGTAGGCGTGTTTGCCAAAAAAGGAGCCACGCAGTAGAATCTTTTAAAAGTAGGTTGGAGAGCGTTACATCAGAATAACCAACAAAAATACTGAGAATGGAAAGCAGAATAATAGCTATTATGGCTATCCAGTAATTTTTCACGCTCAATAATTCCTACGAGAAAAAAATAACAGAGGTTGTTTTACCAAACTTCCTCTGTTCTTAAATTTTATTTTATAGAAAGCAAGTCATTTATGCGCTTATTTGCTATTTTCAAAAGCATCACCGATTTGTTTTATTGTGTTATGAAGCCCAGTGAGGTTTCCGCTTGCTAAATACCAGCTCTGGGGATCAAGATAAATGATCTGGCCTTTTTCCCAAGCTTTTGTGCGGTGAATTAGTTTGTGGTCAAGCAACTCTGCTGCTGATTTTCCTTCTTGTCCGATTGCAGCATCCCGGTCAACAACCAATAACCAATCAGGGTTGTGTTTAAAAATGAATTCAGGGGAAATAAGCTGGCCATGTCTTTCTTGAGATATTTTATCTGTTACAGTGGGGATCCCAAAGCTAGAGTGGAGAAGATCAAAGCGTCCTCCAGGAGCAAAGGCGCTTATTTTACCACCACTGGTCATGATGACTAGTGCCTTTCCTTTTCCTTGTGTTTTTTTGCGCACTTTAGCTAAAGCATCATGAAGTGTGGCAATTTCTTGTTTAGCTTCTTTTTCTTTGCCAAAAATTTGCCCAAGTATAGTAAGATTGCGTTCAATATCTTTAAGGATGGTTGAGTATCTTACTGTCATATCAAGCGTTGGGGCAATTTGGGAAAAATCCTCATATTTAGACCGCACTCGTGAAGAAACCAGGATAAGATCAGGCCTGAATGAAGCAATTTTCTCAAAATTGGGATCCGTGCGTGTTCCCATTTTTTCGTATTCTGCTCCATTAAAATATTCGAGGTATGTAGGTTTTTTCCCATCAATCACACCGAAAGTGGCGTCGACACCAAGACGAACCATATTATCAAGGGATGCGAGATCATAAACTACAATCTTTTTTGGATAAAGGGGAACAGAAGTTTTCCCTGAAGTATGATCAACGGTTATATCTGCTAATGAAATGGTTACCAAGCTTATTACCGCAGCTAAGATAGAAGCCACCCATTTGATATATTTGGTAATCATCATTTTAATCCTTTTATTCAAAAATATCACTGAAAATATGTCATAAAGAGAATAGTTAATAGAATTTGTTATTCGCTTAAAAATTACACTCTTGTCTTAAATAAGAATAACACAGCTATTATATCAATGTGACAAAATTTAGATTTATATTTATCCTATACTTTCTGGTTCTATTTTGGGTAAAATCAATTTGTAACACGACAAGAGTGAAACTACGGTATCATTTTATCGATGCGTTTTTATAATGCCTATCTTTGTGATAATATTGACATAATATAATACAATGTGTGTGCGGAAATTGATTATTTAGAGACATTATATAAAAACAAAATCGATTTTTGGTATAAATCAATGTCATTCATTCTTATATTATAAGAAACAAAGTGAACCATACGCCTCTAATCAGGGATTATGTCACATAAGGTGGCTCATTTCAGTCTATGACAAAATGGCAGGATAGAGGAAAGCTTTTCAAACTCCATTATGAAATGCGGCGAGATTGATGATCGCTTTACATCCAGACATAAAAGATCATGCCGCAATAATATTTATGTATGTTCTTTTCATAAGCTAAAAATGAATGATTATTTTCAGACATTTAGCTTATAAAGACATAAGCAAGGAAATTGGGTGCGGATGGAAGCAATCATGAAAAGAATTGGGCAAATAATAAAATAACTGGCAAATTGATTTCACGTATTTTCTATAAACTATAAATTTGCGTTCTCTGTAGATTGAGGCAACCAGTGTGTGAGAATCTGTTCAGTTAACAAAGCAAATATGGCTAAAGGTAGGAATATTAGTGCTTTGAATGTGAGTCATGAGATTATAAGAAGAATGGGAAGATTGATATTATAGATAGAATAAAGGCCTATCTTAATTATTTGATTATTCTTCGAAGGAATTGAGGAGCTTATCTTCAATATATAGAGCACTTAATTGCGATAATTTGTCCTTTTTTGGTACTATTTTAAGAATAATTTGTGTTTATCGCTTTTCGTTCATAATATACAACTCTTTAATTTATTATTGTTTTTCAATTACTTATTATCTTTTGTAGCCAATAAATTGATAATAAAATGTTTTTATCGATTTGTAGCTTTTTTTGCCATAATTTTATTATAAATACGCGCAAATCTAAATTTGTATGTGGAATTCATTGTATTTCAAGTATTTTTTATGAGTATTTTTTGAAAGGTTTTGTATGGTGACAATGATGGCCCAGAAGTTGCGGAATTCTATTAGTTCATGTTTTTCTTCTTTTTTATTTATTCTTTCTGTGTTTGTTTTTTATTTTTTGCAAGATCTAGCTGCAATGATAATTCAAAATCGTTGGAATGCGTCAGCTAGGGCTTCTGAAAGCTGTGATTATAATGATGATTATGGATTAATTAGAGGAAAAAAATATTACGTTGCGTGTAGGCAACAAATGAAAATAGAAAGTTCCCGTATTAACAGGAATGATAAATTTAATATTGTCGGAAAAGGAGAAATTAAAGGAAAGCAAGTTGCTGTAGTTTCAGAGCAGGATGCAGATGTACAAATACACAACGTTAGTATCGATGGTAAAGATATCCAAAATTCATCAGTAAGTTCACTTGCTTTGTATGCTGTTAAAGAGCGAGGGAATATATGGGGTCGTAATGTAAAGATATTTAACGTACAAGACGGTATTCGCGCTGATAAGGGAGGGACAATTACTCTAAGCGGCAAACAACTTAATGCGACACAAACGGCGGTTCATGCAGGGAAAGAATCAAGAGTTATTTTAAATGAATTTGATGAAATTAGAGGAAGAAAAGTGGTTGTAGCTAGTGATGGAGCGATAGTTACTCTAAACGGCAACAAAAACAGCAACAAACTTATTGCAACAGACAACAAACTTATTGCAACAGACACGGTAGTTCATGCAAAAAAAAGCTCAAAAGTTATTTTAAATGGATTTAGTGAAATTAGAGGGGTAAATGGGATTCTAGCTGAAGGAGCAAGCGTTGAGGTAAGTGATTCAATTTTTCATGGGACAGAAACAGCTTTCAAGGTAAATAACAATCAAGAAGAAAAAGGAATTCTCAGATTAAAAAATGTCATCATAGGTCAAAAAACGCTCCTAAATCAACAAGTCCGGACTGGAAAATTAACTGTCTCATCCCAAAATAATCCAAAATATGGGATTGTGATTCAAGATGGTTCGTCAGCAAGAGTGGAGGGGGGAGAAATTGTAGCACTCGATGTAGCTCTTAAGGTGGACAATGGAGGGGATGCTCATCTGTCAAGGACAGAAATTACGGCCAAAACTGGAATTTTTGTTCTGGGTAGAGAATCAAAAGTTACGATGAATTCCGGATCTGTTACCTCGAACAGTGAAGATACTATTTTGCTATCGGGGCAGGGAAGTGTCAACTTATCAGGTGTGGCATTAAAAAACATTGCTAAAAAACAAGTGGTTCGTGTTAAAGCGGGGGGGAGCTTTTATATGGAAGGGGGATTGATTGATTCAAAAGGAGGGAGAGCTGTTCAGCTAGAGGATGGAGAGATCACATTACATGGTGTTAACGTAACAAGTGAACAATCAGCAGGGCTTTGGGTTGAGCAGGGAAGAATTGTAATGACAAATGGGGAAGTTAGTGCGTTTAAGACAGCAGTTAGAGTGGAAAAGAAAACAAGAGGCAATAAGGACGTTAGTGTTTTATTAAACGAGGTAACAGTGAAAAGTAAAGGCGGCGGTAGTGAACAAGGACTTTACGCTAAGTATGGAATGATTGATATGAAAGGTGGGGAGGTTGAAGGCGGAAGCGTAGCTGTTGAGGCCTCAAGTGATGGGCAGATCAGATTATCAAAGGGTGTACACGTGAAGAGTACAGAAGCAAAGGGGCTTGTGGTTAATGGTGATAAAGCCACTATTGAAATGGCAGGGGGATCGATCACTGCGAAAAAAGTAGCAGTTCAGGCATTGAATGGGGCTATCAAATTATCAAGTGATGTAACAGTGAACAGTGGAGAAGTGAACGGTAGAGAATCAAGAGAATCATATGGGCTTATGGCTGCAGGTAATGGAGCCACTATTGAAATGGTAGGGGGGGTGATCACTGCGAAAAGTGTAAAAAAAGTGCATTAGTATTAGCTAGGAGTCTTAATGAAGCGGGGGCTCAAGGTAAGAAGAGTGAGGAGGTTGTTAAAGCCTCAAATGTTGTAGCCGTTAAAGCCTCAGATAATGGGTACATCAGCTTATTAGGTGATGTAGAAGTGAAGGATACTGCAGAAGGGCTTGTAGCTAATAAAAGTGCATCCATTGAAATGATGAATGGATCGATCACTGTAAGAAAAACAGCAGTTAAAGCATCGAATGAGGGGAGTATCAAATTATTAGGTGATTTAGAAGTGATCAGTCAAGAATCAGATGGGCTTTGGGCTGAAGAGGGAGCCACTATTGAAATGACGAAGGGATTGATTACTGCGAAAGGGGTAGCAGTTAGGGCATCGGATAGGGGGAGTGTCAAATTATTAAGTGATGTAACAGTGAGAAGTAGAAGATCAGATGGGCTTGTGGCTGAAAAGGGAGCCACTATTGAAATGATAAAGGGATCAGTTACTGCAAGGTATACAGCAGTTAATGCATCGGATAAGGGGAGTATCGAATTATTAGGTGATTTGGAAGTGATCAGTCAAAAATCAGATGGGCTTTGGGCTGAAGGTGAGGAAGCTACTATTAAAATGACAGGGGGATCGATTAATGCACAAAATACAGCAGTTAGGGCATCGGATAGGGGGAGTATCGAATTGTTAAGTGATGTAAAAGTGATAAGTAAAGGATTAGATGGGCTTTGGGCTGAAGGTGAGGGAGCCACTATTAAAATGACAGGGGGATCGATTGATGCACAAAAGACAGCAGTTAATGCGGATATGGGGAGTATCGAATTATTAGGTGATGTAAAAGTGATAAGTAGAGGATCAGATGGGCTTTTTGCTGATGGTGAGGGGGCCACTATTAAAATGACGAAGGGATTGATTACTGCGAAAGAGGTAGCAGTTATAGCGTCACATAAGGGGAACATCAAATTAGATGGTGTAGGAGATTCTATAAAGGTATGGAGCCAGGGCAATATAGGTTCTTTAGCGAGTGAAGAAGCAAAGATTACTTTGAAGAATGTTAAAATTGCTGTGTTGGGTGAAGGGGATGGTTCTGCTGTCATGAAATCAGAAAATAGCGGTATAATTGAAGCGGATGGCGTAAAAATTGTTGCTCACTTAACCGAATCTGTAGAAACTACAGTAGAAAATGTAGGTCGTCGCGTGGGTGTACATGCTAAAGACAAAGGAGTAGTTCGTTTGAATAACACGACACTTGAAGGTGTGCATACAGGTCTTCGTGCTGACGGTAAAGAAGCCAACATTGAGATGACAGATGGAAAAATTACTGCGATTACTGGGATTATAAACGAAGGAGGGGCTGTAACTCTAAAGAATACAGAAGTGGTAACCATAGGAGATTCAGCAGGTTTTATAATGGGTAAAGGTGGAAAAGCTGAGATGTTTGGTGGAAGTCTTAATTTTTCCAATCATGGGATTTCTTTAAGAGATGCCTCTTTTGCTGCCAAAGATGTTTCTATTACTGGCACTGGTGAAAAGGTAATGGATATGGTGTTTGGTGCAGCTTTTAATGCAAATAAAACTGGTTTGATCACTCTCAGTGACAGTAAAATTGATGTTACTCATCATCATGGGTTGTATATTACAAATGATTCTGACTTTGATCGTTCAGATAATAATTATGGCCTTAATCTTCCTAAGAGTCTTGGCATTAATGTCGGTCGCTCGGAATTGTTGGTGAATGGTGGCGCGTCTTATGGTATATATGTTATGGGCTCTACACTATTGCCAGAACATACAAAACAAGTATGGCTAGCAGAAAGCCCTATAAGGGAAAGAGTCGCTCTCGGAACATCTTTTGTTTCTTTACAAGAGACAACTCTTAAAGTTCCAGATAGTGCAGCTATCTATAGTGATCATGGGCGTGCTTATATTCAATTATCACAAGGAACGGAGATTTCTGGTAGTTTATTGTTAGAAACTAAAGAAGGTAAAGATGAAATAATCATTGTCGCTGATAATTCTTCCTTAATAGGTGGTACGCGTATTAATGATAATTCTAATGTTGGGTTTTATTTGAGTAATAACTCAAAATGGACTTTAACAAAAAACCAATATGAAATGTTGAATGGTTCAGATTCTAAAAAACCTAGAGATGCAGGTCTTCCAGATTCAAGTATTTCATTCATTCACCTTGATCGTAGTAGTATTTCTTTTGCATCTCAAAGTGTAGCCCCACAAAAGTATCAAACACTTCGTATTGGTAAGCCAGGAGCTGCACGTGGCGATATTGCTTACTACGTGAGTGGTGGCGCGCATCTTTATCTTAATGCCTATGTAGATGAGAAAGGCCAGCTTGATAATCAAAAGACTGATCGTGTTTTGATAGAAGGATCTGTTGCTGGACGCACTACTAAAGTTCATGTGAATGGGCATTTAGACGTTAATGATAAAAAGCCGGTAACTAAGAATGACGGAAAGAAGAAAGGTATTTCACTTATTCAGGTTTCTGGTGAAGCGTACAAGGATTCATTCGAATTGGAGAGTGGTTATATCACGCTTGGTGGGTTGCCTTATCAATATCGTTTAAAAGCTTATGGACCAAATCATTCTGATACGAAAAAAGAAAAGTCTGTGAAAAGACAAAGATTTGTTTCAGGAAATGGTGATAATTTCTGGGATTTCCGCTTACAAGAAGTTATGTTTGGAGAAAATGGAGAAGAGTTGGATTGGGACGAGTTTGGAGAAGATGAAGACTCTCTGTACGGAAGACATGGTCGTGCTTTCAGAGCTGTTGCTCCGCAAGTTCCGGTCTATTTAGTGTTGCCGAATGCCTTTTTCCATACTGATTTGATGGATATTGATTATCAAAACAAGCTGTTGGAGACGATGCAGGTTGATGCTGGTGATCTTTCAAATAAAATTTCTATACAAGGTTATGATGGAAGTCATCGCTATACTTCTAACCTAACTGAAAATGAGTATGGTTATGGAGCAGATGTTGGGTATCAGGGTGTGCAAGGAAGTGCTTTGCTGAAAACAGTAGAAAACAAGCACAGCAACATGTTCTTTGGGGTTATGGGGAATTTTGGACATTTGTCTTTGCAACCTAGACAAGTTGCAAAAGGCCTAAAAAGCACATTGGATAAATGGTCTCTGACCGCTTATGGACGTGTGCAACATGATAACGGTTTTTATGCAAATGGTACTTTCTCGTATGGGTTTTTAGCAGGTGATGTTTTGACAGCTGAACGTGGCGTAACGGTTAATTTACGTGGTCAACCGTTGAGTGCTTCTTTGACAACAGGGAAGGCTTTTGTCACGAACTATAAAGGGCTTGTCCTTGAGCCACAGGTTCAGCTGATTTATCAATCTGTTTCCTTCAGTGAAGCTGTTGATGTTGATGGTTTGAATGTTCAATTTGACCGTCCAGATCAATTTACAATGCGTGTTGGTGGGCGTTTCGGAAAAACGATGGCAACTTTGCAAAAAGGTCATTTTGTTTCCTTCTACGGAAGAGCTCATCTCACGAGTAGTTATGGAAGAGATCAGTTTATGTACATTCATGATGCATTCCGTTTAGGTGCTTTCGGTTCTGCAATCGAAGGAGGTTTTGGAGTTAATGCTCAATTAACTTCAGCTGTGATGGTCTACGGAGATTTGGTCTATAAGCACAAACTTGGCACTTTTGGTTTCACTGGAACGAGTGTTTCAGGAGGTCTACGCTACCGCTTCTAGTGTGTAGTTTGGTTGATTTCTGATCGTTGATTACCCCTTTGTTGCTTCATAGCTGCAAAGGGGTGATTTTTATTTTTATGTTTGTTTGATTATTTTTTTCAAAAAAGTCTAAAAATGGATTATGCTTGTGGTGATTGAATAAAATAAGCAATAAATCGGTACGTCTTTTTTTATATTGGGAGAAAGACAATAGAAAGCTTAAAGGGAAATGATAGAACAGGGAAGATTTTGCAATTGAAAGGGGAGGTATCTAATTTGGTAACTTATGAGGATTGCAATGAAAAATTTTCAGGTGTATTTTGCACCTTCCTTAATAGTTATGTTTTTCCCCATAGTTACGTTTTTTATTGTAATGCATCTATTTTAAATTGATTAATATCATCAAGTAAGTCACAAAGTCCGCAAAGAACATGAGAAAAAATTGCCTCACCTGCTTGAGAAGTTGCCTGACTTGCATTACCTGCTGCTCCTTGCGCATTAAGATCACGCATGATCCATCCAAAAGCATGGGGGCCATAAGCACGTAAATATTTATGATAGGCAATCATGTCAGCTTGTTTGTTATGAAAATTTTTTGCTTTTTTCATATGCACTTTTTCTGGTGCTAAATAGAGCATTAAGGAGGTTTCAAGAAATCCTCCGTGAATATCAAGATGGTGTTGTGATGCTTCCATTAAACCTTCTGGTAAGCCAAAACGCTTCCAACTTGTAGCAACTGCAAGCATTGAAAATCTCTTCCGTAATTCAGTAATAACAATGCTCATTAACGGTGAGTTACCTCCATGAGCATTGAGAAGAAGAAGACGTTTTATACCTTTTCGGTAACAATTTTCACCAATATTGATCCAGCGTTCTATGGCATCAAAAAAAGTAAGCGTTTGTGTTCCAGCGATATCCATATGCTCTACTGAATAGCCAATTTTTTCAACTGGTAAACATGTGATATGAAACTGCTTTTTTGTTTTTAAGATGAGCGCTTTTGCAAAAGATTCTGCAATAATCCAGTCTGTTTCAAAAGGGAGATGATCTCCATGATATTCGTGAGCTCCCAGGGGTAAAAGAGCAAGGAAAGGGATGTCTGAAACCATAAATTCATCACAAAAAAAGGTCACTGAATAGGATGCGGAATGCATTCGCTCTGATAAGCGAGCTCTCCTAAAATTATAATCTATATATAAGCAAAGTTCAAATTAAGAGTTTTATTTTATTCAATCTGCGTTGCGTATGATAAAAAATGGGCGCTTTATTGAAAAGGCTGGCAATTATAAGATAATCATCATTATAAATGATAAGAGATTATGAGAATATTATTGTCGTGAGTGTGCTTATTTTAGCATGCTTATTATAATAACTCAGTGTTTTTTCAAAAAACAGATGTTGATGTGCGCTATTAGGAAGCATGTAAATTGAGCAAAAGGTCTTGCTTTGTGCGAAGATTAGCAATCCACTGGTTTTCGCGAATGGCTGTATTGTGCATTGTAATGAGCTCATTTTTTTTTATTTCAGCTGTAACTGTTGCTTTTTCTAGCAGGCCACAAGGAATAGCTTGCTGGCTACGTGCCTCTGCAACACTCATAGTCCAAGCGCGATAGGTATGGAGACCAATAAAATCTAATTGGTCGCCTGGGTGCAGGTCCTTTTTGGCAACAGCACAGACTTCTGCTACTGGGTGACTGAGCGGTGCCATATCTGCCTTACCATACAGCATAACGCGTGCGCAGGTAAGAGGAACTTCCATTGCAGTTAAATGATATGGGCGATGAAAGGTGAAATAGGGTCCTCGTCCGATTTTTAAATCTTCCATACGCTCACGTAGACGTGGATGTGCTATTTTTGCAATCACAAAAACACCAGGAGATACTCCCCGACCTATTGAATAATCCACAACACCACATCGATTTAAAATGCCACCATCTTGTTGGGGAATGAATACTCTATCTAACTCTTCAAGCGCAGCTTGTGGACCATGCATTCCTGCACAATCAGGAACAAGACCTGTTGCATTGGCAATAGCCGCCATTTCAACCATTGTCTTAGAACCATCAATAAACTCAACTAACATGCGAACATTCATATTACGCCGAGAGGCTTCTTCTTCATAATGATCAGGAATAGCGTCAAAAATAAGCGGATTATTCTTCCCTTTACCTGCCGCAATAATCTGATGCCCAAGGGCTGAAACAAATTCGATCAATTCCATACAGGAAGAGGGTTCGTCACCAGCACCCAATGTATAAATGAGGCCTCTTTTATCGGCTTCATGTTTGAGATAAGTGCCAATTGTAACATCGGCCTCAACATTCATCATGACAAGATGTTTATTATTTTCAAGCGTTTTGAAGCCAATTTCTGCACCAGCTTCAGGATAGCCCGTTGCATCAACGATAATGTCAATTTGTTCATGTTTTAAAACAAGGTCAAGATCATCTGTGGCAGCAATTAAGCCTTTTTCAATGGCTTCAGTTAAAGCTTTTGTGTTTTCAACTGCAATAGCATGGCCTTTTTCACCATAGGCCAGAGCGGCAGCATCTAAAACACGCAAAGGTGTTCGGGTGACAACAGCTGCAACCGTTATGCCCTCTATATGCGCAACGCTTGATAATAAATCCGTTCCCATTTCACCACATCCAACAAGTCCAATACGGATTGGGTGATGCTGTTCTGCATATTGTTTTAAATCACGTGCTAAACCTGTCAAGGTTACATTACTGGCCATTATTTTTTCCTATTTGAAAAGTGTCTCTTTCACGAGACATTTTCTTGATAAGGTGCATTTATTTTTGAAATATTTCATTTCTTTTATTCTTGATGCTCTAATTAATCGCTTCTATAAAAGCAAGGGGGAAGAGAGTGAGCTTTTTATCGAACAAAATAGGAATGGTATTATGCAGCGAAAAATAGCAGTACAAGACATCCCTAATTTCATTGGACAGGAAATTGGTGTATCGTCGTGGCGTTTGGTAACACAAGATATGATTAACCAATTTGCATCTGCAACAGATGATCATCAATGGATCCATGTTGATGAAGAAAAAGCAAAAGAAACACCTTTTGGGGGCACTATTGCACATGGTTTTTTAACATTATCGCTTTTGTCTACGCTGGCTTATGAGGTTTTGCCAGAGTTGGAGGGGGCAACGATGGGGATTAATTATGGTTTTGATAAAGTGCGTTTTATGACCCCTGTGAAAACAGGTGCGCGAATACGAGCTCGTTTTGTTTTAAGTGATGCAAAAGTGCGTCTTTCTGGTCGGGTGGTTTTTTATTATCAAGTTACAATAGAAATTGAACAGTCAAAAAATCCAGCTCTTACTGCTGATTGGATTGTTATTACCACTGTTGAAAAAGAAAAATCAGATTCTTAAATTGTTCAAGGATTTTTTTTGTCCAATTTTTGAGTTATGCGATCAGAAAACCATTGAACCGTGATGTTCAGTATGATCAGAGCAATAATAACGATTGTCATGATTGAGGTATTATAGCGCTGATAGCCGTAGCGAATTGCCATATCTCCTAAACCACCACCGCCAAGATATCCAGCAAGTGAAGTGGCTCCGATAAGAGAAATAATCATCACTGTAAAGCCATTAATTAGGTTAGGGAGTGCTTCAGGAATAAGCACATGCCTAATAATCTGTAAACGACTAGCCCCCATAGAACGGACTGCTTCTACTAAACCATGGTCAACCGTTTTGAATGATAATTCTGCAATACGTGCATAAAAGGGGATAGCTGAAATGGCGAGTACAAAGATCACGGCGTGAATTCCCACACCGCTTCCTAAAACTATACGCGTGACAGGCAAAAGATAAAAGGCGAGAATAATAAAAGGAATAGCGCGAGTACTATCAATAATGACACTCAGAGGACGATTAATAAGAGATGATGCATAAAGCCCCCCACATGCTGTTGTATAGAGCAGCAAGCCAAGCGGAAGTCCGATGATAAGAGCGATTAAAGAGGCACTTGTTGTCATCAATAACGTATCAAGAATGGCGTTAAGTAGCTCATGCAGGAGAGTCTTAAACATAGCCTAAAACCTCGCAATATCGACCTTTTTCTGTTAACCATTTAACAGCTTGTTCCAACACTATTTTATCTTGGCTGGGGAGACCTAAAAAAAGGCGTCCAATGGTTTCTCCCTGAACAGTATCAATACCGCCGTGTAGAATACGTGCCCTTAATCCGATATCATCTTCAAGAAGATTTAAGAAAGGTTGTTGTGCGATTTCGCCGTCAATGTTAATTTCAATGACAGCTTCTTGACCACTTGGTTTGAGTTTTTGTGCAATTTTTTTTGGAAGCTGTGGTGTTACAAGTTTTAGCATAGCGATGGTTGTATCTTCTTGTGGTGATGTAAAAATATCTTTAACACGTCCTTTTTCTACAATGCTTCCTTGATTAAGGACGACAACGCGATGCGCGATCGTGCGTACAACTTCCATTTCATGAGTAATGAGAACAATAGTCAGGTTGAGACGGTGGTTGATATCAGCAAGAAGCTCTAGAATAGATTGCGTTGTTTCAGGATCAAGAGCAGAGGTAGCTTCATCTGATAATAATATTTTAGGATTAGCAGCCAGAGATCGTGCAATACCGACACGCTGTTTTTGCCCTCCTGAAAGTTCTGAAGGATAGTGGTGTTCTTTGCCACATAACCCGACCAATTCAATGAGTTCAAAAGCACGTTTATGGCGTTGTTTTTTGTTTATGCCTGCTAATTTTAGTGGTAATGCAATATTATCAATAACTTTTTGAGACGATAAAAGATTGAAATGTTGGAAGATCATCCCGATATGTCGGCGATAAGGAGCCCACTCTGTTTCTGATAGGTTTGAAATATTCACTCCTTCAAAAAAAAGCTTTCCTTCATTGATTTTCTCTAGTCCATTTAAACACCGCATCAATGTGGATTTTCCTGCCCCACTGCGTCCGATAATACCAAGAATTTCACCTGCATGGATATCAAGAGATAAATTGTTAAGCGCTGGAATAGCTGCTGTTTTAGAAAAACAATGACGAACATTTTTTAGGGAAATAAGGGCAGGATTCTCCATTCACAGTTACCAAGATGTTTGGGCAGTTGTGCCAAAAATTTCTTTAAGTTTTGCTCGGACTGGTTCGCTATTATAAGCAGCAACTAATTTTTGGATCCATGGTTCATCTTTATTTGCAGTGCGTACGACAATGACATTACTATAAGGATTATTTTCTGCTTTTTCCCATGCAATGGCATCTTTTTGTGGGTTTAATCCAGTTGTCAGCGCCCAATTTGTATTCACAATTACAATATCAAAATCATCAATGGCGCGTCCTAAAATACCGGCATCTAATTCATGGATTTTCACATTTTTAGGATTTTCAACGATATCAAGTGGAGATGCAAGAACATTATGAGGATCTTCTAGCTTAATGATACCTAAAGAATCGAGCAAGAGTAAGGCTCTGCCACCATTAGATGGATCATTGGGGATGCCAATATTTGCCTTATTTTGTAGATCTTTTATATCTGTAATTTTGTGTGAGTAGATACCAATTGGAGTGATAAAAGTATATCCGATAATTGAAAGTTTATAGCCACGCTGTTCCATCTGCGTGTCAAGATAAGGTGTGTGCTGAAAAGCGTTGGCATCAATATCTCCAGCATGAACAGCATCGTTGGGCAGTGTGTAGTCAGAAAAATAAACGAGCTCAATATCAAGACCATCTTTTTTAGCTTGCTCAATGGCAACTTCCCAAATAGTGGCCTCTGCTCCTTCCATGACACCGAGTTTGATTTTTGATTTGTCTACTGCCATGGCAACGGGAGCATAAAAAAAACATGCAGCAAGAGAAAGGAATAATCCAATTATAGTGTACCAGGACAGTTTGTTCAGTGTCATAAATATTTGTCTTTCTTGTGTTTTTTCAGAGAATTTCTAAAGAAAAATTTATATATTTTCTTTATAAATTAAATATTAAAATAGAATAATATAATAATATTTTATAAAATATTTAATAATTTTATTTTTAAATAAATTATTTATTTTATAATATAAGATTTTTTATTAAAATATGATTTTATCAATGGATATTTTTCTTAAAATTTAGCAAATAAAATTTACGTTTTTATTATTTGATAAAATCATTAAAAAATTTCTTTAAGCAGTAATTACTTGAAAAAGAGTAATCAGATTATGTTCTTTGAAAGAAGTTAGTTATGATATGAGCAGGACTATAAATGTAATGCTTATATGTAATGTATGAGGGGTATTAGGGAGAAAACAAAAAGAACTTTTCTCGAAATATAGCTTTTAAAAGAAAATAAAAGAACACCTCATCATTTTATAACGCAATCAATTATTACAAAGACAAATATTTTATTCCTGAAAATTATCGCAAAGGAAAAAGGATAATTTATAGAGAAATTTTATCCACGATGATAATTTTAGTATCTTTGGAGGATTAAGGTTTAGAATTGCTAATGGTGAGATTGTTCGGATAATTGTCTAGTAGCTATGGGCAATATTTATGTTATGCGCAAAAGTCACCTGTAATGTGTACAACATACAGGGAAGACTTGTTTTATTTTGTTGTTTAGCAGCTATTTTTAGGCAGATGCTTTGGGTTTGATCCAATGATTATTAATCAAAAGTTCAGCAATTTGAATCGCATTCAATGCTGCTCCTTTTCTTAAATTATCAGCAACAATCCAGAAAGCTAAACCATTTTCAACAGTGATATCTTCACGAACACGGCTGATAAAAGTATCATCCTCTCCTGTGCATTCATAAGGTGTAATATAGCCACCATTTTCGTGCTTATCCACAAGTTGGCAACCAGGTGCATCGCGCAGTAGGGTTTGTGCTTCATGGACGCTTAGTGGTTTTTCAAATTCAACATTAACGGCTTCAGCATGACTGATAAAGACAGGAACTCGAACAGCTGTGGCTGTCAATTTGATTTTAGGGTCAAGAATTTTTTTCGTCTCAACCATCATTTTCCATTCTTCTTTAGTGTAGCCATCTTCCATGAAAACATCGATATGGGGAATGAGGTTAAAGGCAATACGTTTGGTGAATTTTTTTGATGAGATTGGATCAGCAACAAAAACAGCACGTGATTGTTCAAACAACTCGTCCATTCCTTCTTTGCCCGCTCCGGAAACTGATTGATAAGTGGAAACAACAACACGTTTAATGATTGCTGCGTCATGGAGAGGTTTCAAAGCTACAACCAGTTGAATTGTTGAGCAATTGGGGTTAGCAATAATATTGCGTTTAGAAAAGCCGCTAATCGCTTCTGCATTAACTTCGGGTACAATCAAAGGAATATCAGCATTGTAGCGCCAAGTCGATGAATTATCGATCACTACACAGCCAGCGGCACCAATTTTAGGGGCATATTCTTTGGAAATTCCTCCTCCAGCAGACATCAGGCACAGATCAGTGTCGGAAAAATCGTATGTATCAAGTGCTTTCACTTTTAAGGTTTTATCACCATAAACGATGTTCTGTCCTAATGAACGTCGTGAAGCTAAAGGAACGACTTCACTTGCAGGAAAACCACGCTCTTCTAGAATTTTTAGCATTTCACGGCCAACATTCCCGGTTGCGCCAACGACTGCAACTTTAAAAGCCATGGCTTTACACTCCTATACCTTTATTTTAAAAAACTAATACACTGTCGATCTTCTTTCCTGTACTAGATCAGGAAAGGGTGAGTTGGCTGACGAATATTGAATAATCTTTATTTTCATTTTCTTAAATACGATCTTACACGTATATTGGTTATGATCACAACATTCACAACCGATTTATTTTGCAATTAACCGCTTTTGCTAATCTTGAAAACTGAGAAAAATTTGAGTATTTTATGCTGGGCTGTATGAACATTTCTCTGACGAGGCTCCAATCTAGAGAATTCCTCATATCCTGTCAATTATTACACTGTTATTATTATGTTAGCTGTGAGGCTTTTGAATTTTAAAACATTGATTATACACATAAAATTATTTGTATCTTAACATTATAAATATTTTTTGCATAAATATAAAATAATATTTGACAAATAGATTTAAATATTTACAAAACAAGAGTTGGGGGTTTCTGAAATTAATAAAGATGTTTACCTTAATCTAAGACACAAGCGCTCAAACATGAGTGCTTACGTAGATGTATTTTTATTTTGTCTAAGTATCTTGTTAATTATTATAATACAAGGGGGGTATTGTGATTTTTGCATTTCTTGTTTCTTGGGTTTTTAATATTGTGTATGGATTAGAAGTATAATACTTCATACATTCACGGTTAGTGTAATTTTTTTGTTTTTTCATGGAAAATTGCCTAATTGTATTTCTCATTTGTTTAAATCAGATAGAATTGAGTAATCTTTTCTATTTTTACAATGAAATCTAGAAAGATATCCTAAGGGTAACACTACTACTTCTATTTTTGATTTATATGGAAGAGAAAGCTTAAACAGAGTGGTTTATCAGTCATGTTTAAGCATACAATAATGCATTAAAGCTCCGTATATTTTTCTGTGAACGTCAGAACATTTTTACGTTCATAGAGAAAGTTAAGCCTTTCAGATGTGAGTGTTTATCTGGAATTTTGTTAATTGTCTGTAAAAATGGGGGGCTGCATATGTTTGGTTTTCTTGCATTGCTTGCTGTCGAGCTATTTTCTATTTTTGGTTAAGCATGTTCTGTAGAGCTTTTATTCTTCAATAGAGGAGTTCTGTTGTTTTTTATCCATTGAAATCAGGTAGAGATTGAATAATCTTTTCTATTTCTACAATGAAATTTAGAAAAATATTCTAAGAGTAACACGATTTCTGTTTTATGATTTTTATGGAAGAAAGGCACTTAGACATAGGGTTTACCAGTCATGTTTAAACATACGGTAAATGCATTGAGCTCTGTATATTTTTCTATGAACATCAGAACATTTTTACGTTCATAGAGAGAATTTAAGCTTTGCAAATACGATTGTTTATCTAGATATTTTTTAATTATTTATAATGGGGGTTATTATGGCATTTTTGTATGCTTTATGGGTTTTGGTAACTTGGGTGGTATATCCATTAGAAGCTGCGTATTTCATGCATCCGTAACAATTTGTGTTGCTCTTTATTCTTTAATAGAAGATTCTTGTAGTTCTTCATCCTTCTAAATTAGGTGGATTGGATAATGTTTTCTAATTTCAAGATGAACTGTAGCAAGATATTCTACAAGTAAAATTATTTTTATAGAAGATGGAAGAGAGCGCTTAAACAGTAAAGCTGACAAATGAATGTTTAAGCGCGCAATACATGCGTTAGGGGAGGGTAGGTGTTTTTCTATAATTGAGAGCATTTAAGCCTTTTGGATGCGAATATTTATTAATTCTTTATAAGAGGGGAGGATATTATGGTTTTTATGGCTATCGTTGGGTTTGTGTACGCACTAGAATTCTGGTTCATGCTTCCATAACGGTTCTATATAGCTTTTTATTCTTTAATAGAGGATTGCTATTGTTTTTATCATCTGTGTAAATCAGGTAAAATGAAGCTGTTTTTTATCTTCAAGATGGATTGTCGAAAGATATTTTAAGGGTAATACGACTTCTATTTCATGATTTTTATGGAAGATGGAAGAGAGCGTTTAAACAGTAAAGCTGACAAATGAATGTTTAAGCGCACAATACATGCGTTAGGGTTCTCTCTATGAAGTGTAAGAGAATCCTTACGTTAATTAGGAAAATTTAAGCTTTTCAAATAGGAATGCTTATCTAGATATTTTTAATTATTTATAATGGGGGTTATTATGATTTTTGGTGTTTTCCTTGGGATAGTCTACGTATTTGAATCAATATTGTTCACGTTGAATCTATAAGCTTATTGATCTTTCTTCTTTAATGGAAGACTGTCTTATTATCTGAGTATCCGTTTAAATTAGGTAAAACTGAACGATATATTTTACTTCTAAAATGTAATGTAAAAATTTTACGAATAAGATTATCAGCTATTACAGTAAGTATAACTAAATTTTGTGGATTATAGATAGAAGGTTATTCAGTTTCCAATTATTGATAAAAATTGTTCAATAACTGAAGTGTTGTAATACGCTATATACAATCACCCCATTTAGGTTTGTTGCCTATTTGGGATTTTTGTCTGCTTAGAGATTTTTCCTACTCGACTTTTGATAGAGCAATCAAGAATAACACAAATTTCCTGTCTACTAACTTATGTCATGCTATGAAAATAATGTAATTAAGCCATTTAAAAACGATCATTTTAATAATTTTTATATTCAAAATTGAAAATAATATCTTGAGAAAGCAAGAAGGGATGGGTTTGCCTATTTTACGGCTTTTTTAACATTGTTGTTAAGAAAATTTTATGCCTTTTTTTAAGATAGGAAAAATTTGCTTTGAGTGAAATAAGCTCTTGTGTTTTTCGATTAAAAGAGAGATTTCCCCCTGTAATGGGGCAAACAAGAAGTTCAAGCATTTTAGGATCGGTTGTCATTTTTTTCATATCATTAAATCCATTAATTTAAACGGTTGTTTAATCCTTTCTGTTTCATGAGGGAACGCTCTGTTAAAGCGAGAAGGGTTTGAGCACGGCTCTCAATGTCTGGCGCTTCCAGCAGAGCTTGTTTTTCTTCTGGAGCAAAAGGAATAAGGGCTGAGAGTGCATTAACCAATACCGGTGTCGGTGTTTATCAATGCTGTCCCAGTTATGCTCTATTTCATGGATGGTTAGGTAATGCTCAATAGCGTTTAATAAGTTTTCCCGATTAATGCTCTCTGAAATGTCAAGGGATTGCAAGGTTCTCTGTGTTCATCAGTTCTGGTTGATGATTTTCTGATATGAGGTTTTTAAATTTTGTAATATTTGTTGCACAGATAAAACTATTTGTATTTCATCAATATCAATGTCAATATTTGTGATGAAAAAAAGAGAATATTTAAATCATAAGGTTGACAAGGAGAGTTTGGGACATATCTTCTTTATTGAAGTTCTGAATATATTTAGAGAAGATTAGAGGGAGGAATATAAGCAGTATTTCATTTTTTAAATCTTTGAAGAAGTGTATTTTGATATAATGTTTATTTAAATCTTTAATTATTTTTCTTATGGGGGGGGTATCATGATTGCACTTTTAATATCTATTATTATGTCTATAGTTCCGGGAGTTGCGTCATATGGCGTGATTAGTGGCTTTATTGCTTAGATAAGTTTAAGTAGTTGGTATTCTCTGCTTCCATGAGTGCAGATGTGTATAGAAGTTTGACTTCTCATTTTCAATGAGGGAGCAGAGAGATATCAATGATTTTACTGATACGAGACAATATGAGCAGAAGATTATTTAATCATTCTCATTGACAGTAATCTGAAAGATGAACAAGTAAGTTTTTATAACACTTGTTGCCAACTTTTTGCAACATAAGCTAATAGACGGGAAGCTTGTGTTATTCTTGATTGCTCTATCAAAAATCGAGAAAAAATCTCTAAACAGACAAAAACCCCAAATAGGCAGGGAATCCAAATGGGGTAATTGCATTAATTGTATCACAATACTTCAACTATTTAACGCGATTATTCATGGATCAGTGATTGAATAATTCTTCTACTCATATCGTTTCGTATCAGTAAAATCATAGGCCTTTTCACTTTTTTCTTATTTTAAAAAACTAGAAAATGAGTGAAAAATCAACTTCACGCATACATACCAATTTGGGCAATATACTGGAAGAAAAGAGCACCGTTTGATTTCACCCTACTTAACGGATGAACAGTAAATCATAAAATCTCTCCTCGTTGAAGAATTGAGATGATTATAAACTCATTAGAGTTATTTACGTGAAATTGTGAATGATGTCATTCACCATGCCGCCTACGCTCACCAAAAAACCAAAAAGACTTAAAAAAATACCAATCATGGTATAACCCCCCTTATAATAAATAATTTACCAGATGCTCAAACATACATTAAGAATGTCCAGATGAACATCTAGATATCCAGTTTCAACTTTTAAAAGATTAAAAACGAAAGATTTTCTGCTTCCCTCCCTTAATCTTTGACGAAAAACGTCCAAAGCCTTAATAACTAAACTATGTATTTAAGCCCTGTTTGTCAATTGAATTATTTGAATATACTCTTCTACACAAAACCCGACTTTTACGAATATTAAAGGGAATTTTAAACTTATATTATACAGAAAATCTGGATATTCTCTTAGAAATTTGGAGAAAATAGAGGAGTTTTGATATTGAGAAAATTGAAATTTTTCAGACATCAATACTCATTTTAACTTTTGGTAAAATTATAGTATCATGAAGGGAGTATCGTGTTGATATTTTATCACTTTACTCATGGTTATTGCCGATGATACTGTTTTTTGGGGATAGTTAATTTTTTGATATCATCACGGGGGGAAATTTTTTGATATTTCTTTAATTTTTCAGAGTGTTTTCTTTAAAGAAATACACCTTGAAGAAGAGTAAATTTGAGAAAGTCTATCCATTGGCGTTATGGGTGATCTACAAGCCGTTTTTTATAAAGAGAAAAGATTTATTTCCATTTTCCTATAGAGGACGAGCTTCTGAAGCGAGCATAATGGGAACACCGTCGCGAATAGGATAGGCAAGTTTTGCTTTGAGTGAAATAAGTTCTTGTGTTTTTCGATTAAAAGAGAGGTTTCCCCCTGTAATGGGGCAAACAAGAAGTTCAAGCATTTTAGGATCGGTTGTCATTTTTTTCATATCATTAAATCCATTAATTTAAACGGTTGTTTAATCCTTTCTGTTTCATGAGGGAACGCTCTGTTAAAGCGAGAAGGGTTTGAGCACGGCTCTCAATGTCTGGCGCTTCCAGCAGAGCTTGTTTTTCTTCTGGAGCAAAAGGAATAAGGGCTGAGAGTGCATTAACCAATACCGGTGTCGGTGTTTGTACAATACTATCCCAGTTATGCTCCATTTCATGGATGGTTAGATAATGCTCAATAGCGTTTAATAAGTTTTCCCGATTAATGCTCTCTGAAGTGTCAGGTTCTTGTAAATCTTTTGTATTGGATTGAATCATGGCAACTCGATAAGATTTTGTGTTTACTAATTCTTGTTCTAGGGTAAAACGACAAATGCCTTGTAGTGCAATCAGGAGTCGTCCATTTCCTGTTTCATTGTAATTTGTGATGCGACCTATGCAGCCCATCTTGTAAAGCTGGGTAGAGGGGCAGTCTCCATCTGACGAAAGTGGTTGAATAATGCCTAATAGACGGTTAGATGCCATAACATCCTCAATCATTTCAAGAACGTTTGGTTGAAAGATGTTGAGCGATAAAAAACCTCCAGGGAGAAGCAGCGCACCTTCTAAAGGAAAGAGAGCAATTTTCTTTGGTAAGTCATTTTCGCAATTATAGCAAATATTTCCAGCTTTCATGGTGGTTTTATAACCTTTATCCAATGTCGTTTGGTGTGCAAACGATCCTAGTTTATGATATCATTAAGCCATAGGTAAAGACTATATTATTTAAGTTGAAGTCATCATTTAAAAAACTTTATTTGCTTATAATGAACAGCAATTTCAATCACATATATAATGGGAAGTAAAAATAACTGCAACAATATGAATTGTATTAAGCAAGATTTTATATGTATAAGTTTATGTGATTGTAATTTTCTCATTATTGGTTGGATTTATAATAACATCTTTACTAAGAAAGGTGTTTGATGTGAGGGTTGAGCTACGGAAGGAAGTTATTCTTGATCTAAGATGGTTTGATTTTTCTTAGAGGTGCTTTCATTTATAATTTTTACATTTTTTTCTTTTCTCTTTAATTTCACTTAGCACGACAATTTTTGTTTATAATGTTAAAAAGATTAGCATGATAGAGTTTCAGAATAATCTAAACATATACAAAGATTTGAAATTTAAAAATACTATTGTCAATTTGTTAATAACCCTAAAGAGACGATAGATTATAACGAAAAAGAATGTTACCATCGATTCTTTCATTAATTTTACAGAAAAATACAAAGTATAAATTATTTTTCTACTGCCCGAGAAGGAATTATTCTATAATCTCTTAGGATACAAAAGTATAAAAAAATGAGGTGGATCTGGCAAGTTAAAAGGATCTGAGTCAATGATATAATTGGGGGCGTTATTTAAAGTTTTTCAAACTTAATGATGGCGGGGCAGAAGTTGTCGCACTATGGGATAGAGGTGCGGCTTTGGAGAAATTATGGGCGCTGTATCGCAAAAATTTGAAACATCTTCTTTAAAAAAACTTCCTTTACATGAATTGCATGAAAAAGCAGAGGCAAAATTTGGTGCTTTTGCAGGGTGGAAGATGCCTCTAACTTATCCTCTTGGAGTTTTGAAAGAACATCTTCATACTCGTGCTCGTGCCGGTCTCTTTGATATTTCTCATATGAAATTGATTGTTGTTGAGGGGCCGCAAGCCGTTGAGTTTTTATCCTATGCTCTGCCTGTCGATGCAGCGCTTTTAAAAGATCGACAATCACGATATAATTATTTGCTTAATGAGCAAGCTGGTATTCTTGATGATCTTATTATTACCCGTGTTGGAGAATGCCGTTTCATGCTTGTGGTCAATGCAGGTAATGCGCAAGCTGATTTTATAGAACTTGAGCGGCGTGCTGTTGGTTTTGATTGTCAGGTAACAGCGTGTGATAGGGTGTTGCTCGCACTTCAAGGGCCGCAAGCTGCAGCTGTTATGGCTGATGCAGGTTTTCCTAGGAATGAGCTGTTTTTTATGCAAGGATTTGAACCGCAACAGGATTGGTTTGTGACACGTTCTGGTTATACGGGGGAAGATGGTTTTGAAATTGCACTTCCGGTAAATCAAGCTTGCTCATTAGCAGAAAAATTACTGAGTGATGATCGCGTTGAGTGGATTGGTCTTGCTGCACGTGACAGTCTTCGGTTAGAAGCGGGGTTATGTTTACATGGTAATGATATTACACCCGATACTAATCCCATTGAAGCTGCACTGACATGGGCTGTTCCCAAAACTGTTCGAGAAAAAGCTAAATTTTATGGGGCAAAAGCTTTTCTTGAAGCCTATGAAAAGGGGCCATCTCGCCGTCGGGTTGGTTTAAGGCCACAAACCCGTCAGCCTGTTCGTGCGGGTGCTATGCTTTTAGATAATGAGGGTAATCAGATTGGGGTGGTAACATCAGGTGGCTTTGGTCCTTCTTTTGATGGACCCGTGGCAATGGGCTATGTTTCTGTTGGTTGGGAAACCGTAGGAACAGAAGTATTTACTGAATTACGTGGTAAAAAGATTGCATTATCTGTTCATGTACTTCCTTTTGTTGAACAACGTTATTTTAAAGGATAAAGCTTCATGTCTAAGGTTTATTTTACACAAGATCACGAATGGCTTAACATTGAAGGAGAGATCGCTACCGTTGGCATCACTCATTATGCTCAAGAGCAGTTAGGTGATTTGGTTTTTGTTGATTTGCCGCAGTGTGGAACTCAACTCTCTCAGGGGGATTCTGCAGCTGTTGTAGAATCTGTTAAAGCAGCTTCAGATGTTTATTCACCTATTGATGGTGAAGTTGTTGAAATTAACGAGGCTTTAGCAGATGATCCTGCGCTGGTGAACAAAAAAGCTGAAAAAGAAGGCTGGTTATGGAAAATGAAATTGCATGATAAAACACAGCTTGACGGCTTAATGGATGAGGATGCTTATAAAGTCCTGATAGGATAAATATTATGCAAGAACGTAGTTTTTTTTCACGGCATATTGGAATTCGTCATAGTGAAATGAAGGAAATGCTGAGTACTTTAGCACTTGATTCTATTGACACATTGGTCTCTCAAGCAGTTCCTTCATCTATTCATTTAAATCGTTCACTTGACTTGCCAAAAGCAGCAAGTGAAGGACAGGCGTTAGAAGAATTGTCTCAGATCATGGGATGCAATCATTTGCGTAAGAGTTTTATTGGTCAGGGGTATTATGGGACATATGTTCCCCCTGTTATTTTGCGTAATTTTTTTGAAAATCCAGCTTGGTATACTGCTTATACACCCTATCAGGCAGAAATTAGCCAAGGTCGCTTAGAGCTTTTATTTTATTTTCAGACATTGGTCAGTGAGCTCACAGGGTTGCCTGTTGCAGCAGCCTCACTTCTGGATGAAGCAACAGCTTTGGCTGAAGCGAATGCAATTGCTGTGCGTTTTACACGTGGGAAAAAAACAAAGATTTCAGTTCAGAGTCTTTTGCATCCTCAAATTTTAAGCGTTGCGCAAACGCGTGCTGAAACACAAGGCATTTTCTTAAGTCAGGATAAGGAGATTTGTTCTGAAACGGCAGCTATTATTCTGTCTTGGCCAGATACAACAGGTTGTTTTAAAGACTACAGTGAAGTTATTAATGAAGCAAAAGCGCAAGGGGCTTTGGTGATTGTTGTTGCAGATCCTTTAGCGCTTACGATTATGGAACCACCCGCTAAATGGGGAGCCGATATTGTTGTGGGATCTATGCAGCGTTATGGTGTTCCAATGGGTTTTGGTGGCCCTCATGCAGGGTATCTTGCGGTCAGTGATGATCTAACACGCTTGATTCCGGGGCGTATTGTTGGTCAGTCGACGGATACTCAAGGGCGTGTTAGCTTTCGTTTAGCTTTACAAACTCGTGAACAACATATTCGACGCGATAAGGCAACATCAAACATATGTACAGCGCAAGCTTTGTTAGCAAATATGGCTACTGCTTATGCTCTTTGGCACGGGCCACAAGGCTTACAGACGATTGCTAAGCGGATTCACAATTTAACATGTCGTTTTGCAAGTGGTTTAGAGAAAGTTGGTGTACCTTGTGAAGGAAAATATTTTTTTGATTGTGTGAGTGTTGTTGTTAAAGGAAAAGCACAAGAAATTGCAAACCAAGCAAAAATAGTTGGGTATCTTATTCGTGTTCTTGATGAGGATCGGGTTGCGATCAACTTTGATGAATTATCAACAGAAGAAGATGCCAGTGCTTTGGCCAAGCTTTTTGGTGCGCAATTAGCAGATCAGGCCTCTCCTCAACTTTTTGGGAAAGGGCGTGATGCTGGTTTTCTTTCGCAGCCATTTTTTCATGCAGTTCATTCAGAAACAGATATGATGCGTTTTTTGCGTCGTTTGGCAGACAAAGATTTAGCGCTGGATCGGGCGATGATACCGCTTGGTTCTTGTACGATGAAACTTAATGCAGCTGCTGAATTAATGCCTATAAGTTGGCCTACGGTAGCGAATATGCACCCTTTTGCACCTAAAGGGGATGAAGCAGGATATCAGGAAATGATCAGCCAGTTAAATGCTTGGTTGTGTGAAATTACAGGATTTTCCCAAATTTCTTTTCAACCAAATTCTGGTGCTCAAGGTGAATATGCTGGGCTTTTGGCTATTCGCCGATATCACCAATCGCGTGGTGACCATCAACGCAATATTTGTCTTGTTCCTGCATCTGCACATGGCACAAATCCAGCTTCTGCGCATATGGCAGGGATGGAAGTCGTTGTCGTTAAGTGTTTAAATGATGGTGATGTTGATATTGATGATTTGAAAGCGAAAGCGCAATTGCATAAAGATTGTTTAGCAGCTTTAATGATCACCTATCCTTCAACACATGGTGTTTACGAAGAGAGCATTAGAGATATTTGTGCTATTACTCATGAAAATGGTGGGCAGGTTTATTTTGATGGGGCTAATTTGAATGCACTGGTAGGCCTCACACGTCCAGCAGATATAGGAGCGGATGTTTGTCATATGAATCTTCACAAGACATTCGCAATTCCCCATGGTGGTGGTGGTCCTGGTGCTGGTCCAATTGGTGTAAAAGAGCATTTGGAGCCATTTTTGCCTGGTCATGAACAAGATAAGACAACACATGCGGTTTCAGCAGCGCCTCATGGAAGTGCTTCCATTCTTGTCATTACATGGATGTATATTCGAATGATGGGGGCTGATGGTTTAAAATATGCAACGCAAATAGCAATATTAAACGCTAATTATATTGCTGAGCGTCTTTCGAAAGCTTATTCTATTCTTTATCGGGGTAAGTTTGGGCGTGTTGCTCATGAGTGCATTGTTGACGTACGCTTGTTGAAAGAGCAATATGGTATCAGTGTTGATGACATTGCTAAGCGTTTGATTGATTATGGGTTTCATGCGCCGACCATGTCGTTTCCAGTCCCTGGGACTTTGATGATTGAACCAACTGAATCAGAGCCAAAAGCAGAGATTGATCGTTTGTGTGATGCTTTGCTGTCTATCGCTGAGGAAGCTAAAAAAGTTGGTATGGGTATTTGGCCTAAAGAAGATAACCCGTTGGTTAATGCACCCCATACATTGACAGATATTGTAGAGGGCGAGTGGAAGCGGCCTTATTCACGACAAGAAGCTGTTTTTCCTGGTTGTCACCTTGATCCTGCAAATAAATATTGGCCACCTGTTTCGCGTATTGATAATGTTGCTGGCGATAGAACGTTAATTTGTTCTTGCCCACCACTTGTTGATACGTATTAAATTATTTGCAAATCTTGATGTAAAAAAGCTCACATATTGTGTGAGCTTTTTAGACTCTTGATGAGTCGTGGGTGATTTCAAATTTTACTTGGTTAATACTTAGTTTTTCTACTGATGAATTGATCACTTTTCTTGCTATGATTTTATGATCGACATTGTAAAATATTTAACATAAACTTTTTATGTTTACCAAGTATTTCTCTGATCCTTTTGCAATAGAGGCAGCAATTTGTAATATTTTGATTCAGGTTAAGATTATTGTGCGTTGGTAGCAGTTTAGCGATGGTGTTTAAGAGAAGGAAGGTCTCACAGGAAAAGCTTATTTATATCTTCACACAACACACTATTTAGTTACTTTAGGATGAGATGTTCATCATGATAAGTTAGTTGTTTGGAATGTAAAATAAGGTGGGATATCCATGAGCCATTTCTCAAGATAAGTGGAGTATTTTGATCATTCTTCGATGATTTAAATGTAAATTCGTTTACAGCGAGGGCCAAGAGATGTCAAAATTTCATACGGAATGGTATCTGCATCTGCAGCAACATCTTCAACAGTTTGATGGGGGCCAATCAGCTCTACCCAGTCGCCTATTTTAGGTTTTTCACACTCAAGATCGGTTGCATCCACAATTGTGGAATCCATAGAGATACGTCCAATAATAGGGAGTTTATGTCCGTTGAAATAAACGACACCTTTATTAGAAAGAGTGCGCAGCCAACCATCAGCATAGCCGATAGAAATAGTTGTGAGGGTGCTCGGTCGAGAGGTCACGAAACTTCCTCCATAGCCAACAGGGGTGCCTGCATCAACATGGCGGCTCTGAATAACCTGGGTTTCGAGTTTTAAAACAGGTTTGATAGGGGTTGGACATTTTCCATGAGGGTCAACCCCGTAAAGTGCAATGCCTGGACGAACGAGATCAAAGTAAAAGTCTGAATTAAGGAAAATTCCCCCAGAATTGGCAAGTGAGACTTTACAGGTGGGGAGCTGTGCGAGCGCTGTTTTCATCGCAGTTAATTGAGTATCATTTGATGCATGTGTAGCGTCATCTCCATTGGAAAGATGGCTCATAATATATTTTATGTTGGCTTTTTCAAAAATGGTAGGTTGTTTAATAAGCTGTTGTAACTCTTCTTGATCAAGCCCCAATCGGTTCATATGCGTATCAATTTGGATGATTGCTGGAAATTTTTGATGTTTTTTTTGGCAAAGCATTTGCCAACTTTCGATCGCATGCCAAGAATTCAGAACAGGGATAAGACCCGCTTGAGCGACAAATTCCTCTGTCGTCGGTGGAAAGCCGTTAAGAAGGACGAGGGTAATATTGGAAGGTAAAATGGTTTTTAGCTGCAGTGCTTCTTGGATTTGAGAAACAAAAAAGGTACGGCAACCAGCCTGATAAAGTGCAGAAGAAATTTTTTCAGCTCCCATTCCATAGGCATTTGCTTTCACAACAGCGGAGCATTCTGCAGGAGCAATATGTTGGGCTAAAATTTTATAATTTGCAATAATAGCACCAAGATCAATGGTCGCTACAGTTGTATAAGGAAGTTCAGCGTTTGTTTTATAATCAACGAGTTGGTTCATTTTAAAATTCTATCTCTTTTTATAAGACACGAAATTTTCTACACGTTATTATTGATTAGCTCCTAAAGAGGATTTGAATATGCTTTCTTTTTAAAATCATTAACGATTTATACCGAATTATGATCTGTAAAGAGAAAATTTTAAAATAAAAAGCTCAATTTTAATATACTGAATAGAGTTATTTCCTGCTTTGTTTGCATTTTACTAAAATAGCCTCAATGTAAAATTTGTAAAAGCAATACCAGGCCGGTTCTTTTTTATCGATTTTTGTATGTGTTACGGGTGCGTAATTGAGATAAAAGAGATTATCTATCGTTATAAGTGGTCTATTCATTTTTAAAAAAATACATCAGAGATTATTTTCATTGATTGGATGGTAAGTAGACCTGCTCATTGGTTATATTATGAAAGATGACGATGCAGCTGAACTAATTTATGATAAGAGATTTGCATATTGATAGGGTGATGCACCACTTTCATCTTTTCTCTCGAAGCAGTTTTTGTATAAAATTACCAAGAATTGTTCATGATTGAAGAGAGATATTGGCAGATGAGCGTGTAAGCATTATACAATTTGCACAATCTGAGATTAAATGTTCAATAAAGATGTAAAGAAGAATTTTATGAGTACATCTATTCCCAATGTTAAGGCAGATATCAGTAGCACTGCGTCGAATTTTCCAATTCCTGAAAATGTTTTTACACTTACTGTTCAGGAAGTTTGTCACTATACGGACCGTTTGTTTAAATTTCGCCTGAACCGTCCAAACAATTTTCGTTTTCGTTCGGGTGAGTTTATTATGATCGGTTTACCAAATGCAGAAAAGCCGGTTTATCGTGCGTATTCAATTGCAAGTCCATTTTGGGATGAACAGCTTGAGTTTTTTTCGATTAAAGTTCCAGGGGGGCCATTGACTGAACATCTCCAAAAAATCAAAATTGGTGATACGGTTTTAATGCGTAAAAAATCTACTGGAACATTGGTTCTTGATGCTCTTATTCCTGGAAAGCGTCTTTATCTTCTTTCAACGGGAACAGGAGTTGCTCCTTTTGCAAGCTTGATTCGTGATCCTGAAACATATGAAAAATTTTCTCAAGTGGTCCTGATTCAAACCACGCGTGAATGTAACGAACTGACTTATGCAAAAGATCTTGTAGCGTCTTTGCAACAAGATTCATTGATTGGTGAATATGCTCAGCAGTTGATGTTTTATCCTATGACCACTCGTGAGCCTTCAGAACATATGGGGCGTATTACCACTGTTATGAAGAGTGGTGCTTTTTTTGAAGAAACTGGTTTACCTAAAATCAATTCTGATGAAGATCGGGTGATGATTTGTGGCTCAATAGAGATGATAAAAGATTGTGCTGCAATGTGTGAAGATTTTGGGCTTGTCGAGGGAGCAAACAACGCGCCTGCTACTTATGTTGTGGAACGTGCTTTCGTAGGTTAAGGCAGTCGTTTTATGTGCAGCGTGGTACTTATGCCATCACTTGGTCTTTTAAGCTTTGGCAGGGGTGTCTTTAAAAGATTGCATTTTGTAAATCATGACTGACAAAAGCTAAAATAGATATTGATGGTTTGTTTGTGGATGCATGATACAGGGTGATCTATTTTGGGTGTATGATTTTATGGGATGATTGAATAAGGGTGGTTGAATGAGGTACTCTATATAGAGTACAAAAGATCGGAATGAATAATTCTTGAAATTGAATAAAACGCACGGTATGGCAAGAATATGGAAAAGAAATTTAAAGTTGCTGCCCTTTATTGTTTTGCAGATTTGAAGCATTACCAAAAATTACAAAAGCCTTTGCTGGATTTATGTCAGGAAAATGGCATTAAAGGAACCCTTCTTTTAGCAAAAGAGGGGATTAATGGAACTGTTGCCGGTTCTTGTGCTGCAATTGAAACATTGGTGCGTTTTATTACTGCAGAACCTGCATTCCAGACACCAGAGCTTAAATATTCATGGGCATCAAAAATGCCTTTTCATCGTATAAAAGTGCGATTGAAAAAAGAAATTGTAACAATGGGAGTTGAAGGGATTAACCCGCTGAAAGCTGTTGGTACTTATGTTGCTCCTGAAGATTGGAATGCTCTGATTCAAGATGAAGAGACCCTTGTTGTTGATACGCGTAATGATTATGAATATATGCTGGGTAGTTTTCAAGGGGCAGTAGATCCTAATATTAAAACATTTCGTGAATTTCCTCAATGGGTCGCCAATCATCAAGATGAGCTTAAGAAGAAAAAAAGAATCGCAATGTTTTGCACGGGTGGTATTCGGTGTGAAAAATCAACGTCTTATATGCGTGAGCTTGGTTATGAGGAGGTTTACCACCTAAAGGGTGGTATTCTTCAATATTTGGAAACAATTCCAAAAGAAGAAAGTTTGTGGCAGGGCGAGTGCTTTGTTTTTGATGAGCGTGTTTCTGTTAGGCATGGTCTTGAGGAATCTGGACGCGAATTATGCCGGGCATGTCGCTATCCTCTTGGTGCTGAGGGTAAATTATCCTCTCATTATGAAGAAGGGGTGTCTTGTGATGCGTGTTATGATACGCGTAGTGAATTTGATAAACAGCGTTTTCGGGAACGTCATAGGCAGTTTCAATTAGCAAAAGCTCGCACCATGAACTCTCATCAAGGGCTGTAAGGGCACTAAGCTATAAGATACCATTTGGGATGTTCCTTCTATTTTAAAGAGGGAGGTATTTTCATAAAATATTTTTTATTATTTTTCATAGAAAAATAGAGAAGTAAGTTAAGCTACTAGTATGTGTGGAGCAATGTTGCTTTTTTGCAGTTATTTTTGGCTGAAAGATTAAAAAAATCTTAAAATTAAAAAAAAGATTGCAATGAATTGAAATTCATCTTATACGCAGCATTGCCCAAAGTCGCACGTGCCTGTGGGTGTCCGCTGGTTCCCAAATGGTGGGATTAACCGGTACGGTACCTGGAACTAACCGCTCCAGTCATTCTTGCGGCCAATCGAAAGAATGAGGACATCTTGAAGCAACGACGGTGCGGGCCTTTCTGGTGTCTTTCAGCTATAGATGCTGAGATAACTAAAGAGGCACACCTCATTGCCTTCAGTGCGGAAGTGTTTTGTGCAACTCCAATCAAAAAGGCAGACAAAGTAGAGTAACGCGATTTTCGCGCTATTCCTTCGTGGCATACAATACCGTTATTCCTGACGTTATGGGGTAGGAGTGGTGGTTGTATGTATTTGTCCTTTAGCCATGAGCAGTTTTATGCTGCTGAATTGGCATAGATTAGAAAACTTTTGTTTTCTGGGGAGGATTGCAAATGGCAACGCAACGTATTCGTGATTTTCTTTCAACACATCGTTCTGAAGGTCCGTGTTTGGTTGTGGACCTTGATATTGTCCATGAGAATTATTTGAATTTTGAAAAAGCTCTTCCACAGTCGCGCATTTTTTATGCGGTGAAGGCAAATCCCGCACCTGAAATTTTGCGCTTGCTTGTTTCTTTAGGATCATCTTTTGATGCAGCTTCTGTTGCAGAAATTAAAATGATTTTAGAATCAGGTGCAACGGCTGAGCGTATCTCTTTTGGGAATACCATTAAGAAGGAGCGTGATATTGCCTCTGCACATGCACTTGGTGTCTCGCTTTATGCCGTTGATTGCATTGAAGAAGTGGAAAAAGTGGCTCGTGCTGCACCGGGAGCTCGCGTATTTTGCCGAGTTCTTACCAATGGGGAAGGAGCCGAGTGGCCATTATCACGTAAATTTGGCTGCGTTCCTGCTATGGCAGTTGATGTATTGTGTCGGGCGCACCAATTAGGTTTACAGGCACATGGAGTTTCCTTTCATGTAGGATCACAGCAGACAGACCTGAATGCATGGGATCGTGCTCTCTCAGATGTGGCTATAGTTTTTGAGCGCCTGGAAAAAGAAGGAATTCAGTTGAAATTGATCAATATGGGAGGAGGATTTCCAACACGTTATTTACATGATGTTCCTACTGCACAAGTTTGTGGTGTTGTTATTTTTGATTCATTGAAAAAATATTTTGGCAATCGTATACCTGAAACAATTATAGAACCAGGGCGTGCAATGGTTGGTAATGCTGGGGTTATTCGCACAGAAGTTGTCCTGATATCCAAAAAAGCGGATAATGATAATATACGCTGGGTTTATCTTGATGTGGGTAAATTTAATGGCCTTGCTGAAACTATGGATGAAGCCATTCGTTATCCCATTGAGACAATGCGTGATGATAAAGCAATGGAGCCTTGTATTTTAGCGGGGCCTACGTGTGATTCGGCAGATGTTATGTATGAAAAATCACTTTATCTGTTGCCTCTATCTTTAACAGTGGGTGATGAATTGTTAATTCATGGGACCGGCGCTTATACAGCAACTTATGCATCTGTTGCTTTTAATGGTTTTGAACCTCTACGATCTTATGTAATTTAAATTTTTCTCGTAACAATGGGGTACGCCATTATTTCCAATGGTGAAAGATATTGCATGCACTTAAAACAGAAAAAACTGAGTTTATAGAGCTATTTTGTTTGTAAGTGATTTTTAAACACAGCTTAGTTATTAAGATACTTGGGGCAGGTTCTAATTTTGTAAACATTGTCTCCAAGTTTAAGAACTGATCTTACAGAATTCTGATTCTATATTGTTGCATTGCTCTCATCCTATAATTGCATTGCGTGTGACATGCAGGGAAATCTGCAGTATTTTTATGTCATAAGGTCATAAGGTCATAAGGTCATAAGGGAGATGAGGGTGTCATCTGTTAGTGCACGAGATAGGTCTTTTGTTGATTCCCATGGAAGCTGAAGCTGTATGATCACCTATTGATGATAGGTGATCGTGAAAATTCTCTAATTTGCACAGAGAAAGATATAGCTATAACCCTTAACAACGTATTGCTTACATTGTAACTTTTCTCATAGAGTAGGCCTATGTAATCAATGTGAAAAGGGGTTTCTTTATATTTAATGCTGTTTAAACTCAGTGCTCTGCGCGGATATTGGTGGATGGCGGTATTTTTTTGAGAAAAAAAGTTAAGAAAGTTAAGATACTAAAGAGAAAAAATATCATAAAAAAGAGATCACTAAAAGCCATGACTGCAGCTTGTGTGTAAACCATATTAAAAAGTTGAACTAAAGCAAGAGCTTGTGGATCAAAAGTAGAAAAGCTGAAAAGTTTAGTAAAGCTTGCAAGTGTTTCAGTCGCTTGGATATTTCCAGGTTGGACGGCTTCAGCTATGCGTTCATAATGGAGATTAGTCCGTTGTGTTATAAGAGTGCTAATAATAGCAAGGCCTACTGCACCGCCAAGATTTCGCATTAAATTAAAAATCCCAGAAGCATTTTTCATCCGTTCTGGTGATAAGGATCCAAAAGCAATGTTATTGATAGGAACCATGCATAACATCATAGAACTACCGCGAAGAATTTGAGGCCACAAAAGTTCCCAGAATCCCCAATCATCTGTGATTGAGGTAGCAAGCCAAGTTCCCCATGCAAAGCCAGCAAATCCTACAGCTATCATAATACGTGGATCGATTCGTGCTGAAAGAAATCCAGAAAGAGGAGCAGTAAAAAACATAGCCAAACCTGAAATAAACAGCGTTTTTCCAATCATGAGTGCATCATAATGACGAATTTGACTTAAATAGACAGGATATAAATAAGTAAGGCCATAGAGGCCTATTCCAAGCATAAAGGCAAATATAGTAGAGATTGAAAAATTAAAATTGGAAAAAGCAGTAAGATCAACAATTGGTTCTTTTACATTAAAAACACGCCAAAAGAATACACTAGCAGATAAAACCATAATAATAAAAAAGCTAAATACTAAATTATCATTGAACCAATCACGATGTGCTCCCTCTTCTAAAACATATTCTAAAGATCCCAGGAAGAGTGCCATAGAAATAAGTCCCCACCAGTCAAATTTAGCCAATAGAGACGGATCTGCTTTATCAAAATCAATCAATTTCCAAGCTAAAATTGAAATAATGATTCCAAAGGGTACATTGATAAGAAAGAGCCAATGCCATGATAAGGCGTGGCTGACATATCCTCCCACTGTTGGACCAATGGTGGGTGCTAATGTTGCAACCAGTCCAATGATCGGTGAAATAATTGGACGTTTCGAAGGAGGAAACATGATATAGGAAGCAACAAAAACACAAGGAATAATGCCTCCACCGATAAAGCCTTGGAGTGCTCGATAAACAATCATCTGTTCAATAGATGTTGCTGTTGCACAAAGGATGGAGGCAATAGTAAATCCAGCGGCTGATACACTGAATAAAACCCGTGTTGAAAGTAAACGCCCTAAAAAGCCAGAAAGGGGTAACATAATGACTTCTGCAATGAGATAGGAGGTTTGAACCCATGAAATTTCATTAGAGCTTGCTGAAAGACCAGCTTGAATTTCAGCTAAAGATGAGGAAACAATTTGGATATCCAAAATAGCCATAAACATGCCAACAGTCATAGCAATAAAAGCTACGATTTTACGCATTCCTATGCGTTCTTGGACATCAACATCGGAAGAAGAAGGGGTAGAATTTTTCATAAAGGAATGATTAACTTTTTATAAAAGACTTTTTGTCATGTGGTTGTGTGCGTGTATCAATTGTTACTGAAACACTCATTCCTGCTCGGAAACGACCGCTTTTTAATGCGTCTGCAGGGATAGCAATGCGAACTGGCACACGTTGGGTAATTTTAGTAAAATTGCCTGTGGCATTTTGTGGGGGCAAGAGAGAAAAAATAGCTCCTGTTGCAGGTGAAATAGACAATACGGTTCCTTTAAGGACTTCATTTTTGAAAGCATCCACAGTGACATAAGCAGTTTGTCCGCTATGAATATTTTTCAATTGCGTTTCTTTATAGTTGGCGTCAACATAAAGTACATGGGTGGGCACTAATGCTGCGAGGCGTTGGCCATTCACAACAAAATCCCCTGTTTTTGCAGTTAAATTTCCAATAATTCCGTCAAATGGAGCGTGCAGAGTGGTTGAATTAAGATCATATTCTGCTTTGTCACGCATAAGCTCAAGACTCTTCGTTTGGCTTTTTACTTCATCTTGTTGTGCTTCTAAAATTCGGATATTAGCCCGTGCAGCAGCTATTTGTGCATCGGTACGGGTGACATTGGCAACGGCTTGTTCATAGGCTGATTTGGCATTATCGACATTAGACTGAGCGACGTAACTATCAGCTTTAAGTTGTGTTGCACGTTCCAAGGTTAGTTTTGCGTTGGTTGCTACAGCTGAAGCAGCATCTTTTTGAGCTCGAGCTTCATCTAAAGCGCTGCGAGCAGCTGTAATTTGCGCATCGATACGCATAAGGGTTTTTTGTTGTGTGTTGAGATTCGCTTCAGCTTGATCCAGACTATTTTGATAATCATCACGTTTTAAATGGAATAGGACATCACCTTTTTTAACAGCTTGATTAGCATCGACAGGGATGTCTTGAATATATCCATTTAACTTGGTGGCAATAGCCGCGATATCTCCTTGCAGATGAGCGTCATCAGTTGTAAGCATATAACGCCAGTTTGTCAGCCACTTATAGCTGAACCAAAATATAAAAAGAGCAAGGATAATAAGAAGATTTTTGATTATTTTTTTCTTTGGTGTCTTGTTAAGACGTGTTTTCACTGAAACAACCGTTTCAAAAAAGGACATAAATTTTATTACTTTCAATTCGAATATAATTTCCAACGAGTAAAATAATTACTCGAAGAAAGATGATCCTATTGAGGGTAGTCCTAAATTTGCAAACTTGCAAGTCTAGATCATTAATTTATTTACATTTTTGACATATTCCTCGTATTTCTACGGTGCTTTTATGGGCTTGAAACCCAATGTTTTGTGTCAATTGTTTGATATTATGTGCGATCGTTTGCTCCTGTATTTCGTTGACCTTGCTGCAGTTATCACAAATGGTAAACGTTGTTAATTCATGCTGACAATTTTCAGGATATGAACAAACCATGAAGGCATTTACACTTTCAAGGCGATGAACACATTTTAATTGAATAAGTTTTTTGAGAGCCCGATAGACTTGTAGGGGAGCTTTTAGCCCTTTTTCGTGGAGGCGATCGAGGATTTCATAT